>CAVWKL010000289.1:0-50677 GCA_963755075.1 uncultured Alphaproteobacteria bacterium
CGCCGCCGCGCTGGGCTTGTCCGGCGCACGCGTCGCAGCGGTTACGTCGGCTAGGCCTCGAGCGCGCATGGCGGCGAGGCCTTCAATGGAGCAGGAGCGAGAATGGCGAAGACCCCGACCGTCGCGGAAGCGCAACCGACGCCGTCCGATCCCGCGCGCGCGGCGTCGGTGCAATGGAACGACAAGGAAATGGCCACTCACTTCGCCAACGTGGTCAACGTCCAAAGCACGCGTGAGCAGGTCGACCTCTTCTTCGGCATGAACCGGACATGGAACGTCACGGAGAACGGTCAGGTCGCCGTCGACCTTACGAACCGGATCATCTTGACCCCCTTTGCGGCCAAACGGCTGTGGACGGTCCTCGGCGGGGTGCTGCGCGAATACGAGTCGAGGCACGGAGCGCTCGATGTGGAGCGGTAACGCCAGTTGACCGGACACACGCAAGGCCGCTCCCTGCCCGGCGATTCCGCGCTCGCGGGCGTCAGCGAATCGCCCGGTTCCGACGGGACCGAGCCGGGCTCCGGCGATGGCGCGTCTGTGGCGTCGCTCGAGCCCGCTCTCTGGAGGCGCCTTGGCGAGGCCGCCAGCCTGACCAACATGGCTCGGGCTTGGCTTGCGCTGCAATGCCAGATCATCGAGGGCGCGACGCGAGGCGTCGTGCTGCTTGCGGGCGTCGCCCCGAACAGCTTCGACGCCGCGGCGTTCTGGCCGGAGGGCTCAGGCCGATACGCGCCTCTGACCGAGGTCGCCGAACTGGCTCTGCGCGAGCGGCGGGGCGTTGCGAGCGTCGACGGCGCGGGGCGGACGGCCGACCCCCACGGGGCCGCCCACGTCGCCTTCCCCATTCTGCTGGGGGGCGAATTGCAAGGCGTCGTCGCGGTGGCGGTGCGCGGAACCCGGGGCGACGACGCCAAATCGGCGTTGCGAAATCTGCAATGGGGCGTGGCCTGGATTCGCGAACGGCTGCGACAGGATCGCAGCGAGGAGCGGGACCGCCTGCTGGATCGCTCCCGCGCCGCCCTCGACCTTCTCGCCGACGCGCTCGGCCGCGAGGGTTTCGACGCCTCGGCGATGGCCGTCGTGACCGGATTGGCGGTCCGCTGCCGGTGCGCGCGGGTGAGCCTCGGCGTTCGCCGTCGAAACACCGTCGCCGTGAAGGTCATCTCGCATACGGCCCAGTTTGGCCCGCGCATGGTCCTCGTGAGCGGCCTCGCGGCCGCCATGGACGAGGCGCTCGATCAGCGTTGCCTGATCCTCTATCCCGCCCCGGCGGAGCAGCTTGTGGCGACCTCGGCGCACGCCGAACTCTCACGGGTCCAGCATGACGGCCAGGTTCTCACCGTGCCCATGCTCGTCGCCGACGGCTTTGTCGGCGCTCTGACCTTCGAGCGTCCGCCGGACGTTCCGTTCGAACCGGAGACCATCGAACTGCTGGAGCTCGCGACCTCGATCGTCGGGCCGGTTCTGGAGGAGAAGCGGCGCAATGACCGTGGCTGATCGTCAAGGCGGCCGAAAGCCTTCGGCGCCAGCTTGCGCGGCTGCTCGGGCCCGGACACCTCGTGCGCAAACTCATTGCGGTCGCGGTCGTCGCCGCCGCCCTCATTCTGACCTTTGCGCAGGGCCTCTATCAGGTCGACGCGGACGCCCAGATCGAAGGCCTCGTGCGGCGCGCGGTCGTTGCGCCCTATGACGGCTTCATCAAGGACGCGAAGGCGCGCGCCGGCGACGCGACGAACGAAGGCGACGTGCTCGCGACGCTCGAAGATCGCGATCTGTTGCTCGAGCGTCTCAAATGGGTCACCGAGCGCCAGGAGCACCTCTACGAATACGACAAGGCCCTGGCGGCGCGCCAACCGGCGGCGATCAACGTCATCCGCAGTCAGGTCGATCAGGCCTCGGCGCAGATCAAGCTGGTCGACGAGCAGCTCGACAGGATCAAGCTGCGTTCTCCGATCGCCGGACTCGTCGTGTCGGGCGACTTGAGCCAGTTGATCGGCACGGCCGTGCAGCGCGGCCAGGTTCTATTCGAGATCGCGCCGCTCGACGCCTATCGCGTCATCCTCGACGTCGACGAACGCGACGTCCGCTTGATCGAGCCCGGCCAAACCGGCGAGCTTGTCGTCTCCGCCCTGCCGAACCTCAATTTGCCGTTCGTCGTCGACAAGATCACGCCGATCGCCGAGGCGCGATCCGGCCGCAACGCATTTCGCGTCGAGGGCCGGCTGACCGACAATTCGCCGCAGCTGAGGCCGGGCATGGAGGGCGTCGGAAAGATCGCCATCGGGCGGCGGAAACTTGCCTGGATCTGGCTGCATCCCCTGATCGACTGGATGCGCATATGGTCCTGGCGCTGGGTGCGGTGAACGCCGATGAGCCGCTCGCTATTCAGCAGTTCCTGGTATCGGGTCGCCGATCTGAAACCGCGTCTGCGCCGTCACACGGACATTCACCGTCAGGTGTTCCGCGGCAAGGTCTGGCACATTCTCCAGGACCATCAGACGGGTCGTTTCCACAGTCTTTCGCCGATGGCCAATCTGATGATTTGCCTCATGGACGGGCGGCGGACCATGCGCGATATCTGGGAGGCGGCCGGCCGCAGGGCCAGCGACGATCCGCCCACTCAGGACGAGACGATCCAGCTTCTCGCCCAGCTGCACGGCGCCGACCTGCTTCAGGGAGAGATCCCGCCCGATTTCGACGAAATGGCGGAGCGGTCGAAAAAGGCCAACCAGCGTCGAATGATGCAGCAACTGCGCAACCCGATGGCGCTGCGCGTTCCGCTGTTTGATCCCAATCGCATGCTCGACCTGACGATGCCGTTCGTGCGTCCGTTGTTCACCGTGCCGGGCTTTCTGGCGTGGCTCGCCCTGGCGCTCGCCGGCGTCGTGCTCGCTGTGCTCCACGGGTCCGAGCTCGTCGCCGACGTCTCCGACCGCGTGTTGGCCGCCGAGAACGTCGCGGTGATCATGTGCGTCTACCCGCTGGTCAAGAGCCTCCACGAACTCGGCCACGCCTACGCGACGAAGATTTGGGGCGGCGAGGTCCATGAGGTCGGGATCATGCTTCTGGTGTTCATTCCCGTCCTCTACGTCGATGCGTCCGCTTCGGCCGCGTTCAGCCGGAAGAGCCGCCGCATCGTCGTCGGGGCGGCCGGAATCCTTGTCGAGGTGGCGCTCGCCGCGATCGCCACGATCGTCTGGCTGAAGGCAAGTCCCGGGCTCGGACGCACGGTGGCGTTCAACGTGATGCTGATCGGCGGCGTCTCGACGCTGCTGTTCAACGGCAATCCGCTTCTGCGCTTTGACGGCTACTATATTTTCTCCGACCTCATCGAGGTCCCCAACCTCGGCAGTCGGGCCAACGCCTATTTCTTTTATCTTGTCCAGCGCCGCCTGTTCAGGATCGACGACGTCGAGAACCCGGTCGCCGTGCCCAGCGAAGCCAAGTGGCTGCTCGGTTACGCGGTGCTTTCGTTCGCCTACCGGATGATCGTGTCGCTCGGCATCGCGCTGTTCCTGGCGACGCGGCTTTTCGCCATCGGGGCGGTGATGGCGCTGTGGTCGATATCCGCCATTGTCATTCTGCCGCTTTTCAGGGGCGCGAAATTCATGGCGACCAGCGCGCGGCTGCGTGGCCAGCGCCGTCGGGCCTTCGCCGTCGTCGGGGCCTTCGCGGCGGCCGCGGCCATGATCTTGTTCCTCATTCCGCTCCCCTATTCCACCATCGCGGAAGGCGTCATCGCCGTGCCCGATCAGGCGGAGGTGCGCGCCAAGACCGACGGCTTCGTGACCAAGGTCGTCGCGACGCCTGGGGAGGATGTGGCGCCTCGCCAGACGTTGGTCGCGCTCGAGGATCCCATTCTCGACGCCAGGATGGCCGTCATCGAGGCCCAACTCGACGAAGCCCACCAGCGGCTCGAGGCGGTCAGGCAGATCGATCGCGTCCAAGCCGAGATGTTCGAAGAGCAGGCGACCCATCTGACCGAACGTCTCGCGGCGGCGCGCGCGCAAGAGCAGGATCTCGATGTCGACTCCGACCGAGGCGGGCGATTCGTCTTTCCGCGCGCCGAGGACGCGCCGGGGCGCTTCGTCAAGCGAGGGGATTTGCTCGGCTACGTCATCGCCAACGCCAATCCCGTCGTCCGAGTCCTGGCGCCGCAGGCCGACGTTGATCTCATTCGCCAATCGACCACCGCGGTGGAGGCGCATCTGGCGGAGGATTCCGCGCGTCCGATCGCGGCCAGGATTCTGCGCGAGACGCCGGCCGCGCAGCAGGATGTGCCGAGCCTCGCCTTGACGACGCGAGGCGGCGGGACAATCGCCCTCGACCCCTCGAGAACGCAGCGCCCGCAGGCGCTCTTCAGCTATTATCAGATCGACGTCGAGCTTCTCGAGCCGATCGGCGCTCCCAGGCTGGGCTCTCGCGTCTATGTGCGCTTCCAGCACGGCGACGAAGCGATCGCCTGGCGGGTTTTGCGGTCGTTGCGTCAGTTTTTCCTCGGGCAGTTCCGTGTTTGACCCCGCCGTCCAGCGCGCCGCGCCGCCTTACGAGTTGCCGGCGCAGCGCATCTACCCCGAGGCGCCCGAACGGCGCGGGACGGCTTTGGAGGCGGTGGTTGCGGCCGCGCGCTCCCGATGGATCGCCGCCGCCAGCCGTCGGCGGGCGCGCAAGCTCGAGGGAATTCTGCGGCTCGTCGACGGTCACGCGGCGGAGTTCCGCGCTCTGGCGACCGAACGGTTTGCGACGGCTGCGCGTCAGACGGCGATCACGCTGCGGCGCGAACCGGGGTTTCCCGACCTCGCCACGGCGCGAGCCTTCGCGTTGATTCGGGAATTGTCCGACCGCGTTTTGGGCAAGCGGCATTTCGACGTCCAGGTGATCGGCGCTTTCGCCATGATCAAAGGCATGCTTGCGGAAATGGCCACCGGCGAGGGCAAAACGCTGACCGCGACGCTTGTCGCCGGCGCCGCGGGGCTTGCCGGCGTGCCAATTCACGTCGTGACCGTCAACGACTACCTCGCCCGGCGCGACGCCGAGCTGATGGGGCCGCTCTACCGCAGTCTCGGGCTCAGCGTCGGCGTCGTCGTGGGCGGCCAGCGCGCGGAGGAGCGCCGGGCCGCTTACGCGTGCGACATTGCCTACTGCACCAACAAGGAGCTGGCTTTCGACTACCTGCGCGACCGGATGGTCCTCGGTCAGACCGCGGGCGACCTGCCGCTGAAGATGGAGGCGCTGCACAGTCCGTCGCCGCGATCGCGGCGCCTGCGGCTGCGCGGCTTGCATTTCGCCCTGGTCGATGAGGCCGACAGCGTCCTCGTCGACGAAGCGAGAACCCCGCTCATCATCTCCGGCGCCGCCGACGGCGCGATCGACGCGGGCACGGTGGCGAGCGCGCTCGATTTGGCCGCCGGCCTCGAGGCCGGGGCCGACTTCATCGTATCGAACGAAGAGCGCCGCATCTATCTGACCGCCGCCGGACAAGCGCGGGTCGAGCAATTCGCCCAGGCGCTCGCCGGTCATTGGCGCAGCCTCGTCAGCCGCGAGGAACTCGCCCGGCAGGCCTTGGCGGCGGTTCATTTGTTCCATCGCGGCGAGCACTATGTGGTCGCCGACGGCAAGGTGCGGATCGTCGACGAATATACCGGCCGCATCATGCCCGACCGGTTGTGGAGCGACGGCCTCCATCAGATGATCGAGCACAAGGAAGGCTGCGCCCTGTCGGAGCGGCGCACCACCGTCGCGCGAATCACCTATCAGCGGTTCTTCCGTCGCTACCGGCGGCTCGCCGGAATGAGCGGAACGCTGCAACCGGTCGCCGCCGAGCTTTGGCGCGTCTATCGACTGCCGGTGGTCGCCATCCCCACCGCGAAGCCGGTAATTCGCGTCCACCGGCCCGACGTCGTGGTGGCGACCGATGCGGAAAAATGGCGTCGGATCGTGGCGCGCGTCGCCCATTTGCACCAACGCGGCATTCCCGTCCTGATCGGCACCCGCTCGGTCGCGAGCTCCGAGCGCGCCAGCGCGTTCCTGCGCGCGGCCTCGTTGCCTCACACCGTGCTCAACGCGACGCAGGATCGGCGCGAGGCCGAGATCGTCGCCGAGGCCGGGAAGCAGGGCCGGATCACCGTGGCGACCAACTTGGCCGGCCGCGGCACCGACATTCATCTCGGCGAAGGCGTGCCGGAACTCGGAGGTCTGCACGTCATCATGACCGAGCGCCATGACGCGCGGCGCATCGACCTCCAGCTCGCCGGCCGCGCCGGCCGACAGGGAGAACCCGGCTCGTTCGAGGCGATCCTGTCGTTGGAGGACGCGCTGATGGACACCGAATCGGGCATCGCGCTTTCCGGCCTCGCCAAGGCGGTGACGCGATTCGTCGGCGCTTGGGCAGGCCGGGAGGCCTCCAACTACGCGCAGCGACGGGCCGAGCGGCTTCACGCCCGCATGCGCGCCGATTTGTTGCGCTCCGATCATTGGCAGACGAAGACGCTGGCGTTCACAGGCAGGTCGGAATGAGGCGGCGACCGTCGACACTGGACCCCGAGACGACGATCGCCTCGTCCGCCAAGCGAGGCGCCGGGCGCGGTTCGGAGGCGCTGACCCGACGCGGTCGCCTCGCGGTCGCCGTCGGCCTGCTCGGCGCGATCGTCTCCGCGAGCCTCGCGAACGCCTCTCCGGCAACCTTCGACTGCGTGATCGAGGCCTCGCTCAATGTGAAGCTCGGCAGCCCGGTGGCGAGCATCATCGCCGACGTCGCCGTCGACCGCGGCGACGCCGTCAAGCGAGGACAAGTCGTCGCCCACATGGAATCGGCGGTCGAGGAGGCGGTCGTCGCCTACAACAAGGCCCGGGCCGACAGCACCGCCGAAATCGAAGCCAAACAGGCGGTGCTCGATCAAAAGACCGGAATATTGAATCGCAAGCTCGGCTTGGAGCAACAGCGCGTCGCCAGCTCTCAGGACGTCGAAAACGCCCAAGCCGATTTCAACGTCGCCAAACAGGAACTCGCTCTGGCCCGCCTCAACCATCAAATGGCCGAAATCGAATTCGACCGATCGCGGGCGGAACTGGCCCAGCGCACGATCCGCAGCCCGATAGACGGAATCGTGACCCAGCGCTCGCTCGGCCCCGGCGAATACGTTCATCAGGAGGCCACGATCGTTTCGATCGCGCGCATCGATCCGCTGAATGTCGAGGCCTATTTGCCGGTGAGCTATTACAAGCTCATCAATGTCGGCGACGTGGCGATCGTGCGGCCGAGCGACCCGATCGGGGGCGACCGCGAGGCCAAGGTGAGCGTGGTCGATCAGGTGTTCGACGCCGCGAGCGGCACTTTCGGCGTCAGACTCGTACTCGCCAATCCCGGCAACGCCGTGCCGGCGGGGCTTCGCTGTCGCGTCACGTTCGATTTGGCGGCGCCGCCGGCCGGCGCGAATCCTTAGAGAGATCCCATCGTGACGTTGCAGGGCAGCCGCGTCCGATCAATCCCAATGCGCCGCAGGGAGCCGCGCGTTCGACCGATGGTCGACGACGCGCGATCGCTCCCGCGGCCGCGTCGCAGCTGAGGCGCGCGTGCATGAACAATCGTGAATACCTTGGGGTGAACGCGTTTTTGAGCACGGAATTGGACGCGCGGGCCATCAAGAGCGCGATGGAGCTCGGCGTTGTCGACGCCCTGCTTGGCGACGGGTCGACGTCGCTCGCCGCGCTGTCGGCCCAGCGGCGGATCAACCCCAAGGGCCTGCGGCTGCTCGTCGATTTGCTGGAAGCCAATGGCGTCGTCAGGCGAACCGGCGAGTTGATCGAACTGACGGCGGAATTCCGCGCCATTCTGCGCTTCCGCGATCTTCTGGAGTCGCGAATCGCCTTCGCCGACGTTGTCTGGCCCGACATTCACCATCTCTTTACGGAGTTGTTGACCGACGTCCCGCAATTCATGGCCCGTTCGAAGATATTCGATCTCTTCCGCTACGACCGTTGCCTCGACGTAACGCCGGAAAACCTTGGGGCCGCCCGCGCCTGGACGCAGTTCACCACCTGCCTCACCAAATACGAGGCGGGCCCGGCGTTGGACGCCATCGACCTGCAGTCCGTCGCCAGCCTCGTCGACCTCGGCGGCAATACGGGCGAATTCGCCCTTCAGGCCTGCCGGAGACGTCCCTCGCTGACGGCGACCGTCGTCGACCTCCCCGTGGTTTGCCAACTCGGGCGAGAGCACATCGCCGATGTCGCGAGCGCGGACGAAGCGAGGCGCATCCGCTTTTTTCCGACGGACATGCGAAGCGGTTCGTTGCCGGAGGCCGGCGATCTCGTCACGTTCAAATCGGTGCTGCACGACTGGCCGGACGACGAGGCGCTGCGTTTGCTGGAGCGCGCGCGCGCCCTCGTCCGGCCCGGCGGACGGCTTGTCATTTTTGAGCGCGCGCCGATCGATCTCGGCGGCCGGCGGATCCCCTACGCGACGACGCCGGATCTGGCGTTCTTTCATTTCCTCAGACCGGCGGACCTCTATCTGAAAAACCTCGGGGAGCTCGGCTTTGTGGCGATCGAGCCCCGCCGGCTCGCCTTGGACGTGGGGTTTCATCTCATCGTTGCGCGGCGCCCGTAAGTCTGGTCGGCCGCGCCGGTCCGCACGTGACATCCCCCGCGGTTGGCGAAAGGAATGGAGTGTGCCTGTGGTCGACCCTGGTTCCCGGCGGATCGAACGCCTCGTCATCGTCGGCGGCGGGACCGCGGGTTGGATGGCGGCGATCTATCTCAACCGTCATCTGCGACGGTTGAACTGCCAAGTGGTTCTCGTCGAGTCGCCGACAATTGGCTCGGTCGGGGTCGGCGAGGCGACGATCCCGTCGCTGGTTCATTTCATCCGTCTGCTGGGCCTCGACGAGAAGGCGTTCATGCGGCGCTGCGCCGCGACGTTCAAGCTGGCGATCAAATTCGAGGGTTGGACCGGGGACGGGCTCGCCTATTGGCATTCGTTCGGGGTGTGCGGCGCCCAGATCAACGGCCTCGACCTCTTCCACTACTGGCTCAAACGCCGCCTTCAGGCGGGGAGCAAATTGACCTATTCGGACTATTCCGTGCAGTCCGGTCTCGCCGAACAGGACAAATCGCCGTGGCCCTATCGCGGCTCCTCGACGATCGCGGACGCGGGGGGCTACGCCTACCACCTCGACGCGGCGGCGCTTGCCGACTATCTGCGCGAGATCGCGACGGGCGAAGGCGTTCAACACCTGTTCGGGCACGTGCGCGACGTCGCGCTCGACGATCGCGGGGACATTGCAAGTCTGGACATCGGCGGCGAGCGCACGATAGCTGGCGACCTGTTTATCGACGCGACCGGGTTCTCCGGCCTGTTGATCGAGAAGACGCTCGGGGATCCGTGGATCGATTGGTCGCGGTACATGCTTTGCGATCGCGCGGTCGCCATGCCTCTGCCGCGGGGCGACCGTTTTCCGCCCTACACGCTGTCGAAGGCCATGCCGGCCGGCTGGATGTGGAGAATTCCGCTGGGCAGCCGGATCGGAAACGGCTACGTCTACTCGAGCGCGCACGCCTCGGCGGACGCCGCCATCGCGGCGCTGATCGGCCAATCCGGGCTGCGCAAGGAGCGTGCGGCGGATCCGCGGCTGATCAAAATCCGGGTCGGCCGGCGGACCAATTTCTGGCTGCGCAACTGCGTCTCCGTCGGCCTCTCGTCGGGCTTTGTCGAGCCGCTGGAATCGACCGGCATCCACATGATCCAAAAGGCGGTCATGCTTCTCCTCGCCTATTGGCCCGACCGCGATTTCAGCGACGCTCTGCGCGCCGCCTACAATCGGCAGATGGCCGATCTCCTCGACGAGGTGCGCGATTTCATCGTGTTGCACTATGTTCTGGCCCAGCGCGGGGAACCGTTTTGGCGCGAGGCGCGCAACGCGCCGCTGCCGGACAGCCTGCGCGAGAAGCTTGCGCTCTACGATGAAACCGGACGGATCGAAACGGCGAAGCGCCAGCTCTTTCCGGAGACCAGCTATTTCTTCATTCTGACCGGCAATGGCCGATACCCGCGACGGCCGATCGTCGAGGCCGACGCCGCCAATCCGGGCGAGGTCTGGCAGCTCCTCGATCGGATCAGGGCGGAAAATCGGGATTTCGTCGCCAGGGCGGCGAGCCACAAGACCTACCTCGACGAACTGCACCGGACGCCGATGTGATGCCGGTTGGCGACCTGATCAAACTCGTCGAGACGCTTCGCGCGCCCTACGGCCTCGAGAGGTCGGTGAAGATCGCGCCGGGCGCGCTGTTCGACGACCGTTGCCTCGTCAGCGTCCACCGGTCGGCGCTCGGCCAAGCGCCGGCCGATCGGTTGGCCGCGATGGCGCGCGCGCTGGGCATTCCCGCGCGCTTCGCCGATTCGCTTCCGGAGGCGCTCGAGGGCGCCGACGTCGTGCACTTCGGCCACGAAGGCGGGCCGGGCCTCGAAGTGAGAAAGATCTATTTCGAATATGCGTCCCGCGCGCGTCGCGCCATGGCGGCGGCGAGCGAGGGTCCCGTGCTTGTGCATCTCGCCTACAAGTGGGCGCCTGAGCGACCCGACGGCGCGGCGGTTACGCGCTACAGCTGGACGCCTTGCCGGACGCGCGCCGAGGCCGAAGGCAAACTGCGCGCGCTGATGCCCGCGCGCGAGGCCCCGCGTGCGCTTCGATGCGCCCTGAGCCTGCTGTCGCGCTTGGCGGGTTTGGCGGAATCGGGCCAACTCCTGATGATGGAGGTCGAGGAGCCCGGCAATCCGCGGCGATCCTGCGATCTCAACGTCTACGACGCGGAGTTGCGCCTGAGCCACATCGCTGATCTGATCGACGCGGCGGTGACGGACTTCGCCGTGCCGCGATCGCGCGGGCTCGCCGCGTTCGGCTCGGCGCGGGATTCGGCGCTCGGCCATCTTTCGGCCGGCGTAGGGAGAGGCGGCGAGGAATTCGTCACGATCTACTATGGGATCGAAGCGCATTGACGGAAGCATCATGAATTTGACCGCCGCCGAGCTTGAGCGCACGACCCCGAGCGATCGGTACGCGGATTTTTGCCTTTGGGACTACCGGCCGGTCGCGCCGCCCGCCGGCAAGCTGCGATCGGCCAATTTGTTGTGGCGGGCCATCGAGGCGGCGGGCGGCGGCCCGCGTCTCAAGGCGGCGTGCGTCGCGCTGCGCGCGGCGCTGGGGCCGTTCCAGACCGTTTTCGGGGTGAAGAAATTCGCCGACCGACTGGCCTTCGAGTTCTACTTTTACGACTACGCCCGGCTCGAGCGCGCGGCGTCGATCACGCGCGTCCTGGACATTCTGGCGCCCTTCGCGCGCTGCTCCCTGAAACCGCCGGAGGGCCGCCCGTACTTCATGTTCTCCATCGACCTTAACGAGGAGGTCGCCAGCGGCCGGCGACCGCTCGATATCGTCAACGTCTATATTGGAAATCCCGGCAGCAGCGTCTCCTCAGGCATCTGTTACGAGCAATCGTCCTGCGGCCTGCGGCTGGCGAACTTCTATTTCTTCTTCGACGCCCGAAAAGAGATGAGCGACATCGTCGCCAAGATCGGTTGCTCGGCGCATCACGATCTCAGGGGATTTCCGCTGCCCGCCGTCTTGCGGCCGGATTTGTTGAACTGCGCGGTGATCGTCGTGGCCAACAAGACGTTCAACGATGGCGTCTATTTCTCGCGAATTGCGGTGGATCCACTGATCGGATTCCTTGAACAGGAGGAGTTTCCCGCCGATCTCGTCGCGTTCGCGCGGCGCCATCGCAACGATCTCGACCACATGCTATACGACGTCGGGCTCGACTATGTGGCGGAAGGCGGCGTGGCGAAAGTCACCAAGAGCGCGTTCTACGGCCTCCTGTGAGGCGGAACGGCGCCGGCGGGGCCGGCGCGGAGCGTTCCAAACGATGGGAAACGACGGACGGGGGCGCGGGGGCATTGTCGATTGAGGACCAGATGTCGCCGACGTTGCACCGGTTCGATCATCGCGACTACGTCTCCATGACGATGGAGTTTCGCTGCAATCTGCGTTGCGTGCACTGCATGATCGAGGGCACGATGGACCGGCTGGCGCCGGAGTCGCAAGAGCGCTTCGCCGAGCTTCTCGCCGAAAACGCCCGTCATCGACGCTGGAAGGGTCTGATCCTGACCGGATCGGAAATCACCTTGCGTCGCGATCTTCCCGATCTGGCCAAGCGCGCCCGGGCGGCGGGCTTCGACCATGTGCGCATTCAGACCCACGGCATGCATTTGGCGCAGGCCGGCTATTGCGACGCCTTGATCGAGGCGGGCGTCGATGAGTATTTCGTCAGCGTCGCCGGTCCGGACGCGCAGACCCACGACGCCATCACCACCGTTCCGGGCTCCTTCAACAAGACGCTGCGCGGGCTCGAGAACCTCGATCGCCGCGACGGCGTCGTCACCCTCACGAATTCGGTGGTGACGAACCGCAGCTTTCGTCTGCTTCCACAACTCGTCGAGCGGCTCGCGCACCTGCGCAATCTCGTTCAGATGGAGTTCTGGGTCTATTGGCCGATGAGCGAGACGGACGACAAGGATCTCATCGCTCCCCATTCCGCCGTCACGCCCTATTTGCGCCAAGCGGTCGCCAGAGCGCGCGCCTTGGGGCGCGGCGTCGAGGTGAAGAATTTTCCGCAGTGCCTTCTCGGCGAGGACGGCGCCGCCCTGATGAATACGCAGCCGCAGCTCTTCATCGACGCGGCGTTCTGGCCGGAATTTATGCGTAACGGATTTTATCAGTGCGTGTATCGGGACCGTTGCGCCTCGACCGAATGTTTAGGGCTGAGCACAGCCTATATCGCGAAATTCGGTTACGACGAGAAAATATTGCGCCCGATCCGCGCTTCCGCGGCTGAATGATCGGCGACGACGGGATCGGTTTCGGCCCG
This sequence comes from uncultured Alphaproteobacteria bacterium, assembly GCA_963755075.1. Classification (GTDB taxonomy): domain Bacteria; phylum Pseudomonadota; class Alphaproteobacteria; order Rhizobiales; family Beijerinckiaceae; genus Roseiarcus. The sequence continues at coordinate 12,922 of CAVWKL010000289.1, forward strand.
CCTCATCAATAAAGCGACTCTGTTCGCAAGTCATCGGCATGGCGCACCCCCATGGAACGGCGTCGGATCGTCCGCGGCGAATCGTGATTAGTAATATCTTGGAATCGAGCCAATTTTTCCTCGTTATGACATACATTAAACATGAATAGACTTAAAAGAATCGCCATCCGACGCCAAAATGACACAAGCGAACATATTATTACATTTTTATGATGTTGGCGCCGTGCCAGGAGTGCGATAACGTTTCGTTAACGTTGGCCAGCCGCCTTATCCATCGCCATTCTGGGTTACGCGTTCCGGGGTTGGCCGAAGCGTCGGCGTGGTTTTCGAAGAGTAAGGTAATCGTTTGATGACAAAGCAGCTTTTGATTTACGAGCGTGCGGTTCCGGTGAACCCTCGGCAGCACAAGGACGTGTCGATCAAGTCGGGCGCCGACTATGGGTTCGCGAAGAACGTGAACTCGGTGCCGCTGATGGCGGCGGAATTCGACCTCGCGTGCGCCGAATACCCGATCGTGTTCGCCGGAGAGGGGGTCGGGGTCATGCCGGCGGCCCTGCTGGGCGTGCGCGACAACGAAAATCTCTATGTCGACGACAATGGGGCCTGGAGCGCCAAATATATTCCCGCTTTCGTGCGGCGGTATCCCTTCGTCTTTTCGAGCAAGGACGGCTCGCGGTTCACGCTGTGCCTCGACGAGGAGTTTCACGGCGTGAACCGGCGCGGCGTCGGCGAGCGGCTGTTCGACGCCGATGGCGAGCGCACCCAGTACTTGCAAAGCGTGCTCAACTTCCTGCAGGCCTATCAGACCCAGTTCGAGGCGACGCGCGCCTTTTCGCAACGCCTGGTTGATCTCAACCTGCTGGAAGCCATGCAGGCGCAATTCAACCTACGATCCGGGCAAAAGCTCATTCTGGGCGGCTTCATGACCGTCAGCCGGGCTCGGCTCAAGGCCCTTCCCGGCGACGCGCTGGCGCGCCTGGCGGCGAGCGGCGATCTCGATCTCGTCTACGCCCACCTCCATTCGCAGCGCAATTTCGCCCCAACCGCCGAGCGGATCGTGCGCGCGATCGATCCCGCGCCGGGCAAACTTCCCGTCGAAGCGGACGCCTGAGCCGCGGGCGGGGCCTCAGGTCCAAAAAAGAGGCCTTCAACGGCCCTGTCTTTCTGAATGTCGCTTGGCGCGATCACGCGATTTGTCGTGGTCGCCGGAACGTCGGCACAAGCTTGGAAAGGCGCTGGGATGGCTTTCCCGTTTCAATCCATGGGTCTGTTCGGGCCGCCCGCTAGAGACGTCCCGAGAAAGCCGCGACGGCGGCGGACGCCATTGCACTGGTTCTGGCGCGACTCGGCCAGAGCGGCGCGCGCGCGCGCCTCACGCGCGCGGCTGGCTTTCGATCCGCTCGAACCCCGTCTGCTGCTGAACGCCGACGTTCTCGCCGTCAATCTGACGCACGACATCGGCGCGCCGCCGGTCGACCACGCCCTCATCGTGCAGCTGGTGCACGAGACCGAGCAGGTCAACGCCCAGACGGTCACGGTGCAGCGCGTGCAGGTCGTCGATCAGAGCAACGGCGGCGCCGTGCTGGCGTTCGGCGACCTCGGGGAAATCTCGGCGATCTCGATCATCGATTCGGGCGCGGGCGCCGACACGCTGACGATCGACGCAAGTTCGTTCGCCGGCGTCGCGGCGCCGAAAATCGCCTTCGACGGCGGCGCCGGTCAAAACAGCGTCGTCTTCGACAATGCGTCGAACACCAACTGGACGCTGACCGGCGCCGACGCGGGGACCGCGACCGGCGGGGGCGTCAATCTGTCGTTCCAGAACGTCGCCAACCTGAGCGGAAGCGGCGCCGCCAATACGCTGACGGTCGAAAACGGCGGCGCGCTGTCGGGCGTATTCGACGGCGGCGCCGGGGGGGCCAATGCGCTCGTTTTCGACAACGGCCCGCATCAATCGGCGGTCGAGACGCTGGGGGCGGCGCCGGGGTCGGGCACGGTCACGCTCGATGGTCAAGCCCTTCGCTTCGCCAATCTCAGCCTCTTGAATATCGGCGACCCCACGAGTTACGCGCTCGACACCTTGGGCGCCGGCGCCGGCATCCACGCCGAGCTGTCGGCGAGCGGCGGCGCGTTGCAGATTTCGCCGACCGGCGGCTCCTCGTTCACGACGACGCTGGTGCAGCCGACCGCCGGCAGCGCGTTCGAACTGACGCTGGGGGCGGGCGACACGCTGAAAGTGGAGGCGTTCAACTTCAGTTCGGTCGCCTCCGGCTCGGCCTTGAACATCGACGGGACCGGCGCCGCGATCGAATTCGCCGGAAACTTCACCGACACCTCAGGCATTTCCGCCAGCGCGCAGGCGATCACGGTCGACTCCGGCGTCACCCTGACCGGCGGGGCGGTGACGCTCGACGCGACGGCGACGGCGAACTCAACCGACTCCACCGATGCGGCGGTGACCATCGGGGCGACGGGCGCGCCGCTCTCGGCGGACGCGAGCGTTGCGCTGCTTTCGGGCAGCGTCATCAACGGCAGTACGATCGAGCTCGAGGCGCTCTCGAGCGGCGTCGCGGCGGCCGCCCCCAACTCCGGCGTCGAGCTTGCGACCGCCTCGATCGTCACCGAGACCAGCGCGACGATCGCGATCGACGGCACGGTCGCCGCCACCGGCGCGCTGAGCGCGTACGCCACCGTCAATCAGAACGACAGCATCACCATGGGGGACGGCGAGGACTTCACCTCGGGGGTCCTGACGGCGGCCGATACGGCGAAGATCAACCTCGAATCGGCGGCCGCGCTCTCCGGCGCGACGGTGGACGTCGAGGCCAGCACCACCTTCAACGGAACGATCGACGCGCCGGACCTCGACGGCAACACGCTCGGCATCGGGGCTCACGTGTCGGTCACGCCGACCATCGTCAATTTGACCGAGGTCGCCGTCGACCCGGCCGCGACGATCCTCCAGAAGGGCGCCTCGACAATCGGAACGACAGGTCAAGCGGTCATCTTATCCGCCGCCGACACGACGAACCTGACGACCACGCTCTCAGTGGCGTCCAATTTTCAGCTTCCGGTGGCTGGCGGCGCGCTTGTCGTCAACGCGATCGACGCCCACGCCGTCGTCAGCCGCTCGACGCTGGTCGTGGTCGGCGACGCCGACGCCACCACTCTCTCCAGCGCCCAAACGCCGATCGACGCGGCGGGCGCGGTGCAAATCTCGGCGACGAGCGGCGGCGCGATCGCCTTGACGGAAACCTCGACGGGGCTCGGTTCGGTCGAAATCGACGCTTCGGGCGCCGCCACGGGGGCTGCCGGCACGGGGGCGGACGGCGGTTCGGTCAGCGAGGGCGACGTCACCATCGCCGAGATCGCCGGCGTGACGGTCGACGCCGGCAGTCTTTCGCTGTCTGCGTCAAGCGCCACCGATTACAGCGCGACCGGCCACATCCTGACGACCGACGTCGTCGGGGAGACCGACGCGCTGCTTTCCTGGGACTCCATCACCGCCGATTCCGGCGGCGTCAGCGTCACCGCGAACGACAGTTCGACCGTGACCGCGCAGGCGGCGACCTATGACTTCGGCAGCAACCAATATACGGGCGGAGCCGATCTCTACATCGCCGCGTCCTCGGCGATCAACGAGGTCAACAAGGCGATCACCGCATCGGTGAGCGAGTCGACCATCCATGCGGCGGGAACCGTATTGGTCCAGGCGACGAACGAGATGCGGATCATCGCCGACGCGGCCACGGAGAGTCTGTCGAGCACGCTCGATCTCTCCTCGATCGCCTTCGCCGGAACCTACGTCAATAATAACGTCCTCGGCGCGGTCAGCGCGCTGGTCGCCAACAGCGCGATCACCACGACGGTCGCGGGCAATGTCGAGGTCCAGGCCGGCGACACATCGATCGTCGATGCGCGAGCGCAGGCGGGAACCTCGACGGCGGGCATCGGCCCGAGCGGCTCCATAGGCGGCGCGATCGCCGTCAACACCATCGGCTGGAAAGCGACGCAGGCGCTCGGCCTCGACACGATCGACGACCTCCTGGGGACGAACTTCTTCGACGAGCAGGCCGCGCCCGTTCAGGCCAAGGTCACCGACTCGTCGGTCATCGCAGCGGGCGCCCTGTTGATCGCGGCGATCGGCGAGGGGCTGGTCAACGCCACGGTGAGCAACACGGTTCGCTCGACCTCGACCACCACCTATTACACCAGCTACAGCGGCGCGGCGGGCGGCGTGCTGGCGACCAACAAGATCAGCCGCTCGGCGGTGGCGACGCTCGACAACACCGGGACGCCGAGCGCGGTGGTGAAGGCCGGGACCAACCTCACGGTGAAGGCGACCGACGCCGCGACCATCGCCTCGAACGTGAAGATCGTCACGTCGTCGGTGTCGGCGTCGGACGGCGGGCTGCAATATCCCAACGAAATCCTCAGCCTCGCGCTGCCCTACACCTATCTTTCGACCGACGGCTCGGCCGTCCCCAGCTTCGACGATCAAGTCGAGCTTGCTGCGACCTACGACACCAGCCTCGGCCTCTTCGGCGACTCCACCAGCAAGTTCGAGACCGTCGCGGTCGGCGACATCGTCCACGTCGTGGCCGGCTCCCCCGCCGACACCGGCGAAGGCGACAGCCTCTATCGCTACATCGGGACGAGCCCCGGCCTGATGGACCTCGAGGCGCAGGATTACACCAACGCCGCGAACTGGGCGCCGGTGCAGGGCACGCTCGGCGCGATCTACCAGTTCCTCGGCGCCTCCGGCGGCGCCAAGCTTTCCACTTACGACAATTACAACGACCTGAACTACTGGAAGGAAGACGTCGAGTTCCAGGTGACGCCGACCGGGATCAACCTGAAACCGGACAATTCTTTCGCCATCGGCGGCGCCGTGGTGCTCAACGACGTGCACGGCGGCGCTTCGGCCACCATCGTCTCGGCGAACGTCACCGCGACGAGCGGGAACATCTCGGTCCTGGCCACCGAGACGGCGACGCTGACCGCCGTCAACGACAACAGCGGCACGTCGAGCGGCTCCTCCGAGTTCGGAACCGGCAAGAGCCTCGCCGTCGACGCCACCATCGCCACCAACGCGGTCCTTGCTTCCGCCTTGGCGACTGTCGGATCGAGCGAATTGACTGCCGACGGAAGCGGCGCCGTCACGCTCGACGCCGACGACACGGCTTCGCTCACGGCGACGACCGAGCAGGCGACCACCTCGAATGGGACCGCGGTCGGCGTTCTGCTCGCCTTCAACACTGTCGGCTGGGCCGACGACAACGTGCTCTACGACACCGTCGACGACCTCGTCGGCACGGTGCTGGGCGCCGCGCAGCCGGCGGACGTCGAGGCGACGCTGACCGGAACCCAGGTCAGCGCCGACGAGGCGTTGACGCTCACCGCTCACGATTCTGCATCGATCAACGCGACGACCGGCAACAACGCGACGGCGGCAATCACCGCCTTCTACAACGCGAACGTGGCTTCTTACGCGGTTGTTCTGGCCAGCAACATGGTCGACGGCGCGGCGCACGCCTTCATCTCGGGCGGGACGACGAGCGCCGCCTCGATCGCGCTGTCGGCGAAGGATTCGGCCTCGATCGTCTCCGACACCGCGCTGGTCGGCGAAGCGAGCGCGACCAACACGCTCGGCGCCGGGATCATCAACGGGATCGCCGACGACGTCGCGGGCGCGATCCTCGGCAGTTACAAATACACCGACGAGTCGGGATCGCAGACCCTGTCGCTCGGCGACATGGTGCGCGCGGCGAACGGCACGATCTACGAATATTACGGACCCGACAATTCGACCGTCGATCTGACGCCGACCACCAATTTCAACGACGACGGGCTTTGGCAGGCGCAGAGCGCCTTCACGTTGGTCCCGACCAACGTCGCCAAGGATCTGGTCAAGGAGCTCGGCTTCAAGACCGGCGAGGCCGACGCCTGGAGCGGCCTCATCGCGCGCAACGACGTGCGCAGCGACGTCGCGGCCTATATCACTGCGACGACCGAGGCGGCGGCGACCGCCGGGGCGGTGACGCTGAGCGCGCTCGACGCGGCCACGATCAACGCCCAGGATTCCAGCGACATCGTCGGCGCCAAGGGCGGCGCCAGCGGCGTCGCCGTCACCAACATGGTGCTTTCGGGCTCGCACGCCTACATCCTCGACAGCACGGTGACGCAGGCCGGGACGGGCGCCGTCACGCTGACGGCCGACGACACATCCTCGATCAACGCGGTTTCGCAGACGACCGTCAACGGCAAGGACGCCGCGAACACGTTGCTCAATACCGGCAACCTCGGCTTTATCATCGCGTTCAACACCGTCGGCTGGGCGCCGGAAAACATTCTCGGGCTGACCGTCGACGCCCTGGTCGGCGGCGACGTGGTGTCGGGCAACACCTCGAACGACAGCGCGACTTTCGGAACCGAGCAGCCGGACGTCGCCGAGGCCTACATCACCGGCTCGAGCGTCACCGCTTCGGGCGCCGTCTCGCTCAACGCCACCTCCGCCGCTGGCATAACCGCGGTCGACGGCAACGAGACGATGACCGCCGCCCTCAACGATTTCGCCATCGCGGCGAAATTCGGCAAGTCCGGCACCAGCGCCGCGGCGCTGCTCGCCATGAACCGGGTGGCCGCCGCAGCCGACGCCTATATCGGCAATTCGGCCGACACGCCCGACGACTCGAACGTGCGCGCAGCTTCGATCGCCGTCGCCTCAAATGACGGCGCGCAGATCTCGGCAACGAGCTCGGTGATCGACACGACCGCGACGACGGACAACCTGAACGCGCTGACGACCTTCATCGAGCAGTTCCTCCCGTCGTTCAATTTCACCACGGAATCGGGCAGTCGAATCCTGACGCCCGGCGCCACCCTGGTCTATATCCCGACCGCCGCCGGCGATTACACGGGCGGCGGCAACCCGGGCGGCCTTTATCTCTATACCGGCACGAACGGCACGACCCCGGTCAACCTCGGAACCGCCGATTACGCCGATACGAACGCTTGGACGCAGCTTTCGAGCGCCAGCGTCGACTCCGACATCCTCAACTCGCTCGCGCCGCAAATCGGCAATCTCACCGCCTCCGATGCGCGCGCCGTCGGCGGCGACATCGTCTACAACGAAGTCGTCGGCTCGGCGCAGAGCATCATCTATGCGGGCGTGCAACTGACCGCGACCGCCGGCGCCATCGCGCTGACCGCGACAGAAGCGGCGCAGCTCGATGCGGAGGTGACGAGCAACATTTCCAGCTCGGGCGGCGGCACGTTCGGCGCGGGCACCGTGGTGTCGGCGAACGGTCAGGCGGCGACCAACGTCGTTCAATCCCACGCCACGGCGATGGCCGAGCAGGCGACGCTGACGGCGAGCGGCGACGTCTCGGTCGAGGCGGCGAACAGCGCGATCCTCGATGCGCGGGTCCATGCGGCGGCGCAGACGAGCGGCGGCGGCGAGCAATCGGCCTATAGCATCTCTCTGGCGTTCAATTCGGTCGGTTGGGTTCCCGAGAACATTCTCGAAAACGCGATCGACGCGCTGATCGACGATCCGAGCGCCTCGGCGGCGTTCGGCGGGGCCGACCCCAGCGACACGGTGGCGGCGATCGTCGACACGCCCGTGATCGCCGGCGGCGACGTGACCGTCAGCGCCGTCGATTTGGCGCAGATCAACGCGACGATGAGCAACGCCGCCAACTCCGTCAATTCGGCGCTTTACATCTCGAACCTGGAAGAAGAGGACAGGGCGACCGGCGGCAATTTCGGCGGCCTGCTCGCGTCCAACAAGGTCAATGGCACGGCCAAGGCCTATATCGACGAGACCGGCCTGTCGCAGACCTCGCCCAACGTGCAGGCGGGCGGCGCGATCGCGGTCACCGCGGACGACAAGTCGCAGATCTATTCGAACGTCAAGATGGTGGACGCCTCGACGGTCGCCAGCGACGGCGCCGCGATCCTGCAGTCGGCGCTCAACGACCTCGTTCCCGCCGATTTCACCACCGGCGCGGACACCGGCTCGACCACGGCGCTGGCGTTCGGCGACACCGTGCGGCTGTCGCCGACCTACGGCGCCGCCACTTACGCCGACACCGATCCCGTGGTCGCCGATCTCAAGCCCTACCAGACCGCCAGCTTTACGACCACCACGGTCTCCTCCGGCGCCACCACCATCGCCTATCCGGTTTACAGCTACGTCGGCCCGGAGGCGAAGGACGTCGATCTGCAGACGTTCAATCCGACCAACGACCCCTCCGACTGGGTCCTGGTCGGCGGCCAGGCGAGCGGCGTTTACGAATATATGGGGACCGCGGCCAGCCTCGACCTCAACGCCCAGAATTACAACAATCTGGAATTCTGGAAGCCGGTCGGCACGACAAGCCTCGTTCCCCAGGGCATCAACATCACGGCTTCGGCGGCGGGCGCCAACAGCGGCGTGATCGTTCTCAACGACGACCGCGGCGGCGCGAACGCCTATGTCTTGAGCGCCAATCTGCAGACGGCGACGAGCCCGACGGGCGTCGTCAATCCCGCCGCGACGAACAGCAACATCCTCGTGCAGGCGCTCGAACAGGCGACGGTCTCGGCCATCGCCGACAATTCCGCCTCGGCGACCGGCGCCGACGTTTTCGGCAGCAAGAACGCGACCGCGGTAGCGGCGACGGTCACCATCGCCACCAACACGATCCTAAGCTCGTCCAATGCGACCGTCACCGACAGCACGCTGACCGCCGACGGCGGCGGCGACGTCACGGTCGACGCGGAGAACGCCTCCGCGTTGAGCGCCAATACGGCGCAGGCGACGACGTCGAGCGGCGCGAGCTACAACGTTCTGTTGGCTTTCAACACCGTCGGCTGGACTCCCAGCAACGTCGACGTCCTCGCTCAGGCGTTCAACGCCTTGATCACCACCTCGTTCGGCGCTTCGGACCCCTCGACCGACCAAGCCTCGATCACCGATTCCACGATCGAGGCGACGGGGGCGCTCGCCGTCACCGCGACCGACAACGCCGCGATCACCGCCAATCTGTCGAACAACTCGACCTCGGCCTTCACCGGCCTCTTCGACGGCAACGCCCAGGTGATCGGCGGCGCGCTGGCGAGCAACATGGTGAACGGCACGGCGGAGGCCTTCATCACCGGCGGGATGACCAGCGCCGCCTCGATCAATGTCGCGGCGATGGACACGTCGTCCATCGTCTCGACCACGGCGCTCGCCAGCGAAGCGAGCGTCACCGACGACCTCGGCGCCGGGCTCCTCAACAAGTTCGTTAACCAGGTGCTCGACAGCTACGAATACACCGACCAGTCCGGCGTTCAGACCTTGTCGCTCGGCAACATGGTGCGCGCGGCGAACGGCACGGTTTACGAGTATTACGGCCCCGACAATTCCACCGTCGATCTCACGCCGACCACGAATTTCAACGACCTCGGTCTTTGGAAGCCGGTCCAAGCGCTGACCCTGTTCCCGTCCAACGCCGGCAAGGACCTGGTCAAGGTCCTGGGCAAGAGCACCGGCACCGCCAACGCGACCGCCTGGCTCGTGGCGCGCAACGACGTGCGCGGCCCGGTGGAGGCGTATATTTCCAATTCGACGAGCGTCGTGGCGACCGCCGGCGCGGTGACCGTCTCGGCGCAGGACGTCGCGACCCTCGACGCCGACGATTCGAGCGACGTCGCCGCCAAGGGCGGCGGGTCGTACGTCTTCGTCACCAATATGGTCCTCGCCGGGGCGCAGGCCTATATTCTCGCCAGCTCGGTCGCCCAAAGCGGCGCCGGCGGCGTTTCGCTCAGCGCCAACAACGCCTCGTCGATCACCGCGACCTCGGAAACGCAGGTGCTCGGCAAGGACGGCGCGAACATCCTGCCGACCAACGACAAAGGCAGCTTCGCGATCGGCAACCTCGGCGTCATCGCGGCGTTCAATTCGGTCGGCTACGACGCGGCGAACATCCTGGAAAACACCATCGACGCGATCCTCGGCGACACAGTCTGGGGCACGGCGTTCCCGGACGACGCCGACGCCTTCATTCAGGATTCGACCGTCGTGGCGGCGGGCGCCGTCGCCCTGACCGCGCTCAGCAATTCAACCATCACGGCGACGACGGGCAACGAGTTGACCATCACCGCCAATAACGACGTCGCCGTTCCGGACGGCGTGCTGGGGAAGGCCAAGGTCGGCAAGTCGGGGTCGAGCGCCGGGGCGCTGCTGGCGATGAACCGAGTCGCCGGCTCGGCGCACGCCTACATCGACGATTCGTCGTCGAGCACGCCCTCGAAAGTCACTGGCGCGTCGGTGACGCTCTCCGCGGTCGACAGCGCGTCGATGACCTCGTTGAGCCAGTCCGACGACGCGACGAATACGACCGACACGCTCAATGCGCTGACCAGCCTCGTCGAGGGGCTGACCGCCGACACCTTCGACTACACCGCCGAGTCGGGGTCGCGCACGCTCTTGGCGGGCCAGCTCGTCTACGTCCCGACTTATTACGCCGACGGCGGGGCCGGCGGGACCTATGAATATATGGGCAGCAGCGCGAATCCAGTCGATCTCGGAACCCAGGATTACGCCACCGACACGGCGGACTGGAAATTGCAGTCGCCGTCGCTTCTCGTCAACGCGCTGTTGTCGGCGATCGGCAATCTCACCGATTCCAACTCGAGTTCGCTCGGCGGCCAGATCGTCTTCAACGAAGTCAGCGGCTCGGCGATCAGCGAGGTCGACGCCGGCAGCGTCATAACGGCGACCGCGGGAAACATTTCGATCGCCGCCAACGAAGCCGCGACCATGGTGGCGAACGAAATCAGCAACGTCGCCTCCTCGGGCGGCAGCACCTTCGGGAGCGGAACGGTTCTCGCCGCCAACGGTCAGGCGGCGACCAACGTGGTGCTGTCGACGGCGCAGGCTTTCGCCGTCGGGGCGAGCCTGACGGCGAGCGCCGACCTCGATATCGACGCTGAGGACAATCAGCAGATGACCGCCACGGTGCTCGGCTCGTCGACCACCACCGGCGGCGGCGCGCAAAGCAGCTACAGCACTTCGCTGGCCTTCAACTCGGTCGGCTGGCAGGCGCAGAACCTGCTCTTCAATACGATCGACGCGCTGATCGGCGATCCGGCGGTCGCTTCGGCGTTCACCAACGCGGAGCCCGCCGACACGCTGGCCTATATTCAGGACTCGGCGGTGAAGGCCGGCGGCGACGTCAACGTCAACGCGGCGTCGGCGGCGCAGATCAACGCCACGCTCAGCAACGCCGCCGACTCGACTTCATCGGCGCTTTACGGCTCCAACAAGGCGGACAACAGCTCGCTCGCTTTCGGCGCCTTGGTCGCCTCGAACAAGGTCAACGGCTCGGCCGACGCCTATATCGACGAGTCCCACCTCAATGCCAGCCTTCTGGCGACGCCGACCACCCCGGACGTGGACGCCGGCGGGTCCGTCTCGGTCACCGCCAACGACGCCTCCGGCGTTTATTCGAACATCACCCTCGTCTCGTCGGCGCTGACGACGACGGACGGCGGCGCGTCGCTGCTGCAGAACTCGCTCGACGAACTCGAACCCTCCGACTACGCGACAACGCCCGACGGGACAGGTCAGACGACGATCCGTTCGCTCAATTTCGGCAACACGGTGCGATTGCTTGCCGACTTCAGCATATCGGCGGGATCGGCGAAGCTGGTCACCGGCAGCTTGGTCAACGACAACGGCGAAGTTTACCAATACCTCGGCGGCAGCGCCAAGCCGGCCACCGTCGATCTGCTGGCGCAGGATTACGCCAACGACCCGACGCTCTGGCAGCTCGTCGGCCAGGAAAACGCCGTCTACCAATACATGGGCGCCTCGGCCACCGGGTCTGACATCGACCTGCACGCGCAGAACTATACCGACACCGGCTTTTGGAAGTCGCTGCTGATCACGCAAGTCATCCCACAGGGCAACAATATCTCCGGTTCCAACGCGGTCGCGATCGGCGCCTCGATCACGCTGAACGACGTGCAAGGCGGCGCCAGCGCCACTGTGACCAACACGACGCTTTCGTCAGTCGGCGTCGTGACCGTGCTGGCGACCGAGGCGGCGACGCTCACGGCGACGAACGACTCCGACGTCGTCATGGACGGCGGCAGTTTCATCAACGGCTCGGGGACGACGGAGGCCGCCAATGGCGTTGTCGCCACGAACACCGTGCAGGATTCGTCGGACGCCTACATCGCCGGGTCCACCGTCAGTGTTTCCGCCGGCGGCCTCGACGTCGAATCCCACGACACGGCGACCTTCACCGCGACGGACGACGCGACGGTCACCAGCGGCGGCAACGGCTACGCCGGGCAACTGGCGTTCAACAGCATCGGCTATTCCGGGCTGAACGTGCTGTACAGCCTGCTCGACTCGCTTCTCGATCCGACGCTTCTCGGCAAGCAGAATCCGGCGAGCGTGGCGGCCTATGTCACGAATACGTCGGTGACCGCCAGCGGCGACATCGCCATCGACGCCAACGACACGGCGACGATGACCGCGACGACGTCCAACCAGACGACGTCTTCGTTCACGGCGCTTGAGGGCACCAACACGATGGCGGTCAGCGCCACCATCGGGACGAATATGCTCAACGACTCGGCGCTCGCCTACATCAACAACAGCGCGGCGCCGAGCGACGTGATCAAATCGACCGGCGGCTCCGTCTCGGTCACCGCCAACGACGGCACTTCGATCCTCGCCAACGACATCCTCGTCGCGTCGTCGTCGGCGGTGAACAACTACGGCCTTAGCCTCGCGGCGAACTTGGCCCAGCAATTGCTCAACGACTACCAATACACCAACGAGTCGGGCGTCGTGACGATCTTGCCCGGCGAAGAGGTCCTTCCGGTCGCCGAAATCAGCTATCAGAGCGGGTCGACCACGCAGCAGCCGGTGCAACTCGCGACCGACGCCCTGGTCGCCGTCGTCCCCCCCGCCAACGACGTCGGGGCTAAGACCCAAATCTACCAATATATCGGCGCCGCCGGCACGGTCGATCTCTCGACCCAGAATTACGCCTCGGGCTCCAATTGGCGGCTCATCGGCAACGTCGGCGACGTCTACGCGTTCGTCGGCACGGCCGCGCAGGGGACCGGCATCGATCTCGGGACGACCAATTACGCCGACGCCAGTCTGTGGCAGGATCAGACGACCAGCCCCGTCGACACGGTCCTCAGCTTCCTGAGCACCTTGAGCCTCAGCGCGACCAACGCGGTGGCTGGCGGCGGGCTGCTCGTCAACAATTTCGTCAGCGGCTCCGTTCAAGCGAGCGTCACCGGCGGAAGCGTGTCCGGCCAGGGCAATATCAATATTGGCGCCACTCGGACCGGATCGATCGCCGCGACCAACACAAGCGACGTGTCCTCGTCGGCCAACAGCCCGCTCGCGGGCGGCAATTCGCTGGCGGTCAACGCGGCCATCGCGCTCAACAGCATTCTGGAGACGACGTCCGCCTATGCGAGCGATACGAGCCTGACGTCATCGGCGGGATCAGTCGAGGTCGATGCGTCCTCCACGGCGACGATCTCGGCGGATATGGACGCGACCTCCGAATCGAACGGCTCCGCGGTCGGCGTGGTTCTGGCGTTCAACACGATCGGCATCGCCAACAGCAACATTCTGTTCGATACGATCGATGGTTTGTTCGGCACCGATCTGGCGAGCGAACAGCCGGATGAAGTCGACGCCTATATCAGCGATACGCCGGTTTCCGCGGACACGGGGATTGCGGTGGAGGCGACGAACGCGTCGCAGATCGCCTCGACCGTCACCAACGCGATCACCAATCTCTATCAGATGGGCTTCAGCGTCGGGGCGACGATCGCGTTCAACCGCGTCGCGTCGGGAACGGACGCCTATATCGACAATACCGCCGATCCAGCGTTCGCGGTCACGACGACCTCGGGCGACATCGACGTCCTGGCGACGGATACGGGCGCGACCATCGACGCAACGACGGCGACGCCGGTCATCAAGATCGGGGTCGGGTTCACGACGGAGACGAGCACCGGCAACACCAGCATCGGGCTGACCATCGTCCGCAACATCGTCGAGTCCAACGTCGCCGCTTATGTCCAGAACGTCTCGCATCTCGAGACCGAAGACGGCAACATCGAGATCATGGCGTCGCAGGCGACCGGCATCTCGGCGATGGCGTCGTTCGCCGCCGTCGCGGTCGGCGCCTCCGTATCGAGCGCCAACGGCGTCGCCGGCGGCGGCGCGGTCGCGATCAACACGATCCTCGGCAGCGTCGAGGCCTACACCCAGGCGGCGACCGTCACGGCGCTGGCTTCGGGCGCCGTCGCCGGCGACATCGCCGTTTCGGCGACCGATTCCTCGCAGATCGAGGCGCAGGTCACCGGACTGAGCGTCGCGGTCGCCATCAGCGCGGAGACCTCGAACGTCGTCGCGATCGGCGCGGCGGTCGCCGTCAACCTGATCGGCTGGCGCGGCACGGTCGCCGACGAAACCGAAGACTCCGACGATCCGATCGTCGTCTCGGCCTACGCGAACGGCGGCTCGCTCACCGCTCACGGCGCGGTGTCCGTCGCGTCCGACTCCACGGCGGTGATCAACGCGCTGACCGCGGCGGTGTCTGTCGCGATCACCGCCTCGAGCGGCAGCGGCGGCGGCGGCGGCGGGAGCGAGACCGAGGGAACCGGCAAGGGCGACGAGACCACCAAGGAGCCGACCTCGGCCCAAACGGAGGGCGAGGGCAGCACCACCACTTCCGGCGGCGGCTCGGGCTCGGGCTCCGGCGCGAAAACGACGCCGACCGACACCGGCAACGCCAACGGAACGACGGTCAACGAAGGGGCCGACAACGCCGGCGGCGCGGAAACAAATGAGGCCGAGCAGAGCGGCGGCGCGGCGGGCGAGGCCGGCAATACGGCGTCGAAGGAAACGGGCGCCGCGCAGGGCAGCACGACCAGCACTTCGGTCGGCTTCGGCGCGGGCGGCGGCATCCTCGTCGGATTGGGCGGCGTCGTTTCCAGCGCGCTGGCGGGATCGACGACCCCGCCGACCTATCAAACGGCGCCCGACCAAGGCGTGACGACGGAAAAGCGCACCGTGAACAACGGCGACACGGTGGAGATCGCTTCCGGCTACGACACGCCGACCTACAACGTCGCCCAAGGCGCCGAGACCTTAGCGAGCGGCGACACGGTCGAAACGAGCGACGGGACCGTCTATCGCTATCTCGGCGCCTCGGCCAGCGTCGATCTCGCCAGCGCCGACTTCACGCAAACCGCGGATTGGGCGAAGATCGGCGGCACGATCGGGGCGGTCTACACCTATATCGGCGCCTCGAACACGTCGCTCGATCTCTATAATCAGGACTACACGAATACCGCGCTGTGGCAGGCGGGCACCAACGGCAGCTCCGGCGGCAGCGGCACGGCCACGGCGGCCGGATCGGTGATCTCGACGCTCGGCGCGGGCCTGGGCTTCCTCAGCGGCACGACGACGACCACGACGCCCGCTTCGACGCCGAAGAGCCCGGCCAAGCCGCCCGCGGAGTCGACCGAGACGCCGGAGACCGCTCCGACCACCCCGACCAAGCCGCCTGCGACGCCGAAGAGCGCGACAAATCCGACCAGCGCGTCGAATCCGTCAGAACCGGCGACGCCGAAAACCGCGAGCGAGCAGCCGCAAGGCGAAAGCGGCAGCGAGGAGAGCGGCAGCGGCGAGGGCGAAAGCACCTTCGGGTTCTCGGCCGCTGGCGTCTACACGGAAAACAAGATCGCCGTCGGCGTGACGGCCAACGTCGAAAACACGGCGACGGTGACGACCGGCGCCGGGGCCTCCGGCGGGCTCGACGTCGCCGCGGACGATGCGGCGCAAATCACCTCGCTCGACGGCGCGGCGGCGGTGACCGCCGATTTCTCCGGCGCCAGCAGCAAGTCGGTGACCATCGGCATCGGCATCGCCCGCAACACGATCCAGGACACGGTCCAGGCGAACGTCGAGGGCGCCGGACAGATCATTGCGCCCGGCGCGCCGGTCACCGTCTCCGCGATCGAGAACGCCAGCATCCAGGCGACTTCGCTGGCGGCCGCTTTGTCGATTGCGGCGGGCGGCGAAAACGGCCTCGGCGTGGCGGGCGGCGGCTCGCTCGCCGACAACCTGATCGGCGCCTTCGCCACCGCCAGCGTGACCGGCTCGACGATCGGCGCCGTGGGCGACGCGGTCGGGGCGTTCAGCGTCACGGCGACCGACAGTTCGACGATCAACGCCCTCGTCGCGGCGGTGTCCGGCAGCGTGACTTTCGGCGGCGAAGACGGAACCGCCGTGTCGATCGGCGCTTCGCTGGCGCACAACCGCATCGGCGACGGAACCGACACCGGCAGCGGCGAAGTGACCGCCTGGGTTAGCCAAACGTCGATCATCAGCGGCGCCGTCGATGTCGCCGCCACCTCGAGCGAAACGGTCGACTCGACGGTCGCGGCGGCGGCGGTGGCGCTGTCGGGCGGCGGCGAATTCGACGTCGGCGTCACCGGCGCCGGCGCCTTCGCCTTCAACGAAGTCGCGGTCGCCGTCAACGCGGCGATCGACGGGGGCGACGGCGGGTCCAGCGATACGCCGACTTACGACATCTCCTCGTCCGGCGTGACGGTGGCGGCCGAGGACGCCTCGACGATCGGCGCGGTGGTTTTCGCGGGATCGATCGCCGGCGGCTTCGGCGGCGAATCGAGCACGAATGTCGCGATCGGCGTCTCCTTCGCGCGCAACTCGATCACCGATCCCGTCACCGCGGTCATCGCCAACGTCCCGTCGTTGACGACGGGCGGCGGCGCGGTTTCGGTGACGGCGGTGGAGGGCGGCGCGATCGAGGCGATTTCGGCGGCGGTCGCGCTTTCGGTCGCGATCGGGGGCGAGAACGGGGTCGCGGTCGCCGGCGGCGGCGCGCTTGCGGCCAATTTCATCGACGCCACGACGCAGGCCTACATCTACGACTCGAATCTGGGAACGACCGGCGATCAGGTCGGGTCGGTGACCGTCACGGCGACCGACGACTCGGCGATCTCGGCGCTGATCGCCGCCATCGCGGCGACGGCCGGCCTCGGCGGCGAGGCCGGCGTCGGGGTCGCGATCGGCGTCTCGCTCGCCTATAACGAGATCGGCGACGCCACCGGCTTCGGGTCGGGCGCGGTCAGCGCCTTCGTTTCGGGATCCTCGATCGTCAGCAACGGCGGCGTCGCCGTCGCGGCGACTTCCCAGGGAACAATCACCGCTTCGACCGTGGCGGTCGCGGCGGCGCTGTCGGGCGGCGGCGAGACGGGCGTCGGCGTCTCCGGCGCCGGCGTCGCGGTAATGAACACGATTTCCGTCGCCGTCTCAGCCTATATCGACGGCGGCGGCGCCAACACGATCGCAGCGGACGGCGCGGTCACCGTGGCGGCGGCCGATACCGCGACGATCACGTCGACGGCCGGCGCGGCGGCGATCAGCGCCAGCTTCGGCGGCGAGGCGGGCGTCAGCGTCGCCATCGGCCTGTCGATCGCGGCCAACATCATCAACGATCCGGTCACGGCCTATATTTCCGGCGTGAGTTCGCTCGAGACGTCCGGCAAAGCGGTCGGCGTCACCGCCGAGGAGGACGCAACGATCGCCGCCGCTTCGGTCGCCGCGGCGATTTCGCTGGCGATCGGCGGCGAAACCGGCGTTGCGGTCGCCGGCGGCGGCGCAACCGCCGAGAATCTGATCGGCGCGGTCACCTCCGCGTACATCGAGAACTCGACCCTCGGCGCCTCGGGTCATTCGGTCGGCGCCGTCACCGTCACGGCGACCGACGATTCCGACATCGAAGCGCTGGTCGCCGCCGTCGCCGCGTCGGTCGGCATCGGCGCCGAGGCCGGCGTCGGCGTGGCGATCGGGGTCAGCTACGCGCATAACCTGATCGGCAACGGAACCGAGAGCGGGGCGGGCGAAGTCGAAGCCTACGTGTTGGATGCGCCGATCGCCTCCGACGGGCTCATCGACGTCGAGGCCCACGCGAAAGAGACGATCGAGGCGACGACCTTGGCCGGCGCGGTGGCGCTTTCCGGCGGCGGCGAAGCGGGCGTGGGCGTGTCGGGCGCCGGCGTCGGCGTGATCAACCAAAGCAACGTCGCCATTGCAGCCTATATCAACGGCGGCGGCGACTCGATCGCCTCCGGCGGCGTGACGGTGGCGGCGAGCGATGCTTCGACGATCGATGCGATCGCCGGCGCGGCGTCGCTTGCCGGCGGATTCGGCGGCGAAGCCGGCGTCGCCGTGGCGATCGGCCTCTCCATCGCCACCAACACGATCACCGATCCGGTGACGGCCTATATCGCCGACGTCAATTCGCTGACGACCTCCGGGGGCGCCGTCAGCGTCACCGCCGTGGAAGGCGCAGATATCGAAGCCTCTTCGGTCGCGGCGGCAATTTCGCTGGCGATCGGCGGGGCAGCCGGGGTCGCGGTGTCGGGAGGCGGCGCCACCGCCGACAACTTCATCGAGGCGATGAGCAAGGCCTATATTTCGAGCTCTTCGCTCGGGACGCCGACCAACCAGGTCGGCGCGGTCACGGTCACGTCCAACGACACCTCGACGATCGAGGCCTTGGTCGCCGCCGTCGCGGCGTCGGTCACCTTCGGCGGCGAAGCCGGGGTCGGGGTGGCGATCGGGGTTTCTCTCGCGCTGAACCAGATCACCGACGGAACCCTGACCGGGGTCGGCGCAGTCGAAGCCTATGTGCTCGACACGCCGATACAGGCTTCGGGCGTCGTCGACGTTGAGGCGCATTCGAGCCAGACGATCAACGCGGCGACCGCAGCGGGGGCCGTGGCCATCGCGGGGAGCGGCGTCGCCGGGGTCGGCGTCACCGCGGCCGGCGTCGCCGATTTCAACGATATCGCCGTCAACGTCGCTGCCGATGTCGACGGCGGCGGGTCGGCCGTCATCGCCACTGGCGGCCTCACGGTCGCCGCCAGCGACACGTCGAACATTACGGCGTTGGTCGGCGCGGCGTCGGTCGCAGGCGGCTTCGGCGGCGCGGCGGGCGTCGCCGTCTCGGTCGGCCTTTCGGTCGCCCGCAACGCCATCGGCGACGATGTCGCCGCCTACGTTGCGAATGTCGCCAGCCTGACGACCGACGGCGGCGCGATCAGCGTCACCGCGGCCGAAAATGCCGACATCAACGCGACGGCGGTGACCGCCTCGTTCACCGCGGGGGGCGCGGGCGCCGCGGGCGTCGCGGTGAGCGGCGGCGGTGCGACGGCCGAAAACATCATCACGTCCGATACGCAGGCTTACATTTCCGACTCGTCGCTGGGCTCGGCGTCGAACAAGGTCGGCGCGATA
Organism: uncultured Alphaproteobacteria bacterium; assembly: GCA_963755075.1. Taxonomy (GTDB): domain Bacteria; phylum Pseudomonadota; class Alphaproteobacteria; order Rhizobiales; family Beijerinckiaceae; genus Roseiarcus. The sequence goes on from CAVWKL010000289.1 coordinate 32,267, forward strand.
ACGGTGACGGCGACGGATGGCGGAACCATCGACGCCCTGATCGCGGCGGTTTCGGCGACTGTCGGCATCGGCGGGGCGGCGGGCGTCGGCGTTTCGGTCGGGGCGGCGTTCGCCCATAACAGCATCAGCGACAGCAGCCTCGACGGCTACTTCGGCATGGGCCGGGTTTTCGCCTATGTCGCGAATACGCCGATCGTCGCGACCGGCCTCCTGACCGTCGCGGCGACCTCGAGCGAAACGGTCGACGCCAATGTCGCCGCCGCCGCGGTCGCCCTGACCGGCGGCGGGGCCGCTGGCGTCGGGGTCGGCTTCGCCGGCGCCATCAGCCTCAATGAAATATCGGTGGCGACGCACGCCTATATCGAGGGCGGCGCAAGCATCGCGGCGGGAAGCGTTTCGATCGCCGCGCTGGATTCGGCGAGCATCACGTCCAACGTCGCCACCGCGACGATCGCCGGCGGATTCGGCGGCGCCGCGGGCGTTGCAGTGACGATCTCGCTTTCCATCGCGCGCAACACCATCGACGACGATGTCGCGGCCTACGTCACCGGCGTCGGCCTGCTGACGACCGGCGGCGGCGCGGTCGGGGTGACTTCGAGCGAGAGCGCCGACATCGCGGCGACGGCGACGACCGCCTCGGTGACCGCCTCCATCGGCGGCGCGGCCGGCGTCTCGGTGAGCGGCGGCGGCGCGGTCGCCGAAAACCTGATCGCTTCGAGCACCGAGGCTTATATCGCGGATTCGACGCTTGGCTCCTTGTCGAGCAAGGTCGGCGCGATCACCGTGTCGGCCAGCGACACGGGAACGATCGACGCGCTGATCGCGGCGGTGTCGGTCGCGGCCGGCGGCGGCGGCGCGGCGGGCGTCGGCGTCTCGATCGGCGGGGCCTTGGCGCACAATCGGATCAGCGACGCGCTTTACGGGACTGGGCAGGTCTTCGCCTATATCGCCGACAGCTCGATCTTGGCGAGCGGGGCGACGAGCGTCACGGCGACCTCGAGCGAAACGATCAGCGCGCTCGTCGCGGCGGGCGCGGCGGCGCTCGAGGGAAGCGGCGTCGCCGCCGTCAGCGTGTCGTTCGCCGGCGCCTTGGGCTTCAACGAAATTCAAGTGGCGACGGAAGCCTATGTCGACGGCGGCGGTTCGGCGACGATCGCCTCGACCGGCCTCGCCGTCGCGGCGACCGACAGCGCCAACATCACGGCGGGCGTCGGCGCGGCGACCGTCGGCGTCGCCCTCGCCGGAATTGCCGGCGTCTCGGTCAGCATCTCGCTCTCGGTCGCCCGCAACACCATCAACAACAACCAATTGGCCTACATCACCGGTCTCGCCTCGCTGACGACCGGCTCGGGCGCGGTCAGCGCCGAGGCGAGCGAAGCGGCGATCATCAACGCCGGCGCCGTCGCGGCCGCGATCACGGTTTCGTTCGGCCTGGCGGCCGGCGTCTCGGTTTCGGGCGCCGCCACGACGGCGGAGAATCTGATCGAGGCCAATGTCGACGCCTATATCGCCAATTCCAGCATCGGCAGCGCCGGCGCGGTGACCGTCGAGGCTTCGGACGCCTCGACCATCAACGCCATCGTCGACGCGGCTTCCGCCGCCGTGGCGGGCGGCATCGCCGGGGTCGGCGTGGCGGTGGGCGCGGCCCTCGCCCATAACGCCATCGGCAATGGAACGACAGGAGAGACGGCGCCGGGGAGCGTCACCGCCGACTTCAGCGATACGGCGGTCGACGCCTCGGGCGCGCTCACCGTCAAGACGATCACCGAGGAGACCATCGAGGCCGAAGTCGGCTCCATCGCGGCGGCGATTTCGGGCGGCCTTGTCGGCGTGTCGGTGAGCGCCGCGGGCGCGGCGGCGTTGAACGACATCGGCCTGACCATCAGCGCCTATATCGACGGCGACGCGGTCAGTTCGGGGGCGGCGCAAAAGGGCGTCGAAGCCGCCAGCGTCAGCGTTTCGGCAAGCGACACGTCGTCGATCACGGCCGACGTGGCGACGACCGCGATCACCGCTTCCTTCGGCGCGGTGGGCGTCGGCGCCTCGGTCGGCCTCTCGCAGGCGACGAACCAGATCGCCAACACGATCGAGGTCTATATCGAAAACGCCGGCGACGGCGTGACGGCGACCTCCTCCTCGGTTTCGGTCTCGGCGCAGGAGGGGGCGACGATCACCGCCAATGCCGCGGCGGCCGCCGTGGCGATCAGCGGCGGCGCCGTCGCCGTCTCTCTGTCGGGGGCCGGCGTCGAGGCGACCAACGTCATCCTCGACGACACTGACGCCTACTTGTCGAAGAGCAAGATCGCGGCGCACACCGACGTGACGACGAGCGCCAACGCCTCGGCGACGATCAACGCCAACGTGCTGGCCGCTTCCGCCGCCGCGGCGTTCGGCGCCGCCGGCGGCACCCAGTCGCTCGGCGCTTCCCTCGCCGAAAACTTCATCGGCTATACCGCTTTGGGCGCCTATGATCCGGACGAGGTCGAGGCCTATTCGACCGGCACGAGCGTTTCGGCGGGCGGCGATTTCGAGGAAACGGCGACCGACAGTTCGACGATCAACGCCAATGTCGCAGCGGCCGCGGTCGGGGTGACCATCGCGCTGGAGGGCGACACCGAGTCCGCCGCCGGCGCGACGGCGGCGAACATGATCGCCGTCAACACCGAAGCGACCGGGTCGGGCAGCGGGTCGAGCGGCATCGGCGCCGGCGCGATCAATCTCGACGCGAGCGATACGTCGACAATCACCGCCTTTGTCGGCGCCGCCTCGCTGGCGGCGACCATCGGCATCGGCGCGGGCGAAGCGATCGGCGAATCGCTGGCGCAAAACAGCATCGACAACATCGTCCAGGCCTCGATCTCCGGCGCGGACGTGACCTCGAGCGGGGCGACGACGATCGATGCGACGGAGGATGCGTCGATCAACGCGACATCGGTGGCGGCGACGTTCTCCGGAGGGGTCTTCGCGGTCAGCGGCGGCGCAGCGGTCGCCCTGAACACCATCGACACCGCCACTTCGGCCTTCGTCGAATCGAGCGTGTTGACGGTCGGCAGCCTCGACATCGACGCGCAGGACGCCTCCTCCGCCAGCGCTGTCACCGGCGCGGCCTCGATCGCCGCCGGCTTCATTTCGCTGGCGGCGGGCGGATCGGTCGCCACGGATACGATTACGAACACTGTCTCCGCCTATGTCGACGCCTCCACCGTCAACGCCGCCGGGGGCGCCGTGACGGTCGAAGCCTCGGCGCAGCCCGAAGGCTACGCGAACGCGCAAGGGGTGACGGCCGGCACGTTGGCGGTCGGCGCCTCGGTGGCGACCGTGAACCTGACGCCGACGGTGAGCGCCACGGTCGGCGGCAATATCACCGCCGGCAGCCTTTCGATCATCGCCGACGCGAACCTGCCCTCCAACGCGAGCGCTCCGGCGGCGAACGCCCAGGCCGGCGGCTCGGTCGGCGGCCTCATCGGCGTCGTGGCGACGAGCGCGACGACGACGAACGCGGATACGGTCACCGCAGGCATCGGCAAGGCGTCCGACGTCGCTGACGCCGCCGGCATGACGGTGACGATCGCCGGCGCCCTGCTGATCGCGGCCAACGGCGACACCTGGCAGAATTCGAGTTCGTCCAACGTCGCCTTTGGGTTGATCGCGGGCGGCGCGGCGCAGGCCTCCGCGGCGGCGACCAGCAAGACGACGGCCTCGATCGGCAGCTCCGCCAACGTCACCGCCGGGACGGCGCAAATCGACGCCGAGGGCAATGACGACAATTTCGCCTACACCGCGGCCGGCAGCGGCGGCGTTCTCGCCGGCGCCGGCGCGGCGCCGACGACGACGACGAACGCGACGACCCTTGCGAGCGTCGGGGCTGGCGCCGTGATCGACGTCACCGGCGGAACGATCGCCTCCGCCTTCGGCATTTCGGCGGCGCACACCTCGCAGGTCAACACGCAGGTCGTCGCCAACGCCTACGGCCTGCTGTCGGGCGCCGGCGCGATCGCGGCCAACACCGTCGCTTCGAACGTGACCGATGCGCTCGACGGCTCGGTCACCGCGCTGTCGATCATCGGCCACGCCGAGAACAATTTCGACAAGCCGTCGCTCGCCGGCGACGCCATCAACGATCCCGCCGACAACATCAACGCGCCCGATAACGACAACATCAGCGGCGACACCGGCGGTCTCGCGAGCGCGGCCGGCGCCACCGATACGACGACGATCAGTTTCACCACGCTCGTCGACGTCGGTTCGTCCGCCGTCCTGAATGTCGTCGGCCTCATCGCCGATCCCGGCGCCTTGTCCCTGTCCGCCTTCAATGGCTTTGAGGGCTACGACCAAGTGACGCTGAAGACCGGCGGCGCGCTCGCCGGCGCATCCGCGGTGGCGACGATCCAGGCGGACGCCGACGAAGCGGAGGTCGATATCCTAGGCGGCGCGCAATTGTCCAGCGTCGGCCAGGTCGATCTCGCCGTCGACGGCACGGCGAATGTCGAGACGCAGGTCAATACCGACACCTATGGCGCCGTCACCGCCGCGGAGGCCAACAGCAACATCGACATCAGACCCGACAACCAGATTGTCATCGGCGACGGAACGACGATCACGTCCTATGGCGACCTCGATCTGACGGCCGGCGAAGACGCCAACTTCAACATGGACGCCTATAAGGCCTACGCCTACACCGACGCCTACGCCGGCGCGCTCATTCCGCTGAGCTCGGTGAACGCGCATTCCTTCATCGTCCAGACCAATGAGATTACGGTCGCCGCTGGCGCGACGCTGAACACCGGCGGCGACGCCAACCTGTTGACGAATTCGGTCGGTTTCGCCTCGGTCCTCGCGCAGGCCAAGTCGTCGAGCTGGGCGAGCGACGCCGCCGGCGCGATCCTGACGTTGACGGGCGGCAACCCGGCCAATGAGTTCAACGGGACGGCGTGGTCGGTCTCGCACGGCATCGTCGAGGTCGACGGCACGATCAACACTGGCATTTCGAGCAACGTCGACGTCACGTTCAGTTACGGCCCCAACAGCACCGCGACCAACCCCGACATCATCGAGACGGTCGGGACGAACAGTCCGACGCTCGATTACGTCTTTGACGCGAATGTGACGCAGTCCTCCGGGCTTGTCGCCGACTACCAGCAGGTCCAGCAACAGCTCGCGCAATATCTGAACATCCAAGCCTCCGAGTCGGCCGCCCACGAGGACGACACGACCGTCGATCAGCAGGTCACGTTCGATCAGACGGAGCTCTCGACGCTCCAGTCGCAATTGATCGCGCAGGGCCTGGGTGAGATGGACCTCGTCGACCCGAGCGATCCGAGCAAGGGCACGACCTTCGTCTTGGTCAGCAAGACCGTTCAGGTGCTCGAAGTGCTGGCGTTTTCGGCTCAGGCGGGCCAAATCAACCTTTATGGCGATCAGATCCAGGGAACGGGCGTTCTGAACGCGCCGATCAGCGCCGACGTCAGCATTATCAACCAAACCGCATCGACCCTGCAGATCGACGGAATCACAATCCCGCAACTCATCGGCGGCATCTACGCCAACGGCGTGTTGCTGACGGAGCCGTCGAACGATCCCAACATGCTCCACGACGCCAACGCCGCGCTCAACACCGGAAACGTCAACGACGCGAACCAGGACAACGAGGATCCGCAGAGCAGCACCGACCCGGCGGTCGCTGGAACGGCGGCGTTCGCCAAAATGACCTTGGCGCAGCCTCCGGCGCCGCCGGCACCCGGCCAAACGCCGATCGCCAACATCACCATCAAGAACGAGGCGCCGAGCATCCCGCTCGGCGGCGCGATCCCGCCGCCCGCCGACATCGACATCACCGGCGACATCAACGCCCTCGACGCGGAACTGGACGTCACCTCGCTTGGCGACATCAACGTCACCGCGCCCTTGATCAGCGTCGATAAAGAAGTGCTGCAGGCGACCAACAACCTCACCTTCAATGAAGTCCAGTTTTACGCCTCGGGCTCGCCGGACGCTCAATTGGTCGGCTCGGAGCTCGGTACGCCCGCCAGCCTCAACGCGCTCGATGATTCATCGATCGGCCCCAGCAACTTCAACGGCTCGACGGCGGATGCCGAGCCGTCCGCGTCCGAGGCCTATGTCGGAAACTACGAAACGTCGGTTCAAGCCACCTCGGATCAGGCGCAGACGATCGAGATCACGGCGGAATACGTCGACTTGAACGGGGCGATCCAGGCCGGTCAGAGCAGCGAGAGCCTGACGATCAATCAGACGGCGGCGTTGACCAATGATATCAATACGATCAAGGCGGAGGGGCTAAGCGGCAGCATCTACCTCGCCGACCAATCGACGGACGGGTTCTCGGTCTACTACAACACCGCGGCCAACAGCATCGAAGTGGGCGACGTGGCGCTCGCTGGCGGCGTCATCACCATCAAGGGCGCCGTCTTCAGCACCTCCCAGGGGGTGCTCAACGCGTTCGGCTATTACGGCAACGTCTCGATCACCAACAATACGAGCTACGGCCTGATCCTGAACAAGATCGACGTTTCGCAGCCCGGCGCGGGCCTCGTCGACATCACCGATCTCAATCACACCCTATCGTCCGGCGGCGTCAGCTACGCCCTCGAGACCGTCTACAAGTCGGTGCCCGGCCAGACGATGACGATCTCGACGAAATACATCGATCCGCTGACCGGCAATATCTTCACCGGGACCGTCCCGAGCGGCGCGAAGGCGGCCGGCGTGACGACACTCGCGGCGACGTCGACCCAGTTCACCCTCGAGACCGGACTGCGTTACACGTTCTCGGTGGCGTCGACGAGCCAAACAACCATTACCAGGGAATATCAAACCAGCAGCTGGCTCGGACTGATCAATCTCGGCAATCAGACCAACTATTCCTCGCAGACCATCGTCACCTCGGCCGCACAAATCCAGGCGTCGAGCGTGTATTTCTATGTCGACGCGAACCATGCCGACGAGAATTTGGCCTATATCTACCACACCTCGACCGACACCGTGAGCAGCACCGGGTTCACGCCAACGGCCAATTGGTCGACCAGCACGTGGTACGGCAAGAAGACCTATTATCAGGTGGACACCGAGGTTAACGGCGAGGAGACGATCTCCTCCGATTCGATCAAGGCCGACATTCCCGTCGACATCAATTTCGCCGGCGGCGCCACGTCGAATATCACGATCAACTCGGACACCGGCGTCACGCTGCTGGGCAGCCTCGTCAACTTGACCGGCGCGACGACGATCACCGCCGGCGGCGCGATCACCCAACCGTCGCCCGGCAATACGGTCGAGGGCGTCAAGATTTCTCTCACCGCGACGCAGGGAAGCATCGGCGCGAAGGGTCTGCCGGTGAACGTCGTGCTCGCGGGCGCGTCCGGACAGAGCCTGACGGCGACGACGAGCAGCGGTCCCGTCTATATCGGCGCGCCGCAAGGGGCGCTGTGGATCAATACGATCACCGCGGGCGGCGATCAGGCGGTGAGCCTCTCTGCGGCGGGCGCCATGACCGTGGCCTCGGGCGACAGCGGCCTGATCGCCGGCGGCAATGTGACGCTCGACAGCGGCGGCGGCGTCGGCGCGTCTTCGGCGCCGATCGAACTCGCCGTCGGGCAGGCGAGCGCCGATCAGCTGAACCTGACCGCGGCGGGCGACGTCTATATCGAGCAGACGACCGGCAATCTGCCGCTGTTTGCGCTGACGACGACGGGCAGCGCCGCCATCACCGTCGAAGACGGCAGCCTGGTCAACGTCAACACCAACGTGCAAGTGGACACGCGCACGACCGCCGAGCTCGAGGGCGGGGTATGGAGCGAGCTGGAGCTGACCGGCGCCCAGGCGCAGGTCAAGATTCAGGCCACTCTCACCGAGTATCAAAGCTACCAGCAACAGCAATATCAGGCCTATTGGGCCGACCGCGACGCGTTGGTCGATTCGGTCACCGGGCTGCCCTGCGGCCCCACGGACCCAAATGCGATCGTCGCGATGTCGGCGGCCGACGTCGCCTATTACACCGGAGTCTACGCGGCCCAGGCGCAGCAGCAGGGGCTGACGGGCGGCGCGGCGACGAGCTTCGTCGCCAACGCCATCAAGACGCTCGAACTGTCGACGACGCAGCAATATTACAACCTCGCCGCCGTGTTCGGGCCGGGCGGATCCTACGATCCCGGCGGCGCCAACGTCTATGACGCCGCCACCAATTCCAACGTCATGGTCAGCAGCGGCGTGACCACCGCCTACGATGCGACGACGAACACGACAGTGACGATCGACCCCTACGATCCGAACGCCTACGACCCGAACTTCACCTATCTCCTCACCGCGACGGAAAAGGCCAACCTGACGTCCAGCATCAAGGTGTGGACGACGGCCGAGCTTTTGAGCGGGATCAGCGCCGGCCTGTTGCAGACGACGACGAGCACGCAGACCACGATCGAGGCGCCGAACATCACCGCGACGAACATCGTGATCAAGGCGGCGAACGGCAATGTCGGCTCGCTCGTCAATCCGGTGACCAACCAGGTCGGCTTCGCGCCCGGCCAGTCGATCGACGGCACGCCAGCCCAGCTCGCCCTGGCGTCGGCGCAGCTTTCCGACATCAACTTCCTCGCCGTCGCGCCGCTTCAGGAAACCGTCAACTTCGGCGCGAATTCAATGACGCTCGCCAACGGCTCGAGCTGGAGCGCGACCGATCTCGACATCCAGTCCGGCGACTGGCTCTTTATCGGCGGCGGCACGCAAAACGCCACCGAGAACGGCGCCTATCTCCAGGTGAAGTCGGTCAGCGGTTCGACCGTCGTCTTCACCCAGTCCGTCCAGGCGGAGACCGACCAGACCGTTCTTGTCGCCCCGGTCGTCCTCAACCTCGGCACGACCGACGAAAGCGCCTTGGCGTCTCCCGTGACCGCCAATCAGGTCAGCTTCGGCGATGCGGCCAACAACGGCACGATCACGCTGACGAGCGGAACCTGGGGAGCCGGCTATCAAGTCGGCGGCGGGATCTACATCCAGTCCGCCACCGACCCGAACGCCAACGGCGCGAGCTTCAGCGTCAGCGCCGCCAATCCCTATTACACCATTGCCGCGATCAGCGCCGACGACAAGACGCTCACCCTGCAATGGGGCCAGACGCTCATGCGCGAGGGCGATGCGACGGTCGGCGTGGCCCCGGTCGCCATCGACCTCGTCAGCGGCGCGAGCAACGTCCAATATGTTCTGATCTCGCAAAGCCGGGACGTCGCGATCGCCCCATCGGGGACGGTCACGGCGACGGCGAAGGGGTTCATCTTCCTCGGCTCTGAGGTCAATCTCGCGCTGACGAACGTCGACTCGACCGGCGGCGAGGACGTGCGGATCAAGACCCAGGGCGACATCGCCAACGCCGCGACGAGCGGCGTCAACGTCGAGGGCTCGGGGATCGTCCTCGAGGCGGGCCAGAGCTATATCGGTTCGGCCGCAACGCCGGTGACGGTCGACGTCGTCGACAACGGCAGTCTGACGGCGCGCGCGCTGGACGACATCTATATCGACGCTCCCGACGGCGACATCCCGGTCGGCGGCATCTATTCGGCCGCCGGCGGCGTCGATCTCGTCGCCGCAGGCTCCATTTACGACGCGATCAGCTCGGACTTCGCCAAGATTCAGGCCAATTGGCTCGAATTCCAGGCCGGGGGAAGCATCGGCGCGGGCGCGGACACCGGCACGGGCCAAGTCGTCTCGGATACGACCGACGCCCTGCACGTCGACATCATCTACGCCGGCTCGTTCGGCCCGTCGGGAACCCTGGGCGACCTGCGCGCGCTGGCCCATTCGGACGTCAACATCGATCAGACCGAAGGCGACCTCTATGTGCTCGACGTCGTGTCGCAAACCGGCGACGTCACGATCGGCGCGGCCGGCTCGATCTTCAACGCCGGCAATCTCATCAGCCCGACCAATTTGAACTCGGGCGTCAAGACCGGCGTCGGCGCCAACGCGGGGGCGAACGTCTACGCCAGCACGATTGAGCTCAACGCCGGCCAGACCCGGCTTGGCGGCGTCGGCAGCGCCGCCACCGTCTTCAATATCGTCAGCGCCTATACCGCGGCGGGGACCGTGACCGCGACGTCCGGCGACGCCAACATCTATCTCGTCGAAGTGACGGGCGACGTTTCGCTGATGTCGGTGGACGCCGGCTCCGCCATCGCCTTTATCACGGCGACGGTCGGCAGCATCTGGAACGGCCGGTCCGACAACGCTCAGGTGGTGATTGGCGACATGGCCGACCTGATCGCCTACGGCAGCGTCGGCTCGAGCGGCACGCGCAATGGCGGCTATACCGGCCGCATCGTGGGCACCGTCAACAACATCGAAGCGGTCTCGACCACCGGAAACATCTGGCTTTGGAACATTGGCGGCGTCGTCGTGGGCGGCGTCGTGCCGGCCGCGGTTTCGCCCTATGCGCTCTATGCGCCCGAGGGCACGATCAACATTCTGACCTCGAGCCCGCTCGAAATCAGCGAAAACGTCCTGGCGAGCGGCCCAATCGTCAAGCAGGCCGGAACTGTGGCGGCCGCTGACGACAATCTCACGGTCGACGCCGGCGTGACCATCCAATCGACGGGGTCGTCGATCACGCTCGGCGCCGGCAGCAACATCATGATCGACGGCGCCGTCGTGACGAACGGGGTCGTGACGACGCCCGGCGCGCAGCTGATCGCCGCCACGTCGATCACACTGAACGCCGCCAATCTCGACGCGGCGAGCCCCGTCACGGACGGCAGCCTCGACAGCGTCGTCATCGGCGCCGGCGCCGCCCTCAACGCCGGCGCGGCGATCGCCATCAATGCCGGCGACGACATTACGATCGACGGCGCCTCGGGCGCGGCCGGCGCGGCGCAACTGACCGCCGGCGCATCGATCACGTTGATCACCGGCGATCTCGACACGACGACCCCCGCCGCCGGCGGGAGCGCCGACAGCGCCGTCATCGGTTCCGACGTGGCGCTCAAGGCGGGCGCATCGATCGAGATCGACGCCGGCAATGACGTCACCGTCGATAGCGCGGCGCAATTGACCGCCGCGACGTCGATCACGCTCAACGCCGACAACCTCGGCGCGACAAGTTCCGCCACGGATGGAAGCTTCGACAGCGTCGCCATCGATTCGGGCGCCGTCCTGACGGCGACCGCCTCGTCGATCCTGGTCGAGGCCGGCAATGACGTGACCGTCGAGGGGGCCTCGGGCTCGGTCGGCGGGGCGCAATTGACCGCCGCCACGTCGATCACGTTGAACGCCGGCGATTACGGGGCGCAAAGCGCCGCCACGATCGGGACCGTCGACGGCGTCGTCGTCGGCTCCGGCGCCGCGCTCGAGGCCGGCGCGTCATCGAGCGCGGGGAGCGCCGGGTTCCTGGCGGTCAATGCCGGCGACAACATCACGATCGAGGGCGCCTCGGGCTCGACGCCGGGGGCGCAATTGACTGCGAAGACGGCGTCGATCACGCTGAAGGCCGACGATCTCGGCGCGACCTACGCGGTCACGAACGGCGGCGTCGACAGCGTCGCCATTGGCGCGGGCGCCGTTGTCAAGGCGACGGTTGCGTCGGTCGAGATCGACGCGGGCGACGACATCACGGTCGACGACGCCGCGACCGCCGCCGGCGCGGCGCAATTGAGCGCCGGCGCGTCGATCACGCTGAACGCCGATCCCTCCGGCGCGACGACGACGGCGACGGACGACAGCGTCGACAGCGTCAAGATCGGCGCGTACGCCGTTCTTGCGGCGACCGCCTCGTCGATTGTGGTCGAAGCCGGCAATGACATTGCCGTCGACGGCGCTTCGAGCGCCGTTGGCGAGACCCAGTTGACCGCCGGCGCGTCGATTGCCCTCAACGCGGGTGCGGTCAATGCGGCAAGCATCGCCGCCAGCGGCAGCGTGGGCAGCGTCGTCATCGGCTCGGGCGTCGCGCTCAAGGCCGGGACTTCCATCGCCATCAATGCCGGCAACGACATCACGGTCGCCGGCGCGTCCGGCCCTGTCGGCGCCGCGCAATTGACCGCGACGACGACGATCACCCTGCAAGGCGGCGATCTCAGCGTGCCGGAGATCTTCGACGGCAATGACGTGACGGTCAGTCTTTCCGGCTCTTTCGCCGCCCAGACGCTCGACGTTTATACCGGCGGCGGCGCGGACGACGTCGAGTTCAACCCGTCAGCGCTCTCGACTGTCACCTACATCGACACCGGGGCGGGCAACGACGCGATCCACGTCTTCGACATGCCGACCGTGGCGTCGCTGGCGACGATCGACAGTCTCGACGGCCAGATCCCCGACACCGTCAATCTCGATGGGCAGGACGGCGCCGACACCTACATCATCGACGCCACCGTCGACACCAATTACGTCATTAACGTCAACGACAGCGGCGCGCTGACCAGCGGAACGAATTCGCTGATCGTCAACGGCGCCGAAACGACCTCGGGCCAGACCTTCCTGGTGCGCGACCTCTTCGTCGCCATTCTGGAATCGAACGGTTCGCCGACCTATCAGCGCATCAATTACAACGACACGATCACCAACCGTCTGACGATCAACGGCGGCGAGGTGTCGAACCCGCTCACCTCCGGCGATTCCTTCTATCTCGACGGCAATTCCGCGGTCATGACGATCAACGCCGGCAACGGCACGGATTTCTTCCAGATCGGGCAGGTCTACGCCCAATCGGCCGTCGGAAGCGCCTCCGGCGACGTCGGCGCGGGGATCGGCGACGGGCTGACGACAACGCTGACCACCGTCGGCGAGCTGTCGGACGGCGTCGACAAGGCGACGGTGCTCTACGGCGGCGCCGGCGTCGACACGTTCCAGGTCTATTCGAACAAGGCGGACCTATCGCTGATCGGCGGCTCCGGCGACGACACCTTCATCGTGCGCGCTTTCCTGGTCGCGGCGGGCACCCATATCGGCGTCAAGGGCGGCACCGGCAACGACACGATCGAATACAACGTCGACGCGCCAGTCGACATCGAAGGCGGCACCGGCTTCAATACGCTGGTTCTGCTCGGCACCGAGGCCGACGACACCTTCGTCATCACCCAGAACGGCATCTTCGGCGGCGGCCTCAATATTTCCTACACCAACATCCAGGCGGTCACGATCGACGGCCTCGAGGGCGATGACACATTCTATGTGCTGAGCACGCCGCAGAACGTCGTCACCACGCTCAACGGCGGCGCGGGCGGCGACACGTTCATCGTCGGCGGCGACGTGACCGGCGCGGTCATCTCGTCGAATACGCAAGGCGCGTCCAGCGTCACCGACAATTCGGTCGCCAGCCTCGACCCGAACTACAATGGGATTTTCGTCAGCGGCTTGAGCGTCGCCGTCGGCGGTTCGGGCGGCGCCATCATCGGCCAGCAGTCGCAATCGATCGTCCATGTGAACGATCCCAGTTCGACGACGAGCTTCACCGTCAGCGCGCCGTCCGGCCTGAGCGCCGGGCAGACCGCCTACGTCAATGTCGCGCCGGCGCTGCCTTCGGCGGAGTGGGCCGCCGAAGGCGCGGCGGCGCTTCAAGTCTCGACCGACGATATCCATTGGTACGCGAACCTGACGCTTGCCTTCACCAACGCCACGCCGACGCAGACCGTCTACATGCGCGCCGCGCCGACCCCCGCGAACGACACCTATTCGCGAAACGAGACGATCGTCGTCGCCAGCTCGATCATCGCGGTCGGAGGCGCGGCGGCCTCGGACGCAGCGCTCGACGCGCTCGCTCTCCCGACGGTGAAAGTCACTCTGGAGACCAGCGCCACGGGCCTCATCGTCGACCAGGGCCTCGCTCCGACGACCATCGTGGCGGGTCAAACCACCTATAGCTACAATCTGTCGCTCAACAAGCAGCCGGCCGCCGGACAGACGGTGACGGTCGCCCTGACCGGCGCCAACGGCGGCGCCTTGCCGGCCGGAGTCAAGCTTTCGCAGTCGACCGTCACCTTCAATTCGACCAATTGGGACCAACCGCAGACGATTGCCGTTTCGTCGACGCTTACCGGCGCTCATGCCCAGCAAGCTGTCGATATCGAGCAGTCGATCGCCGGCGTCGACGCCGGCGACGTGAACCTCACGGTGGCGGCGACCAACACGCCCGGAGTTCCTCGTTCTCCAACCGCAGGGCGAGGCGAGCGTTTCAACGAACGGCCAGACCTACACCTATCAGATGGTGCTCACTTCCCAGCCGACCGCCCCGGTGACGGTCAATCTGCTGGGCGACGGGCAGACCATCGCGTCGAGCGGCGCGGCGGGCTTCAACGCGACGAATCAGACCTACACCTTCACCACGGCCGACTGGAACGTCCCGGTATCGATCACGCTGTCGGCCAATCCCAATTACAAGGCGCCGACCGGCGGCGGGCAGGGCAGCAATCCGACGACGGATATGACCTTCCCCAACCAGCCCCATACGCTGGCGCAAATCTATGGGCCGCTGATCATCGACGGCGGCACGGAGCCCGGGCAACCCACGCTCGTCTCCGCGGTCGGGCTCCCCTATGAAACGGCCAATATTCCCGTCACCGAGCCAACGCTGCAAGGCGAAGGGGCCGGCAGCGGCGCGATCGACGTGCTGGAGGTCTTTGACGACGGCGCGACCACGGGCCAGACGGGCGAACTGACAACCATACCTTCCGGCGACATGTTCGGCGCGCCGATCACCGTGGGCCTCGACCAGAGCGGCCAGGGCGACAACATCAGCGGCCTCGATCTTCCCGCCGGCAATCAGTCGATCACCTATACCAATTCCAGCACGGGCGTCACCACGACCTTCGAAGGCGGGATCAGCTTCGTCAACCTTGACGCCGTCGAGATCTTCCTCGGCAAAGGCAACGACACGTTTACGATCGACACCACCGCCCCGACTTTGAATGCCGACGACGGCTTGCAGAGCATGATAGTGGTCGAAGGCGGGGGCGGCTCCAATACGATCAATGTCACCGCGAGCAGCGATCCGCTCGTGCTCTACGGCAATGATTCGGGCAGCGGCGTCGAATACAATTCGGCGCCCGGCGCGATCACGGGCAACGCTTACGCTTTCACCAACTATGGGACTGGGGACACCATCAACGCCTCGGGCGCGACGGGCACGGTCGTCATTGTCGGCGGCCCGGCGAATGACACGCTCACCGGCGGCTCGGGAATCAACTGGATCGCCGGCGGCGAAGGCGGCGACACGATCGACGCGTCGGGAACGGCGAATTACATCTTCGGCGATTCGAGCTTCACGGGCGGCGAATTGGTCGCCTCGCCGGTCGGCAACTCCCAGTCGATCGATCTCGCCAGCCGGCTGCTGACGATCGACAATGGCCTCTTGCCGATGGACGCCGGCGTGCTTTCGGCCGGCGCCAATACGATCACGGTCACCGGCAGCGGCGCCAGCACCGTCTTCGGCGCTTACGGCGTCATCGACATCGTGGGCCAGTCGGCCGGCGTGGTCGATCCGTTCGAGAGCCTGGGCCAAGCGGAAGTGATTACCGAGATCGCATCGGTCAACACCGCCCTCGGCGGCGCCAACGCCATCACCCTCGGCAACAACGACGTGGTGATCGGCGGGGCCGGCGCCAACACGATCGTCGTCGGCGCGGTCGGCGCCGACGTCATCATCGGCGCCAACGGCGAGGTCAATTACGCCAAAGGGGTTCTTGCCTCGGTCGAGAGCCTCGATCCGGCGCACGGCGGCAATGATACGATCACGGGTCCGAACGGGACGGCCGGCGGTTCGGGCGACAGCGTCGTCATCGGCGGCGTCGGCGCCGACACGATTACGCTCGGCGGCGCCGGCAACGCGGTCATCGGCAACGACGGTCAGGTCGATTTCGACGCGAACGGCAAGCTGACCATGGTCGAGACGCTCGATCCCGGCTATGGCGGCAGCGACGCCATTAAGGTGACCGGCGGCGGCAACGTGATCCTCGGCGGCGCCGGGAGCAATTCCATAAATGTTCTGGGCGCCTCCTCCGGCAACATCATTCTCGGCCACGACGGCTACGCGGATTTCGCCGCCGGCGTTCTGACGCAGATCGCCTCCGCCGATCCGACCGACGAGGGCTACGACGTCATCACGCTGGGCAGCGGCGACAACGTCGTCATCGGCGGCTCCGGCGGCGCCCAGATCGTGCTCGGGGCCCTGGGTTCCGACATTGTCGTGGGCGACAACGGCGCGGCGAACTTCACCGGCGGCGTGCTGACTTCGATCGAATCGACCGATCCGACCTACGGCGGCAACAATACGATCACCGGCCCCACGGTCAGCGGAAAGGTCACCGCCGGAGGGTCGGGCGGCAGCACGATCATTGGCGGGATTGGCTCGAATACGATCATCATCGGCGGCGCCGGCAATACGATCATCGGCCACGACGGCGCGGCGACGTTTGGCGCTTCGGGTCAGATCCGACGATCACGACGCAAGACCCGACCTATGGCGCCAATGACGTGAATTCGATTGCCGTCACCGGCGGCGGCAATGTGATCTTCGGCGGCACGGGCGACAATACGATCACGGTGCAGACGGTCGCCACCGCGCCGTCCGGCAACATCATCGTCGGCCACAATGGTTTGGCGACGTTCGCCAACGAGCCGGTGAGCGCCACGGTCTCGACCAGCGTTCTGACTTTCATCGAGACGACCAATCAGGCCTACGGCGGCGAAAACGTCATTACGACCGGCGACGGCAATAACATCGTCTTCGGCGGCTCCGGCGCCAACGCGATCACGGTCGGCAATGGCAATAACGTCATCCTCGGCGAGAATGGCGAGGCGACGTTCGCGGTTGCGCTGGCGAGCGGGGCGGTCGCGGCCGGCAATGCGAGCTACAGCCGCACGCTGACGTGCATCGCGACGACGGCGGAATTGCTGGTCTCGGGCGCGCTGACGGAAACCGCCAATCAAAGCCTCGGCGGCAAGATCTATGGCGGCGACAACACGATCAAGGCGGGCGCCGGAAACAATGTGATCATCGGCGGCCTCGGCCAAAACGCCATCACGACGGGCAACGGCAGCGACGTGATCCTCGGCGAGAGCGGGACGGCAACATTCAATGCGACGACCGGCATTCTCATCTCGGTCTACTCGACCTATGGCGGGGCGACGGCGGGCGGCACGAAGGACACCGGCACGTCGAACAATGCGACGATCACGCTCGGCAACGGCAACAATGTCGTCATCGGCGGGGCCGGCTCCGACGCGATCGTGCTCGGGACGGGCTCGGACGCCGTCATCGGCGACGACGGCGAGGCGGACTTTACCAATGGCGTGCTGACCGACATCTATTCGACCGACCCGCAAGACTTCGGCAACGATACGATCACCGGTCCGAAGGTGAACGGCGCCTTGACGCCCGGCGGGTCGGGGCTCAGCACGATCATCGGCGGCAGCGGCGCGAATACGATCTTCATCGGCGGCGCCGGCAATACGATCATCGGCCATGACGGTGCGGCGACGTTTGGCGCTTCGGGTCAGATCCTGACGATCGCGACGCAAGCCCCGACCTATGGCGTCGGTGAGGCGAATGTGATCACCGTGACCGGCGGCGGCAACGTGATCTTCGGCGGCACGGGCGACAACACGATCACGGTGCAGACGGTCGCCACCGCGCCGTCCGGCAACATCATCGTCGGCCACAATGGTTTGGCGACGTTCGCCAACGAGCCGGTGAGCGCCACGGTCTCGACCAGCGTTCTGACTTTCATCGAGACGACCAATCACGCCTACGGCGGCGAAAACGTCATTACGACCGGCGACGGCAATAACATCGTCTTCGGCGGCTCCGGCGCCAACGCGATCACGGTCGGCAATGGCAATAACGTCATCCTCGGCGAGAATGGCGAGGCGACGTTCGCGGTTGCGCTGGCGAGCGGGGCGGTCGCGGCCGGCAATGCGAGCTACAGCCGCACGCTGACGTGCATCGCGACGACGGCGGAATTGCTGGTCTCGGGCGCGCTGACGGAAACCGCCAATCAAAGCCTCGGCGGCAAGATCTATGGCGGCGACAACACGATCAAGGCGGGCGCCGGAAACAATGTGATCATCGGCGGCCTCGGCCAAAACGCCATCACGACGGGCAACGGCAGCGACGTGATCCTCGGCGAGAGCGGGACGGCAACATTCAATGCGACGACCGGCATTCTCATCTCGGTCTACTCGACCTATGGCGGGGCGACGGCGGGCGGCACGAAGGACACCGGCACGTCGAACAATGCGACGATCACGCTCGGCAACGGCAATAATGTCGTCATCGGCGGGGCCGGCTCCGACGCGATCGTGCTCGGGACGGGCTCGGACGCCGTCATCGGCGACGACGGCGAGGCGGACTTTACCAATGGCGTGCTGACCGACATCTATTCGACCGACCCGCAAGACTTCGGCAACGATACGATCACCGGT
>CAVWKL010000290.1:0-4204 GCA_963755075.1 uncultured Alphaproteobacteria bacterium
AACTGCAGGCCTTGGGCGTGCCGGTGCATTCCCTCATCGCCTTCGAAGGGCACTGAGGGCGGCCGCCGGCGGTTCTCGCCGCGACTTCACGTCCGTGCGGATCGAGCCTCGGCCGCCGCCCGCCATGTCCGGCTTCAGACAGATGTGAGACTCGCGCTGGCCTCAGCGCCAGCCATCCATTGATTGCTTGGAGGCGATTCTGCGCGAGAGGAATTCGAACTCAAGGACGGCCCCATAGCCCGTTCTTGCGAACGGGCTATGGGGCCGCCGACGGAGGCGGTGCTTCGCATCCTTGACTTCGAATTCCTCTCGCGCCCCGCTCCGCCAAGCAAACAATGGAGAAATCCGCATTCCCTCCGCGTCTCATATGTCGTGAACCCGCACAATCCATTGACATCCGCCGCGCCGGCGAAGAAACCTCGCCGCGCAAAAACTCCGGGAACCCTGATGTCCGACGCCAAGCTGCAAACCCTGATCGAACAGGCCTACGAGGATCGCGCCGCGATCGGCCCGCAGACCACTGGCGACGTGCGCGACGCGGTCGAGCGGGCGCTCGACCCTGCTCGACAGCGGCAAGGCGCGGGTGGCGGAGAAAATTCCCGGCGCGACGGGCCGAATTCGTGGAAGGTCAACCAGTGGCTGAAGAAGGCGGTGCTGCTGTCGTTCCGCCTCAACGACAATGCGGTGATTCCCGGCGGGCCGGGCGGCGCGGCCTGGTGGGACAAGGTTCCGTCGAAATTCGCCGGCTGGGACGAGAGCGCCTTCCGCGCCGCCGGCTTTCGCGCCGTGCCCGGCTGCATCGTGCGCCGCTCGGCCTATATCGCGCCCGACGTCGTGCTGATGCCGTGCTTCGTCAATCTCGGCGCCTATGTCGACGCGAAGACCATGGTCGACACCTGGGTCACCGTCGGCTCCTGCGCGCAGATCGGCAAGAACGTGCATCTCTCCGGCGGCGTCGGCATCGGCGGCGTGCTCGAGCCGCTGCAGGCCAACCCGACGATCATCGAGGACGATTGCTTCATCGGCGCGCGCTCGGAAGTGGTCGAAGGCGTCATCGTCGGCGAGGGCTCGGTGGTGTCGATGGGCGTGTTCATCTCCGCCTCGACCAAGATCGTCGACCGCGCCACCGGCAAGGTCCACGTCGGCTATGTGCCGCCCTATTCGGTGGTCGTCTCCGGCTCGCTGCCCGGCAAGCCGCTGCCCGACGGCTCGCCCGGGCCCGTCGCTCTATTGCGCCGTCATCGTCAAGACGGTCGACGCGCAGACCCGCGCCAAGACCGGCATCAACGAACTGCTGAGAGACTGATGGCGCAAGACCCGCGCGCGGCGCGTTTCCGCTTCCTCTATCGCCAGGCCGAAGGGGTCGTCGACCGGGCGCGAATGGGCGCGCGCCAGCCTGCCGCCGGTCGGCGATCGCGCTCGTGCTGACCGCGACTGCGCTGGCCGTCGCGCCGAACGCGCCGCGCGACCTCGCCCGCGAGGCCTTTTTCGATCCGATCGTCGTGGCGACGGCACGCCTATTTTATCGTCTACGCCTTTGCGCTGATTCTGTGCGCGGTGGCGGAGTATTTCGTCAGCGCCAAACGTTTCGCCGACCGCGGCAAGCCGCCGGCGCTCGCCGGCCTCGTGCCGTTCTCGCTGCTCATCGCCGGCGCCGCGAATTGGTATCAGCCGCGCTCGGAAGGGACGATGCCGGAGGCCCTGACCTATGCTTTCGACGCGCTCGGCGATCGCCATTGTGGCGTGGAGCGTGATCGAACTCGGCTTCGGCGGGAGCCGCGGGCGCTGATGCGCGCTCAGTGGTCATATTAATCTGATATCGTTACGATAATTTCGGCCGCGACGCGCCGGATCGCAACAATTTCTTGCCCTGTTACGCCGTTTGAGGCATAGTAAGCCACAGTGGAGATGGCGCGGCCGCAAGCGCGCTCCGCTTCCCCAAATCCGAGGATCGTCCATGCCGAGAGCCGTC
The DNA here is from genome assembly GCA_963755075.1 of uncultured Alphaproteobacteria bacterium. GTDB lineage: Bacteria > Pseudomonadota > Alphaproteobacteria > Rhizobiales > Beijerinckiaceae > Roseiarcus. The sequence continues at coordinate 1,973 of CAVWKL010000290.1, forward strand.
GCGCCCGTTGGCGCGCGCCAAGCCGCGCCTGTCCGGCGCGGGCCGAGAATCCTCCTCGCGCTCGTCGCCGGCGAGGGCGTCGAGGCGATCGCCGAAAAGGAAGGGCTTTCGCGCAAGCGGATCGAGGCGATCCTGCGCGACGAGCTGCAGGCGGCGCTGGGTCGCCGCCGCCGAGGACTATGCGCGGCTGCAGATCGTCCGGCTCGAAGCCATGAGCGCCAAACTCGCGCCGAAGACCGAAAAGGGCGATCTGCCGACAGTCGACCGCATGCTCAAGATTCTCGACCGGCTCGACCGCTATCACGGCTTCACCCGGCTGACGCCGGCTCGATCCGACGAATACGAGGGCGCTCACGAGCGGCTGATGGCCAAGATCAACAGCGCGGCGGCGCGCCTGTTCCCGCCCCCACAGGCCGAACAATGACCATCCGCAACCGGGGGGCGGCGAAGCCTCGCACGCCGCGCGCTCGCGGCTCGAAGAGTTCGGCCGCCGGGTGCAAGCTCATCAACAAATACGCCGATCTCCTTACGCTGGCTCCCGCCGAGCGCGCGCTCTTGCTCTCCACCCTCACGCCAAAGGAAAGCTCTGAGCTGTTTCACGACTGGGCGTTCTGGGCGCGGCCCGAGCAGACGCCGCCGCCGGGCGACTGGGTCTATCTGGCTGATCCTCGCCGGCCGGGGGGCCGGCAAGACGCGCGCCGGCGCCGAGGCGGTGCGCAAGTGGACGAAGACCTTCGCGCTCGTCAATCTCGATCGGCGCGACGCACGACGACGTGCGCGACATCATGGTGCTCGGCGAATCCGGACTGATGGCGATCTGCCCTCGCGAGGAGAGGCCGCGCTACGCCCGCGCCTCCGCCCGCCTCGCCTGGCCCAACGGCGCGGTCTCGCAATTGTTCTCGGCCGAGGAGCCCGACCGTTTGCGCGGCAAGCAACATGAAAAGCTCTGGCGCGACGAACTCGCGGCGTGGCGCCGTCCGGACGCCTTCGAGCAGGCGCTGCTCGGCCTGCGCCTCGGCGCCAAGCCGCAGGCCGTGATCACCACGACGCCGCGGCCGACCAAGATCATCAAGCAGCTCGTGACGGACAAGGACGCGATCGTCACTCGCGGCTCGACCTTCGACAATCGTCATCATCTCGCCCAGGCGTTCATCGAGCGCATCGCCGAGCGCTATGCCGGCCGTTCGATCGGCCGCCAGGAATTGTTCGCCGAGATCGTCGAGGAGGCGCCGGGCGCGCTGTGGACGCGCGCGCTGATCGAGCGTCAGCGGCTTGCGCCGGGCGCGGCGCCCGGCGATTACGCCGAGATCGTCGTCGGCGTCGATCCGCCGGCCAAGTCGGGCGCCAAGGCGGACAAGTGCGGCATCGTCGTCGTCGGCAAGACGGCACAGGGGGCGATCCACCTCATCGCCGACCTCACCAGCCAAGGCGACACGCCGGGCCAATGGGCCTCGCGAGTCGTCGCCGCCTTCCGTCGTTTCAAGGCCAACCGGGTCGTGGCGGAAATCAACAACGGCGGCGAAATGGTGGTCGAGGTGCTGCGCCAGAGCGAGGCGAACCTCCCCGTTCGCACCGTGACCGCGACGCGCGGCAAGTTCCTGCGCGCCGAGCCGGTGGCCGCCGCCTACGAACGCGGCCTCGTCTTTCACCTCGGCGCCTTCGGCAAGCTCGAGGACCAGCTCTGCGCGCTGACGCCCGACTTCGACCCGCGCGCCTCCGGCTTCTCGCCCGATCGCGCCGACGCGCTGGTCTGGGCGGTCGCCGATCTCATCGCGCTCGAGCGCGCCGGCCCGCAGGACATGATCGATTTTTACGCCGAGGCGGCCGAGGGCGGGTGAGGCGTCACCGGCGCGGCTCGAATTCGGGCGCGGCGACTTCGTGCAGCGTATGGCCGAGCTTGCGATTGAACTCGGCCGCGGTGAACTGCGCGTTGACGACGTCGGTCTTGTCGTCCTTGGGCAGGGACATTGGGCGACCGCGCCGGCGACGCCCTGCGCCCTGAGATAGACCTTCAGGTCCGCTTCCAGCCGCTCGCGATCGCGGTTGGCCGAGAAGACGTCGGTGATCCAGACGTCCTTGTCGCTCGGCGCGGCGGCGACGCAAAAGGTCCAGCCGGCGCTCGCCCGCGCGGGCGCTGCGCCGATGAGCAGCGCAAGCAGAATTCGCGTCGCGGTCAAGCGCATGGCGGCCGATTCCCGTTCGCTTCCCGCCTTAAGGGCGAGCGACCGCCGA
>CAVWKL010000291.1:0-10762 GCA_963755075.1 uncultured Alphaproteobacteria bacterium
GATCACGGGGTCACCGTGGCGGCCGCCAGCCTGACCGGCCTGCCCAACAACCATCGCGACTTCGATCTGCCGATCGACCGCATTTTGCACACGGAGTGTCCGAGCTTCTACCGGTACGGCCTGCCCGGAGAGAGCGAAGAGGAATTCGCGACGCGCTGCGCCGCCTCGCTCGAGGCGCTGATCGCGCGCGAAGGCGCCGACACGATCGGCGCATTCTTCGCCGAGCCGATCATGGTCTCGGGCGGCTGCGTCGTGCCGCCGCCAACCTATTTCGACAAGATTCAAGCGGTGCTGAGGAAGCACGACATCCTGCTGATCGCCGACGAGGTGATCTGCGGTTTCGGCCGCACCGGCGCGATGTTCGGCTGCGAGACCTTCGGCCTCGAACCGGACATGATCTCGATGGCCAAGCAGCTCTCGGCCGCCTATCTGCCGATCTCGGCGTTGATGATCAACGAAAAGATCTACCGCGGGGTGACGGCGGAAAGCGAGAAGATCGGGACCTTCGGCCACGGCTTCACCTATGGCGGCCATCCCGTCTCGGCGGCGGTGGCGCTGGAGACGCTGAAGATCTACGAGGAGCGCGACATCGTCGGACACGTGCGGCGCGTCGCGCCCGCCTTCCAGGCCGGATTGAGGAGGCTCGGCGAGCACCCATTGGTCGGCGAGGCGCGCGGCACGGGCCTCGTCGGCGCGCTGGAGCTGGTCGAGAACAAGACGACCCGCAAGAGCTTCGATCCGGCGGCGGGCGTCGCCGCCCACGTCGGCGAGCGCGCCCTGGCGCATGGCCTCATCACCCGCTGCCTCGGCGACGCCGTCAACCTCTGCCCGCCGCTGATCGTCACCGAGCCGCAGATCGCCGACATCATGGGCCGCATCAAGCTGGCGCTCGACGACACGCTCGCCTGGTTGGAAGTTGGCCGGCGGCAGGAATAAGCCGCCGCCGCGGCGGCGACGTTGAACGCCGCGTTCATGCGACCGCGCGCTTACGCGCCGCGATCAGCCGTTCGGCGACTTCGACGAAGCCGGCGCCGCCGCCCCCGCGCGTGACATAGGCCGGTTCCGCCTCGAGTTCGCCGGCGAAGGCGAGCACGCTGGAGACGCCGCAGGCGTTGGGGAAGAAACCGAACATCGGCGCGTCGTTGGGGCTGTCGCCGACAAACACCACGCGGTCGCTGTCGCGATCGATGTCGACGCCGGCGATCTCGCGCGCGAACCGGCGCGTCATCGTCAACTTGTCATAGCGGCCAAACCAGCCGTTGACGTGGATCGAGGAGATTTTGGCGATGGCGCCCGCATCTTCGAAGATCGCCTTGATGCGCGCGACCGCGGCCTTGTCGAGCGGCGCGACGTCCTCGCAGACATCCACCGCAAGATCGGCCTCGCGGTAGGCCTGATCGGCGGAGATCGCCGCGCCGGGAACCTCGGCGAGCACGCGCGCCGTGATCGCCTCGAGCCGCGCCCGATTCTCGCGCCGTTCGCCCGCGCTTGCGGCGAATACGCGTTTCATCGTTCGCGAAGGGGCGTCATAGGCGAAATAAAGGGCGCCGTTCTCGCCGACGACGCCGCTGACCGGCCAGAGGCGCGCGATCATGTCGCACCAGCCGGCGGGCCGGCCGGTGATCGGCGCGACGATCAGGCCGGCGTTATGGAGGTCTTCGAGGGCCCGATAGGCCGCGGCCGACAGGCGGCCCGCATGGGTCAGCGTATCGTCGATGTCGGTCAAGAGCAGCGACACGCGCGCCGCCGTCGCCTCGGGCATTTCGGCGAGCGGACGCATCGGTCAGGCCTCTCCTGCGGCGAAATCGTCGAGCCAGCCCGCGTCGGCGGCGATGTCGAGGAACGAGAAGCGGTTGCGCATCTCGCGGCAGTGCACGACGGCCTCGCGGTAGAAGTCGACGGGAACGCCGAGATCCCTGGCCGTCGTCGGGCCGCCGCTGGCGGCGAGCAAGCGCTGCAATTCGTCGGCGGGAATCGCGAAGGCGGCGCACTCGCGCCTCAGCTCCGGCCAGAGTTCCACCAGCTTGGCGTTGAACGCCTCGGCCCCCTCGGCGTCGAACGCCTTCTGGCGGAATTCGGCGAGACAGCCGTCGGCGGCGGCGCCCATGCGCCTGGCCATATCGGCTTCGTCGATCCGGGTCGCCCCGACCCTCGGGGCGGTTTCGCTGGCGAGGATCGTCTGTTGCAGGCGCGCAAGCGTCAGCGTGGCGACGCCGACCTGCTGGCCGTGCAGCGTGCCGGGGTGGCGCGGCCCGGCGAAGCAATCGATGTAATGGGAGATCTGGTGCTCGCCCATCGAGCCGTGGTTGGAGACCCCGGTGATGGAAACGCCGAGGCCGCACAAGGTCAGCACGCGCTGGAGATAGCCGACCGCCGTCAGATCGCCTTTGGGCAAATCGCCGGCGCGCGCATTCAGCTCCAGTTCGTCTGGGGCTTCGATCAGATAGGGCAGCTCGGAATACATCGCTCCCGTGAGCCGGTGGGCCATCCACCAATCCGTCTGCGCCACCGAGCGCACGAGGCAATCGCCGAAGCCGGCGGCGGCCAGATGCTTAGGCGCGGCGGCGTTGACGCCGAGATCGATGAACAGACCGCTCGGCGCGCGCGAGGGCAGCGAGACCTTGAGCCCGCTGGCGAGCGTGATCGAAGCCGTCGTCGAGGCGTAGCCGTTCATCGAGGCGGCGGTGGCGAACATGCAATAACGGCGACCGTCGAGGCCGGTGACGTATTTGCACAAATCATTGATCGTGCCCGAACCGACCGCGACCACCGCCTCGTATCCCGCGAGCCTTTGCTTGAGGCGGTCGGCTTCGCCCATGTCGGCGTGCGGATGGTCGAGCACGACTTCGCTGACCGGACCGAGCCGCCTCAGCGCTTTGGCGACCCGCCCGCCCAGGGCGGCGCGGGTCGCCGGGTCGGAAACGACGACATAATTGGAGCCGAGCTTCAGCGCGCCGACGAGATCGGCCTCCGCGCCCTCGAGCGTGTCGCCAATCGCGATCGACTCATAGGGCACGCGCAGTTCGTCGCCGGTGTGAGGATTGCGCCAACGTCCCGCGACGAACTCGTCGATCACCGCGGTCCACCCCCCAACCGGCGGTTGGCTGCGCGGGCGCGGGGTCACGGCGTTCATCCTTGGCTGGTTGGAAAGCGGATGACGAATGACGCCACTTCGTGACATATGTCAACGCTACCCGACGCACGAGGCCTGCTAGGCAAACAGGAACCCATGAAGACCGACGGCCGACCGCCCCAAGACGCTCTGCCGAACGGCGTGGCGACGCCGGCGGAATTCGACGACGCCATCGCCTGGGTCGCCTGGCTCTACTATGCCGACCGCCTCACCCAGAGCGACATCGCCAAGGCGCTGAAGGTCTCGCGCGCCACGATCGTCAAGATGCTCCAGGAGGCGCGAGAACGCGGCGCCGTCGTCATCCGCCTGAACACGGAGGCGACCGCGCGCACCGAGGCGTCGCGCGCGCTCGCGGCCAGGCGCCGACTGGAGGCGGCTTACGTGATCCCCGATCTGCCGGGCGCGGCGCTGATCCCTCGCCTTGGCGAGGCCGGCGCGCGGGTCTTGGCGGCGAACCTCGTCGACGGCGACGTCATCGGCGCCGCCTGGGGCCGCGCCGTGCTCTCGGTCGCCGAGGCGATGGGGCGGCCGGAGCGGCCCGGACGCTATGCGGTCGTGCAGATCTGCGGCAGTTCCCCCGGCGGCGCATCCGATTTCTCGCCCGAACTCTGCTCGTCGATCCTCGCCAGCCGCATCGGCGCGCGCTGCGCCAACCTGCTCGCGCCCGCCGTGCTCTCCAGCACGGAACTGCGCGACCGGCTGCTCGAGGAGCCTGCGCTGGTCAGCCAGTTCCAGCTCATCCGCTCGGCCAATCGCGTGCTGTTCGGCGTCGGCGATGTCGGCAAGGACAGCACCGTCCGCGCTTCGGGCCTCGCCAGCCCCGCAACGATCGACGGCTATGTGCGGCGCGGCGCCGTCGCCGTGTTGATCGGCCGTTTCATCGACCGCGAAGGCCGTCCTGTGCCCGGCGACCTCGACGGCCGCATGATCGGCGTAACGCTCGATGAATTGACGCGCCTGCCCAATCGCCTGTGCATCGCCGGCGGCCCCGACAAGGTCGAAGCGCTGCGCGCGGCGCTGAGGGGCGGCTACGTCACCCATCTCGTCACCGATGCGCGCACGGCCGCGGAGCTGCTCGCGTAGAGACGTCTTCGACGGCGGCGCCGCCTTCGCCGAGGAGGCGTCCCGCATTGGCAACACCCCCGATATTGTCACGCGCCGGCGCGCCGCGCCGAATATCGGCCTTAACCTCGAAACGCCCTCGTCACGCCGAGAATTGAACAATATTCAGATGTGCACGAAACGTGTCAATATGCGTGACAAAATATTTTCTGTTGTGCGACCTTTTGTCGCATGTATTCGTTGAATTTACCTCATGTTGGTCAAAGAATTATCGACGATTTAGGCACCGATTGCGGTTGTTATTAAATCCATATTAACCGAACGAACCTACCGTTCATCGCACAAGAATAAATACAATTTGAGCGTGGTATACAATAAAACGACGTAAAGACGCCGTTATATTGCGAGGATTTGTCTGCAAAAACGTTGATTTTCAGCGTTAGGCGCTGAGATTACGGTGGGGTGATTACGCTCAATGAGTACCTTATTGGCTGAACATCTGGACTCGGGGGCTCCCGACGCCGCCGGCGGCGCTCTTCTGCGCGTGTCGGCGGACAAAGTCGGTCGGCTCATGGACCTCGTCGGCGAATTGTCGCTCAGCGTTTCCGAGACCATTCGGTCTTCCGATCTGGAAGGCCTCGAACTGACCGAGTTTGAGAAGTCCGCGCATCGGCTGATGATGGTCGTGCACGAAGTGCAGGACGCCGCCGCCGAATTGCGGCTGGTGCCCGTCGGCGACGTGTTCCGCCGCATGCGTCGGACGGTGCGCGAACTGGAGCGCACCACCGGCAAGGAGATCGATCTCGTCCTCGAAGGCGAGGACACCGAGATCGACAAGGTGGTGGCCGACCGTCTCTACGAGCCGCTTGTGCATGTGGTGCGCAACTGCGCCGACCATGGCCTGGAATCGCCCAGCGAACGCGAGACGCTCGGCAAGTCGCGCCGCGGGCGTATCTCGCTTGCCGCCTCGCCGGTCGGCGGCGACATTCAGATCGCCATCGCCGATGACGGACGCGGTCTCGACCGCAGTCGAATCCTGGCGCATGCGCGCGAGCGCGGGCTGTTCGGCCCCGAGGAGGAACCGGACGACGGCGCGTTGTGGAAGGTGATCTTTCAGCCGGGATTCTCGACGGCTGAGACGGTGACCAACCTGTCCGGGCGCGGCGTCGGCTTGGACGTGCTCAACACCACCATGAAGGCGCTGCGCGGGCGCATCTCCATCGACAGCGACCCGGGGCGCGGCATGAAGGTCGTTCTGGCCATCCCGCTGACGTTGGCGTTCCTCGATTCTCTGGTCATGCGGGTCGGCGCCTGTCTCTACGCCACCCCGATCGACGTCGTGGCGGAGATCTTCCAGCCTGGCAGCGAACAGATCTCCCGCATCTCGGCCGAGGGCGGCGCCGAGATGGTGCGGGTGCGCGACGTCTTGGTCCCGATCTGCCGGCTTCAGCAATACTACCGCGAACCCGTGTCCGAACTGGCGCCGCTGGAGAAACTCATCGTCGTCGTTTTCAACACCAGCTGCCGGACGGATCGGCGTTCCCGTCGACGAAATGTTCGACCAGCAGCAGGTCGTGATGAAGCCGCTGCAGGGCCAGTTGGAGAAGATTCGCGGCAGCTTCGGCTGCGCGCTGCTGGCGTCCGGCGAAGTCGCGATCGTGCTCGATTGCGAACGCCTCGCCGAGGGAGCGTGAGGACCATGGCGGAGGCGGCTCTCTACGAGGACATCGACGACCTGGGTTACGAGCGGCTCCGCACATGGCTCAATGATCGCTGCGGGATCTATTACGCGGAGAAAAAGAAGGAGCTGTTGCAGCAGCGGCTGACCCGCGTGCTCGAGCGTTTTGGCCTCGCCGACCTCCACGAACTGGCCAATTGCGTCGAGAGCGGCCTATCGGGCGACATCGAACTCGCCCTCGTGGACGCCGCCTCGACCAACCACACCTTTTCTTCCAGAACCCCAGGTTCTGGACTTTTTCGCCAACACGATCCTGCCGAACTCCGGGCACAAGTCCGAATTGCGCATCTGGAGCGCCGCGGCATCGACCGGGGACGAAGCCTATACGCTGGCGATCCTGGCCGCCGAGGTTCTGGGCCCCGCACAGGCGGCAAGCCGCGTCTCCATCTTGGGCACCGATATCAGCGCCCCGGTGATCAAGCGCGCCGAATCCGCCGTCTACGGAATGGTTCATCTCGAGCACATGCCGGAACACGTCCTGAAGCGCTATTTCGAGCCGGTTGAGGACGACGAGTTCACGGTCTCGCCGCACATCCGACGGATGTGCACCTTCCGGCGACTGAACTTGAAGGCGCAGCCCTTTCCGTTCCGGCGGCCTTTCGACATCGTCTTCTGCCGCAACGTCCTCTACTACTTCGACCGCGCGCAACAGTTCCGGACGCTGGAGGCTCTCTACGACGTGACGGAGGTCGGCGGATGGCTGTTGACCAGCGTCACCAGGGGCATGGTGACGCTGGTCAACGGCCATCCGCCGACCTCCGTCACGTCGTAGAGAGCCTCCAGCGTCCGGAACTGTTGCGCGCGGTCGAAGTAGTAGAGGACGTTGCGGCAGAAGACGATGTCGAAAGGCCGCCGGAACGGAAAGGGCTGCGCCTTCAAGTTCAGTCGCCGGAAGGTGCACATCCGTCGGATGTGCGGCGAGACCGTGAACTCGTCGTCCTCAACCGGCTCGAAATAGCGCTTCAGGACGTGTTCCGGCATGTGCTCGAGATGAACCATTCCGTAGACGGCGGATTCGGCGCGCTTGATCACCGGGGCGCTGATATCGGTGCCCAAGATGGAGACGCGGCTTGCCGCCTGTGCGGGGCCCAGAACCTCGGCGGCCAGGATCGCCAGCGTATAGGCTTCGTCCCCGGTCGATGCCGCGGCGCTCCAGATGCGCAATTCGGACTTGTGCCCGGAGTTCGGCAGGATCGTGTCGGCGAAAAAGTCCAGAACCTGGGGTTCTCGGAAGAAAAAGGTGTGGTTGGTCGAGGCGGCGTCCACGAGGGCGAGTTCGATGTCGCCCGATAGGCCGCTCTCGACGCAATTGGCCAGTTCGTGGAGGTCGGCGAGGCCAAAACGCTCGAGCACGCGGGTCAGCCGCTGCTGCAACAGCTCCTTCTTTTTCTCCGCGTAATAGATCCCGCAGCGATCATTGAGCCATGTGCGGAGCCGCTCGTAACCCAGGTCGTCGATGTCCTCGTAGAGAGCCGCCTCCGCCATGGTCCTCACGCTCCCTCGGCGAGGCGTTCGCAATCGAGCACGATCGCGACTTCGCCGGACGCCAGCAGCGCGCAGCCGAAGCTGCCGCGAATCTTCTCCAACTGGCCCTGCAGCGGCTTCATCACGACCTGCTGCTGGTCGAACATTTCGTCGACGGGAACGCCGATCCGTCCGCAGCTGGTGTTGAAAACGACGACGATGAGTTTCTCCAGCGGCGCCAGTTCGGACACGGGTTCGCGGTAGTATTGCTGAAGCCGGCAGATCGGGACCAAGACGTCGCGCACCCGCACCATCTCGGCGCCGCCCTCGGCCGAGATGCGGGAGATCTGTTCGCTGCCAGGCTGGAAGATCTCCGCCACGACGTCGATCGGGGTGGCGTAGAGACAGGCGCCGACCCGCATGACCAGAGAATTGAGGAACGCCAACGTCAGCGGGATGGCCAGAACGACCTTCACGCCGCGCCCCGGGTCGCTGTCGATGGAGATGCGCCCGCGCAGCGCCTTCATGGTGGTGTTGAGCACGTCCAAGCCGACGCCGCGCCCGGACAGGTTGGTCACCGTCTCAGCCGTCGAGAATCCCGGCTGAAAGATCACCTTCCACAACGCGCCGTCGTCCGGTTCCTCCTCGGGGCCGAACAGCCCGCGCTCGCGCGCATGCGCCAGGATTCGACTGCGGTCGAGACCGCGTCCGTCATCGGCGATGGCGATCTGAATGTCGCCGCCGACCGGCGAGGCGGCAAGCGAGATACGCCCGCGGCGCGACTTGCCGAGCGTCTCGCGTTCGCTGGGCGATTCCAGGCCATGGTCGGCGCAGTTGCGCACCACATGCACAAGCGGCTCGTAGAGACGGTCGGCCACCACCTTGTCGATCTCGGTGTCCTCGCCTTCGAGGACGAGATCGATCTCCTTGCCGGTGGTGCGCTCCAGTTCGCGCACCGTCCGACGCATGCGGCGGAACACGTCGCCGACGGGCACCAGCCGCAATTCGGCGGCGGCGTCCTGCACTTCGTGCACGACCATCATCAGCCGATGCGCGGACTTCTCAAACTCGGTCAGTTCGAGGCCTTCCAGATCGGAAGACCGAATGGTCTCGGAAACGCTGAGCGACAATTCGCCGACGAGGTCCATGAGCCGACCGACTTTGTCCGCCGACACGCGCAGAAGAGCGCCGCCGGCGGCGTCGGGAGCCCCCGAGTCCAGATGTTCAGCCAATAGGTACTCATTGAGCGTAATCACCCCACCGTAATCTCAGCGCCTAACGCTGAAAATCAACGTTTTTGCAGACAAATCCTCGCAATATAACGGCGTCTTTACGTCGTTTTATTGTATACCACGCTCAAATTGTATTTATTCTTGTGCGATGAACGGTAGGTTCGTTCGGTTAATATGGATTTAATAACAACCGCAATCGGTGCCTAAATCGTCGATAATTCTTTGACCAACATGAGGTAAATTCAACGAATACATGCGACAAAAGGTCGCACAACAGAAAATATTTTGTCACGCATATTGACACGTTTCGTGCACATCTGAATATTGTTCAATTCTCGGCGTGACGAGGGCGTTTCGAGGTTAAGGCCGATATTCGGCGCGGCGCGCCGGCGCGTGACAATATCGGGGGTGTTGCCAATGCGGGACGCCTCCTCGGCGAAGGCGGCGCCGCCGTGGAAGACGTCTCTACGCGAGCAGCTCCGCGGCCGTGCGCGCATCGGTGACGAGATGGGTGACGTAACCGCCCCTCAGCGCCGCGCGCAGCGCTTCGACCTTGTCGGGGCCGCCGGCGATGCACAGGCGATTGGGCAGCCACGTCGATTCATCAAGCGTTACGCCGATATGCGGCCATCGAGGTCGCCGGAACAGGACGGCCTTCGCGGTCGATGAAACGGCCGATCAACACGGCGACGGCGCCGCGCCGCACATAGCCGTCAATCGTTGCGGGGCTGGCGAGGCCGAAGCGCGGACGGTGCTGTCAAGCCGACATCGCCGACGCCGAACAGCGCGCGATTGGCCGAGCGGATGAGCTGGAACTGGCTAAGCCGCGCAGGCTCCTCGAGCAGCCGGTGGCGCAGCGCCGTGCTCGAAAGCCCGGCGGGCGCGAGCGGTTGGCGCGGCGCGCGCCGATGCGGCTGGCGAGGATCGGCGAGAGAGTTGGGCGAGAAATCGGATGCGCCACCGGGGAACTGCCGCAATCTCCACAACCGCGTCACGTCCCGGGCACACTCCGCCGCCCGTCGCCTCGGCGACCGAGAAGACACGGCGCGGGCCCACGGGCGCCGATGACGTCGCCGTCGACGAGGTTGACGCCAAGACCCACACACAGGCCTCGCCAAGGCAGGGATCAGAACGCACCCGGCGGATGCGGGATCACGTAAGCCGCCTCCGGTGGGGCCTGGCCGCGAGCGCGCGCGACGCCTGGGTGCCGCGCGGTCACCTGCGTGTTCGGCGGATGACAACGGCACGCGTCTGGGCCTCCTGGACAGTCTTGACGATCGTGGCGCGCGGGACCTTCAGCGCCTTGGGCGATGTAGCTGTCGGTGGGGCGGTCGGCATAGTCGAGCCACGCGGGGGGGCGATGACGTCGTCGAAACCCGCCCGGCGTCGCCACGCCGTTCGGCAGAGCGTGTGCGGGACGTCGGGCATCGGTCTTCATGGGTTCCTGTTTGCTTAGCAGGCCTCGTCCGTGGGGTAGCGGTGGCGTATGTTCACGAAGATGACGTCATTCATCATGCGCTTTCCAACCGGCCAGGATGAACGCCGTGACCCCCGCGCCCGCGCAGCGACTCGCCGGTCGGGAGTGGAGCCGCGGTGATCAACGAGGCATGGGGGACGTTGGCGCAATCCTCACACCGGCGACGAACTGCGCGTGCCCTATGGAGACCGATCGCGATTGGCGACACGCTCGAGAGCGCGGAGGGCCCGATCTGGTCGGCACGCTGGAGCTCAGCTCCGATTGTGTCGTCGTTTCCGACCCCGGCGACCCGCGCCGCCCTGGGCGGGCGGGTCGCCGAAGCGCTGAGGCGGCTCGGTCCGGTCAGCGAAGTCGTGCTCGAGCCCTGCGCACGCCGACATGGGCGAAGCCGACCGCCTCGAGCGAAGGTTCGCGGGATACGAGGCGGTGGTCGCGTGGGTTACGCGATACGGTCGTGGCCCTGCTCCACGTCTACTCGTTTCGTTACGTATTGCTCGTCTTCGAGCGTTCGCTGGAGGGGGGGGGGGGGGGAGAGAGAGAGAGAGAGAGAGAGAGAGAGAGAGAGAGAGAGAGAGAGAGAGAGAGAGAGAGAGAGAGAGAGAGAGAGAGAGAGAGAGAGAGAGAGAGAGAGAGAGAGAGAGAGAGAGAGAGAGAGA
>CAVWKL010000292.1:0-4320 GCA_963755075.1 uncultured Alphaproteobacteria bacterium
GGCGTTTCGCGATTTCGACTGGTCGACGAAGGAGAGTTGGTCGCGCCGGCGACGGGTGATCGGCAAGGCCGAATGGACGCGCGGCGAAGCCAATCCGCGCTTTGTCGTGACCTCGCTGAAAGCCGACGCCTGGCGCGCCAAGCCGCTCTACGAACACCTCTATTGCGCGCGCGGCGAGATGGAGAACCGCATCAAGGAATGCCAGGGCGATCTGTTCGCCGACCGCACCTCGACGGCTTTGATGCGCGCCAATCAGCTGCGGCTGTGGTTCGCCTCGATGGCCTATGCGCTGGTGTGTGCGCTGCGCCGCCTCGGGCTCGCCCACACCCAATTGGCCGACGCGACCTGCGGCACGATCCGTCTGAAGTTGCTGAAGCTCGGCGCTCTCATCAAGATCAGCGCCCGGCGCGTCAAAATCGCTTTCGCCTCCGCCTGCCCGGCCGCTCCCGAGTGGCGTTTGGCCGCCGCCCGGCTCGCCGCCGCTCGCGACTCCCCAGCCTGACACGCGCCGCCGCGGCGCGACCATTGCCGGCAAACCCCTCGGCCCACCGGAGAAAGATTCCCGACCCACAGACCAAAACCACAGCGCCCCGCGCGCCACGTGAAGCCGCGTCCAATGCCCCACCGCGTTCAAATCTCACCAAAACCAATGCCTCAATGCATGATGGCGTGAGAAATGCGGGCTAGTGCGCGGGGCGAGCGATGTAAACGGCTGGTTCGGGCGCGCCGCCGTGAGGCCGGTTCGGGCCCCGAACCGAAGCGGGTTCGCATAAGGCCCAAGCCGCTGCGGCGTTGCCTTCAGTACAGCCCGCCGGTCCCCGGGCCGACGGCCTTTTCGACGTCGGGCGACAGGTTCGCCGCATCGGGCGAGCCTTCTCCCGCCACATAGGCGTCTGGCGGCGCGGTGCCGGGCTTGAACGCCTCCTCGATCGAGCCCGGCCCGCTCGAGCGCATGCCGGTGTGCACGTCGACCGAAATCAGCTTGATGCCCGGCGGCACGCGGAACGGCGTATCTGGCGTGTCCTTCAGCGCCATCTTCATGAAGTCGCGGAAGATCGGCGCGGTGTAAAGCGCCGCTTGGGCGCTGTCGCCAAGCGAGCGCGGCTTGTCGTAGCCCATGAAGACGCCGAACGCGAGGTTCGGCGAATAGCCGACGAACCACAGATCCTTGGCTTCGTTGGTCGTGCCGGTCTTGCCGGCCAAAGTGCGTTTGAGTTCGCTGATCGCAATGCCGGTTCCGCGCTGGATCACGCCCTGCATGATCGAGGTGATCTGATAGGCGGTCAGCGGATCGATCACCTGCTCGCGCTTGTCGATGATCTTAGGTTCGTCCTGATTGTCCCATTTGGCGGCGTCGCAACCCTGGCAGATGCGCTCGTCGTGCTTGTAGATCGTATTGCCCCAACGGTCCTGGATGCGGTCGATCAGCGTCGCCTTGATCCGCTTGCCGCCGTTGTCGAACATCGAATAGGCGGTGACCATGCGCAGCACCGTCGTCTCGCCGGCGCCGAGCGACATCGACAGGAACGGCGGCAGGTTGTCGTAGATGCCGAAACGCTTGGCGTACTCGACGATCAGCGGCATGCCGATGTCCCGCGCCAGGCGCACCGTCATCTGGTTGATCGAGTGCTCGACGCCGTAACGCAGCGTATGCGGGCCGCCGGACTTGCCCTCGAAGTTTTCCGGCTTCCAGAATCTCGCCGTTGCCTTGGTCGATCTCGATCGGCTCATCGAGAACGATCGAGGACGGCGTATAGCCGTTGTCGAGCGCCGCGGCGTAGACGAACGGCTTGAACGAGGAGCCGGGCTGGCGCTGCGCCTGGGTGGCGCGATTGAATTCCGATTGATCGTAGGAGAAGCCGCCGACCATCGCCAGGACGCGGCCGGTGAACGGATCCATCGCGACGCAGGCGCCCGACACTTCTGGGATCTGGCGCAGCCGGTACTCGCCCGCCTTGCCGGCAACCGGTTCGATGTAGACCACGTCGCCGGGCTTGGCGAGCGCCTTCGGTTTCCGCCCGGTCCATTTCATGCCGTCGGCGCTCACCGTGCCCGTTTCGCGCTCGGGTCCAAGCGCCCCGGACTTGTCGCGTTCGGGCTGCAAGCCGATGCGCATCGACGTATCGGCGACGTCGAGGACCACCGCGAGACGCCAGGGCTTGATGTCGCCGAATTCGGGAATATCGCCGAGCGGCACGCCCCAATCCTGGCCGAGATCGATCGTCTTGACCGTGCCGTGCCAGCCATGAGCCTCGTCGTAGCGCACCAGGCCATCGACCAGCGCCTTGCGCGCCATCAACTGCAGTTTCGAATCCAGCGTGGTGCGCACCGACAAGCCGCCCTCGTAGAGCTTCTGCTCGCCGTAGCGCTCGGACAATTCGCGGCGCACCTCCTCGGCGAAAAAACCGGCGGCGATCGAGTTGGTCGGCAGCACTCGAGGCGTGATGATCAGCGGCTCGGCGCGCGCCGCTTTCGCCTGCTCTGCGGTGATGTAGCCATCCTCCGCCATGCGGCTGATCACATAGTTGCGGCGCTCGATGGCGCGGTCGTGGTTGCGGTACGGATTGAGCGCGCTCGGCTCCTTGGGCAAAGCGGCGAGATAGGCGACTTCCGCAATCGATAATTCGTGCACCGACTTGTTGAAGTAGTTGAGCGCGGCGGCGGCGACCCCGTAGTTGCTCAGGCCGAGATAGATTTCGTTGAGATAGAGTTCGAGGATCTTGTCCTTGGAATAGGCCGACTCGATACGTAGGCTCAGCAGAATTTCGCGGATCTTGCGCTCGAAGGTTCGATCCGAAGTCAGCAAGAAGTTCTTGGCGACCTGTTGGGTGATCGTCGAAGCGCCTTGGACGCGCTTCGATCCCTGCAGAAACACAAGACCGGCGCGCAGGATGCCCTCGGGGTCGAAGCCGCGATGGGAATAAAAGTTCTTGTCCTCGGCGGCGATGAAGGCGTTCTTGACCAACGGCGGAATCGCCGCCGACGGCAGATAGAGGCGCCGCTCGCGCGCATATTCGGCCAAGAGACTGCCGTCGGCCGCGTGAACGCGCGTCATCACCGGCGGTTCGTAGTTCTTCAGCTGGGAATAGTCGGGCAGGTCCTGCTCGAACTTCCAGATGACGGCGGCGACGACGGCCGCCGCAACGACGAAGACGATGGCGCCCGTCGCAAACACGAAACCGAGGAATCGGGCTATGCCGCGCATCTTTCGATCCAAGACCCTTTCGGGCCCGACGACGATCCATTGACGGATCGGCCCCGAGCGATTGCCACGCGCTCCTTATCGCAAGGCGCGCGCCCTGTCAGGAAATTGCGGCCCCTGGCCGACGCCCACGCGTCCATGTCGGTCGCGACTGCGGCGAAACTATGAAGCCGTCACGCAACTTTCAGCCTTCGACTCGGACCGAGCGGCCCGTCGCCGCGTCTCTCACGGCGTCGGCGCGTCGACGCTTTGCCCGGCCGCAGCGGAATTTCCCAGGTTCGTCGTCGCGGCCGTCGTCACTTTGTCGGTTGCGGCGAGGGCGTTCGCCGCTTTGGGGGCCGCCTGCGCGTCGCTTCGCACTGGGGCGAAGAACCGATCGACGGCATTCGCCATCGCGCTCGCCGTCTTGACGCGCCATTCCACCGAACTCATCGCCTGGGCGTCCTGCGGATTGGAGAGATAGCCGAGTTCGACCAGCACTGATGGGAAATCGGGCGCCTTAAGGACGACGAAGCCGGCCGAACGCTCGGGATTGTGGTTGAGCTTCGCCGCGCCCTGCAGCTGCTCGACAACCCCGCGCGAGAAGATGTGCGCGTAGGCGCGCGTCTCGCGCCGCTTGAGATCGAACAGGATGTCGGCGACGCCGGTCGCCTCCGCTTTCGGCTCAACGCCGGCGACCTTGTCGGCGGCGTTCTCGCGCTCGGCGATGCGGGCGGCCTCGGCGTCGGAGGCGCGCTCCGAACAGGTGTAGACCGTGGCGCCGGACACGTCCGCGGGCGTCCCGGCAAGCGTATCGGCGTGAATCGAGATGAACAGCGCCGCGTTGACCTCGCGCGCAATGCGCACGCGGTCCTCGAGCGAGACGAATTCGTCGCCGTGGCGCGTCAGCACCACCTTGAAACGGTTCTTTGCCTCGAGCTGGCGCTTGAGCTCGAGGGCGTAGTCATAGACGATGGTTTTCTCGACCGCGCCGCCGACGCCATAAGCGCCGCCGTCGACGCCGCCATGTCCGGGATCGAGCACGATCACCGGCGGGCCCGAAGCGGACTCGGCGGCGGCCGCTTCTGGGGAAGCCGGCGCGCTCGCCTCGGTCGCGGCGGCCAAGCGGGCCGCCGCGG
>CAVWKL010000293.1:0-32135 GCA_963755075.1 uncultured Alphaproteobacteria bacterium
ACCTCGATCGTTTCGCTGCCGGCCCGCTTGGCCATGCTGCGCTCGAGATCGGGATTGATGTTGTGGTCGCGGGTGGCGACCAGCGCCCAGCTCTTCTTCTGGTGCCAGGCGGCCGCCGTCACCGGCGCGCCGCCGGCGGCCTTGGCCAGCATCGCCTGGGAATGGGCCATGAAGTTCGCCTGGGCTGGCGGGACGTCGGCGGCGAAATCGGCGGGGAAGGCGGCCGGGTCAAGGTACAGGAAATCGTCCTTGGTGGCGCGCATGTCGTTGTTGGCGGCGGGGGCCGTGCGAGAGCAGGCCGACTGCGCTCTCGCCCTGGTCGGGGATGAAAGCGGCGATGTAGACGAGGCCGACGACATTCGGCGCATTGCCCGCTTCGGTGATGACCACCCCGCCATAGCTGTGGCCGACCAGAAGGGTGGGGCCCTGTTGCAGATCCAGCACGCGTTTGGTCGCCGCGACGTCGTCGGCAAGCGATGTCAGCGGCTCCTGCACCACGCTGACCGTATAGCCGTCCTTGCCAAGAATGTCGGCGACGCCCCGCCATCCGGAACCGTCGGCGAAGGCCCCGTGGACGAGGACGACGTTCTTGACCGGCTCGGCCCACGCCGGGGCGACGGCGGCCGACAGGAGTGCGACCGCCGCGGCCGCGGCGGCAATGGGTTTATTCGGCATCGAGCTCTCCTTCGTTATCGACCCGGTTCAACCGATAGGTTGAATAAACCGTCGGCTTGACGAATTGTCAACCTTTGGGTAGAATATTTTCAGAATGAAGAATGAAGCGGGCGGATCGCCATGATCGAGATCGAAGCCCGGAAGGAGGCCGCTTCGCGCGCCGCGCGCCTCGATGCGGTATTCGCCGCGTTGGCCGACCCGACGCGGCGGGCGATTATCGAACGGCTCTCGCGC
The DNA here is from genome assembly GCA_963755075.1 of uncultured Alphaproteobacteria bacterium. GTDB lineage: Bacteria > Pseudomonadota > Alphaproteobacteria > Rhizobiales > Beijerinckiaceae > Roseiarcus. The sequence continues at coordinate 910 of CAVWKL010000293.1, forward strand.
AGCGAGGCGCGCGTGACCGAGGTCGCCGAACCCTTCCCTATGTCTTTGAACGCGGTGTCGAAACACATCCGCGTGCTGGAAGCGAGCGGCGTGGTCGAGCGGCATAGGAAAGGGCGCGAGCACATTCTCTCGATCAATACCCGTTCGCTGGACGAGGTCGATGGCTGGATCGAGCGGATGCGCCGCTATTGGGAGGAGCGGCTGGACGCCATGGAGCGCCTGCTGCGCGAGCTCAAGAAGGACCGCAAGTCGGGGCCGAAAGGATCGCAAACGTGGTTCGCGGTGACACGACGGGCCCGATCGTGCAGGTACGCCGGCGCGTGAGGGCCGGGGCGGAGCAGATCTTCGACCTGTGGACCAAACCCGATTTGATGGCTCGGTGGATGAGCCCCTTTGCGGGCGCGGTCGATTGCCAGGCGAGTTGCGACCTCCGCCCTGGCGGAGCCTTCAGCCTTGTCATGTCATCGGAGGACTCAAGGCGCGAAGTCTCCGGCGCCTACGTGCAAGTCGACCGGCCGCGCAAGCTTGTGTTCACCTGGATTGGCCCGCTGACGAACAACGTGAATACGCTGGTGACCGTCGAACTCAATCCGCGCGGCGAGGAAACCGAACTCGTGCTCACCCACGAGCGTCTGCCGACGTCGGCGATTTGTGAAGGTCATACGAGGGGCTGGGGACATATATTGGACCATCTGGCGGACGCGGTGTCAAAAGACCTTTCACCGTAGATGGTTGCGGCGAAACCGCGCTTGTCGCCTCTCCCGTCGCCTCAGCCCCGCAACAGGATGGTCGATCTCGGTCAAGCCTCGATCGGGGGCATGATCGCGGCAACCGCCGGACCCCGCGCCTGGCTAGCAGATATCGCGGCCGTTTCGGCGCCGCTCGCCGTCGGTCTGCGGCCGACGCCTTTTCCCGCAAGGGGAGAAGGCGACCGGGCCGCGCCGCAAAAGCCTTACTGCACCGCCCCGGTTTGGCCGGCTTGGCCCAAAACCGCCGGCAGATGCTGGGACAGCAGGGCGAGCGCGGCTTGCGGATCGACGCCGAAGTGTTGGGCGAGCTGCTTGACCTGATCGCTGCTCAAGGCCGCCTCGAGCTCCGCCGGCGTGATCGAGATGTTCTGGCCGTTCGCCAGCCACGACTGCACCTGCGCGCCGAGCCCGCCCTGCTGCAGTTGCGTCACCAGCCCCTGGAGATCGCCGAGGTTCGTCTTCGCCAAGGCCGCCGGGAGCAGCTGTTGAAGCTCCGCAGCGCCGAATTGCTCCAATTCACTCTTCAACGCTCCGCTCAGACTGTCGAGAAGTCCCATGTTCCGCGCTCCCTCTCCGGCGCCGCGAAAGCGAGGCCGACAGGAGGTTATGTTGCCTTTGTCGCAATCGCGTGACAAGCCGAAATCGACGGCGCGGCGCCGCCCGCCGCCAAGGAGAAGGGCCGCCCTTAAGCGGGAGCGGCCCTTCCATTGTCGCGACCAAGCAGAGATCGCTTGCGGTCTGGACTGCCTAGCGTCTGCTATGCGCGAAATCCCTGCGCACGGACAATGTTCCAGGACTCGCGTATCTCGCATGGCGATTGACAATGAGACACTGGATCACCTCCTTTCGGGTTGTTGACGACGAAGCCAGAATAGGGCGATTCGTTAATTTTGGAAGCCCAGATTTCGCGCATCGCCGACGCGAAATTAGCGCCGGGCGCCCGTGGATGCGGCGCCGGGGCCGGCGCGGGCTTGCGGAAGCCGCGCTTACGCGGCCGCCTTCGCCACCGCCTCGCAGACGTCGTCGATCAACGCGTCGACGAGGACGCGATCGTCCGCCTCGGCCATGACGCGAATGACCGGTTCGGTTCCCGAGGGGCGAATGACGAGGCGCCCCTGGTCGCCGAGCCGCGCCGTCGCGGCGGCGATCGCCTTGAGCACCGATTCGTCCTCCAGCGGACGTCCGCCCTTGAAGCGCACGTTGCGCAGCACCTGGGGCAGCGGTTCGAAGCGGCGGCAAACTTCGCTCGCCGGCCGGCCCTGCTTTCGCACCACGGCGAGAACCTGCATCGCCGCCACGAGGCCGTCGCCGGTCGTCGAGTGATCGGTCAGAATGATGTGTCCCGACTGTTCGCCCCCGACGTTGAAGCCCTTCTCGACCATCCGCTCGAGCACGTAGCGGTCGCCGACGGCGGTGCGCTCGAGGCAAAGGCCGAGGCCGCTCAGGCGGCGCTCCAACCCGAGGTTGGACATCACCGTCGCCACGATCCCGGGCTTGGCGAGGCGTCCGTCCGCCTGCCAGCTCTCGGCGACCACCGCGAGAATCTGGTCGCCGTCGACCACATGGCCCCGCTCGTCGACGATGATCATGCGATCGGCGTCGCCGTCGAGCGCGATGCCGATGTCGGCGCGCATTTCCCTGACCTTCTGCGCCAGCGCTTCCGGCGCGGTCGAGCCGACGTCGAGATTGATGTTGGCGCCGTTGGGTTCGACGCCGATCCTGATCACCTCGGCGCCGAGTTCCCACAGCGCCTCGGGCGCCGCCTTGTAGGCGGCGCCGTTGGCGCAATCGATGACGACCCTGAGGCCGTCGAAGGAAACGTCGCGCGGCAGGGTGCGCTTGGCGTATTCAATGTAGCGGGCTTGAACGTCGTCGATGCGCCGCGCCCGCCCCAGATCGGGCGACTTGGCGAGCTTTTTGGCGAGGTCCTCGTCCATCAGGGTTTCGATGCGCGCCTCGATTTCGTCCGACAGCTTGAAGCCGTCGGGGCCGAACAGCTTGATTCCATTGTCCTCGTAGAGGTTGTGCGAGGCCGAGATCATCACCCCGAGGTCGCAGCGCATCGAGCGGGTCAGCATCGCCACCGCCGGCGTCGGGGCCGGCCCGAGCAGCAACACGTCCATGCCGACCGAGGTGAAGCCGGCGACGAGCGCATATTCGATCATATAGCTGGAGAGGCGGGTGTCCTTGCCGATGACCACGCGATGACGGTGTTCGCCGCGATGGAACACCAGCCCCGCCGCCTGGCCGACCTTCAAGGCGAGTTCAGCGGTGATCTTGGCGTTCGCGCGGCCGCGAATGCCGTCGGTGCCGAAATATTTGCGCGCCATGTTTGAATCCCTGCCTCGATCCGCGAATTCCCCAATAACCTAAATTGGCGCTCGGGGAATTCAAAAATCATTGCAGAGGGTAAACGGAGCGCCCCGGGCGCCCCGCCGGGGACCGGCGGCCTCGGCTCGGGTTGGTTCGCCCCGGCGGGTCGACTACGCCTTGGCGGCCTGCTTCACCGCGACGCCGGCTTCGGCCAGCAGCGCCGCCAGTTCGCCCGATTGGAACATCTCGCGCGCGATGTCGGCGCCGCCGACGAATTCGCCCTTGATATAGAGCTGGGGAATGGTCGGCCAGTTGGCGAATTCCTTGACGCCCTGGCGAATTTCGGCGTCCTCGAGCACGTTGACGCCGACGATCGGCGCGCCGAGATAATCGAGGATCTGCACGACCTGACCGGAAAACCCGCATTGCGGAAATTGCGGCGTTCCCTTCATGAAGAGGACGACGGGGTTGTCGGCGATCAGCTTCTGAATTCGCTCTTGGACGTTCGGCATGGGGCGTTGACCTTTCCCGACGGGGGTCAAGGCCCCGTCTTCACCCCGCCCATATAGAACACCGCCGCGGCGCCCGCCAGACGCCGGGCGGAAATTGTCGCCCGCGCTATCCCCCGGTTACGCTCATGTGGCGCCCGGTCGAGGCGTGGCTGCCGGCGCGCGCGATGACGAAGTCGTGGCCCTGAGGCTTGCGGGCGATGGCGGCGCGGATCGCCTCGATAAGCCCGTCGTCGGCCTCGGAGCGGCGCAGCGGCGCGCGCAGATCGGCGGCGTCCTCCCGGCCGAGGCACATGTAGAGCCGGCCGGTGCAGGTGACGCGCACGCGGTTGCAGCTTTCGCAGAAATTATGGGTCAACGGCGTGATGAAGCCGAGGCGCCCGCCGGTCTCCTCGACGTCGAAATAGCGCGCCGGACCGCCGCTGGCGTAGGGCGAGGGGCTCAGCGTCAGGCGCTGCTCCAGCGCGGCGCGCAATTCGGTCAGCGGCAGAAACTGATCGAACCGCTCGCTCTCGACCTGGCCGAGCGGCATGACCTCGATGAATGTCAGATCGAAGCCGCGCGCGTGCGCCCAGGCGACCAGCGAATAGGCTTCCTCGTCGTTGAAGCCTTTCAGCGCGACGGCGTTGAGCTTGACCTTGAGCCCCGCCTGGCGCGCCGCCTCGATGCCGGCCATCACCTTGTCGAGTTCGCCCCAGCGCGTGATGGCGCGGAATTTTTCGCGATCGAGCGTGTCGAGCGAAACGTTGACGCGGCGGACGCCGCAATCCCGGAGTTCGGCGGCGAAACGCGGCAGCTGCGAGCCGTTGGTGGTCAGCGTCAGCTCGTCGAGCGCGCCGCTGGCCAGATGTCTGGAAAGCGCCCGGAACAAGGTCATCACGCCGCGCCGCACCAGCGGCTCGCCGCCGGTGACGCGCAATTTGCGGGTTCCCAGCCGCACGAAGGCCGAGCACAAACGGTCGAGCTCCTCGAGCGACAGCAGATCGCCCTTGGGCAGGAAGTTCATGTCCTCGGACATGCAATAGGCGCAGCGGAAATCGCAGCGGTCGGTGACGGAGACCCTGACATAGCTCACCGCCCGGCCGAAAGGGTCGACCAACGGCGGCGCGACGGGAGGCGTTAGCGCGTTCATGTCAGCAACATAACGCCGCCGCGGCGCGAAGGAAAGACAAGTCGACGCGCCGCCTCCTCATCCCGCGCTTTGCGCCCCGCTCACCCGTTTGCGGCAGAGGGGGGCGCGAGGAGGCGCGCTCCTTAGCGCGTGACGACCGACCCTGGCGCCGACGCTGGCGCGGCCATAGAGGTCGACGACGTCGTCGTTGGTCATGCGGATGCAGCCGGAGGAGACCGCCTGGCCGATGGTGTCGGGCTCGTTGGAGCCGTGGATGCGGTAGAGCGTGCCGGCCAGATACATCGCGCGGGCGCCGAGCGGGTTGTCGATGCCGCCCGCCATATGGCGGGGCAGATCGGGGCGGCGGCGCAACATTTGCGGCGGCGGCGTCCAATCCGGCCATTCGCGCTTGTTGGCGATGTACGTCACGCCCGCCCAGGTGAAGCCGGGCCGGCCGACGCCGACGCCGTACTTGAGCGCCTGCCCGCCGGGAAGGATCAGATAGAGCCGTCGCTCGCCGGTGGAGATGACGATCGTCCCCGGCGCATAGGGGCCGTTGTAGCTGACGGTTTCGCGCGGAATCGGCGAAGCGAGCGGCCGATCGTCCTCGCTGTCGCTCGGCAAGGACAGACGGCTCTGCATGGCGAAGGCCGCCGACGCGAACGAAACGATCAAGCCGGCGATCAGACCGGCCCTGAGAAGAGCAATGCGGCGCATGGCGAGTACCTCCGGCTCTCGAGCGGCGCGGCGAGGCGATTGCGTCCGAATCGACCGGCCGGCCTACCGCGCGAGAGGCGAATTAATCCGGGAAAGGGAACCCGCGCGCAACCATCGCGGACGGATCGCGGGGTCGAAAAACGAGGATTGGCGCAAGGCGTGGCCAAACCGCCACAGTCGCGCGTCTGGCGCGGCGCTCGGCCATCCGAGGCGCGCCTCAAGTCCACGCTCGGAAGGCGCGCCTTCGACAACGCCGCCCGCCCCCGCACACATGGCCATGTCGAGGGTCAAGTGTCATTTGGCGCGGTTGCGGCGGCCGGAACTTTCGCTCCGAAATGAGCAAAAGCCCTTTCGACCACGGTTTCGGGTAAATTCTCGTCGTTGACGTTGCCAAAGTCGGTCGACGGCGCCAGTGTCGACGGCGCTGGGGCTCTCATCCGGCGAATGTCGGATGAGCGGACGGTTGCGCCACTTTTCGCTGATGGAATCGAGACGGAGGCTGTCGTGAAAATCTTCCAGAACTTCGCTCTGTTGATTGTTGCGTCGGGGCTCGCGCTTTCGACTCCATCGTTGGCCGCGCCGCAAGGGAACTGCGCGCCGGCGGCCCAGCCGCAAATTCTAATTTCCGCCACGGAGCTGGGAAGTTCGCAGGCGGCAAATTGCCAAAGGAGCTTCCAAGTCGCTCAGGAGCGCGGGCCGGTTTGCCGCAACGGCGCGCGCACCTGCACGGGCATGGGTCCAGGACGAATCGGTTATAGCTGTTGCGGCTGCGGATTCTGCGGGTGGTGGTCGGCAAATTGAGGGTCGGCGATCTCGCTCCACGTGTCGCCAGACGACCCTCCCGCGAGCGGCGGCGCGGGAACGAGAACGCTTCCTGAACAGACCGCACAGGTTTCGCACGAACCGCCGGGCGATGTCGCGCTTTCGTGCGCTGTTGGGCGCCGACGCATCGCCCCCGACAACGCTCAACTTGATCGGTCAAGAGCCGCAATTATCGCCATAAGCGCAAACCGGCGGAGACTCCGCGGCCCTGGTGGGCGATACAGGGATCGAACCTGTGACCCCTCCCGTGTGAAGGGAGTGCTCTACCGCTGAGCTAATCGCCCTGGCCGCGGACGCTTCGTTTACGGCCGGGGCGAACCCCAAGTCAAGGCGAGGCCCGCTCGCGCAGCAGCGCCTCGGCCGTCTCGAACAGCGCGTCGAAATGCGAGATCACTCGATCCGGCCCGAGTTCGGCGACCGGAACGTCGGTATAGCCGAAATCGACGGCGATCACCGGCGTCCCGGCGGCGCGCGCGGTGGCGATGTCGGTGCGCGAATCGCCGACCATGGCCGCGCGTTTCGGATCGCCGCCGGCCTTGCGGATCGTTTCGATGAGGGGCCGGGGATCGGGCTTGCCGACGCCGAACGTGTCCTGGCCGCAGACGAAGGCGAAGCGGTCGGCGACGCCGAGCTTGCCCAGTAGCAGGTTCGAGGAGCGCTCAAACTTGTTGGTGCAGACGGCAAGCCGCCAACCCGCCGCCGCGCAGCGCGCCAGGCACGCTTCGACGCCGGGATAGAGCCGGCTCTCGTCGGCGATATGGGCGTTGTAATAGGCGAGGAAATCGACGACCAGCGCGTCGAGCTTGGTCGGCGTCAGCTCGCGCCCCGAGAGCTTGAAGCCGCGCGCGATCAGCGCCCGCCCGCCGGCGCCGAGCAGCGAGCGCGCGGCGGCGACCGGCACGGGCGCGACCCCCTCGCCCGCCAGGACGACGTTGAGGGCGCCGATGAGGTCGCCGGCGGTGTCGGCGAGCGTGCCGTCGAGGTCGAAGACAAGGGTCGGCGCGGCGGCCATGAGATTTCTCGCCAAGCGAAGGTCAGGTGTTCCAAAAGTCGGGTTCGGCGGGCGCGAGCGCGCCGCCGAGGCGCAGCGGCGCGATTTTGCGCGCCAGCCCATCGGCGCCGGTTTCGACCGCCACGCCGCAGAGGGTCGCCGGTCCCGTCGCCGGCTCGAACCGCCCGGAGGCGATGCGGCGGGTGAAGCGGCGCAGCGGCTCGTCCTTCTCCATGCCGATCACCGAATCGTAGTCGCCGGTCATGCCGACATCGGTGATGAAGCCGGCGCCGCCGGCGAGAATGCGCGCGTCGGCGGTCGGCGCATGCGTGTGCGTGCCGACGACCAGGCTGACGCGGCCGTCGACGAAATGGCCGAACGCCTGTTTTTCGCTGGTCGCCTCGGCGTGAAAATCGATGATCGCCGCGTCGCAACCCGCCCCCAACGGGCACGCCTCGAGTTCCTCATCGATGCGCTGGAAGGGATCGTCGAGCGCGTCCATGAACACGCGCCCCATCATGTTGACGACGAGCACCTTGGCGCCGTTGGCGGCTTCGAGAAGGTTGGCGCCGTGTCCCGGCGTGCCCTTGGGATAATTGGCCGGGCGGATGAGGCGCGGCTGGCGCTCGATGAACACCAGCGCCTCGCGCTGGTCGAAGGCGTGGTTGCCGAGCGTGATCGCGTCGACCCCGGCGGCGAGGAATTCCTCGCAAATCGCCTCGTTGACGCCGAAGCCGCCCGCGGCGTTCTCGCCGTTGACGACGACGAAATCGAGCCGCCAGCGCGCCCGCAAGGCGGCGACGTGGGCAAGCAGCGCGGCGCGGCCGGCGCGGCCGACGATGTCGCCGATGAACAGCAGGCGCATCAGGAAAAACTCCGCGCGGCGATCCATTCGCGCTCGGTCAGGATGAAATCGAGCGGCTCGTCGTGCGCCTCGTCGGGCACGGCCGCGACTTCGCAGACGGAATAGGCGACGCCGACCGCGCGGACCGAGCCCGCCGCGCGCAGACGCTTCAGCGTCCGGTCGTAGTGTCCCGCGCCATAGCCGATCCGATGGCCGCGCCGGTCGAAGACGGCCAGCGGCACGAACAGGAGATCGGGATCGACGGCCGGCGCCTCGGGGCGCGGCTCAGGGATGTTCATCGCCCCGGGGACGGTCGGATCGCCGACGCGCCAAAGCCGAAAGGTCAGCGGCGCGGCGCGCGACACCGTGACCGGCAAAGCGGTGGCGAATCCCTCCGCGGCGAGCGCGGCCAAAAGCGCCAGCGCGTCGGGCTCCTCGCCGATCGGCGAGAAAGCCGAAACGGCGCGCGCGCCCCACCGACGCGCGCAGGCGAGCCCTTCCTCGGCAAGCCGGGCGGTCAGCAGAGCGCGCGTCTGCGGATCAAGCGATCGGCGGCGCGCCAGCGCTTGCCGGCGCAAGAGCGATTTGGGTTCGGCGGCTCCGGACATGTTTGCGTCAATTCGCCGATCCCTCTCAAGAGAGCGCGGGGCCGAGAAGGCCGTTGGACGGAGATCCCGGGCGCCTACGTAAGTAGGTGGGCGCCGTGTGTCCAAGCCCACGGGCGAGGATAGGGACAGCTCCCATGGGGATCGTACGGCCCCGAGGAATATGGTCCTGACGCACCCCCCAGCTCCGCAACCGGCTACTTAAGCGCTGGCGGGCCAAAAGGCTAGGGCCAGAGGCGCGCCGATCAGCGGCGGGCGAAATCGACCTTGATCGCCTTGCTGTCGGCGGCCTGCGAATAGAATTGGAGCGTGATCGTCGGCGCGGCCGCCTTGTCGGCGAAGGCGTTCATGATCTGCCGCACCATGCCGATCTCGGGCCGCAGGCCCGCCCCGTCGACCGAGCCGACTTCCATGCCGATGAGATTCTTGGATTTGGCCAGCGCGCAATTGGCATGCCCCTCGACGCATCCGGTCAGCACGACGACCTGCTCGGTCTTCTGATAGTGCGGCCCGTTGGCGGGGCCGAACTGAACCTCGACCGATTGGACGGCGAAGTTCAGCCCCCCGGCCGCCCCGATCGGCGGACCGCGGTCGGGCGTCGGGGCGATGTCTCCATGGGCGGCGGACGCCGCCAGCGTCAGCGCGAAGCAAACCCATCCGATTCGATGACCCATGCTATCCTCCTATCCTGTCGGCAATGGCGCATTCGAACAATTCGGGGAAGGGACGTTATTTCTAAAGGTAGGCGGCTCGCCGCTTGTCGAGGCGGCTGCCGCCTCTTTCCCGAGGCCTGGCGGACGGTCAACGCCGGGCGAATTCGACATGGACCGACCTGCTGTTCGGCGGGCGCGAATGGAATTCGAGCGTGATCGTCGGGGCCGCCGCCTCGTCGGCGAACGCCCGCAAGATCTGGCGCACGAAGGCTCCTTCGCGCGCCACAGCGACGCCGTCGACCGCGACCACCTCCATGCCGAGGAGATTCTGAGATCGCGCCAAGGCGCAATTGGGCCGCCCGTCGAGGCATCCGCCGAGAATGACGGCCGGAGGACCGTTCATCTCCAATTGGAACATCAGGCCGCCGGCCTCGCCGATCGGCGGACCGTACAGATCCTCGAAGTCGGCGCCGAATCGCCGCGCGCGGTCGAGACCGCCAGCGCCAGCGCCAAGCCGGCCCACGCGATCGGGCGACCCATGCTATCCTCCCCCGGCGCTGGCGGCCGGGCATGCGAGGGATCGCGGCGGAGGAGGACATCGATGACGGAAGCCCAATCCCTTCTCCTCTCCGCGGCGATCGAGGGTCCGCTCGCCTTCGCCATCGTGCGGGGGGCGAATTGGCCGAGCCGCGGTCCGCTGCACGTCGGGCTCGCCGCCGCGGTGGCGACCGCGGTGACCCATCCCCAGTTGTGGGCCGCCGCCTATTGGGCCTACCCGCGCTTCCCCTTCTGGCCGGCGATCCTCGTCCTCGAGGCGCTGGTCGTCGTCGCCGAGGGCCTCATGATCGCCTGGATGGCTCAACTCGTCCTCCCGCGCGCCATGCTCGTTTCCCTCATCGCCAACTCCGCCTCATTCCTGTTCGGGCTGTGGCTGGCGAGCTGAGCGCCGGCGCGCGGCGCCTCATTGAGCAAGATCAATTCCTCCGGCGCAATCGGCGAAAGATTGGGGCTTCGCCCCGGCGCCCAGACCCGAATCGGGTTGCCGCCGGCGCCGCGCGAAACTATGGTGCGCCGCCCTTGGAAAAGGCGCGCCGAACACAAGGATCCCGATCATGGCCTTCATCGCCGACGTCCTTTCTCGCGTTAAGCCCTCCGCGACCATCGCGGTGACGCAGAAGGCGCGCGATCTCAAAGCCAAGGGGCGCGTCGTGATTTCGCTGTCGATCGGCGAGCCGGACTTCGACACGCCCGACAACATCAAGCAGGCGGCGATCGAGGCGATCCGGCGCGGCGAGACCAAGTATCCCCCCGTCCTCGGCATCCCGCCGCTGCGCGAGGCGATCGCCGCCAAGTTCAAGCGCGAGAACGGGCTCGACTACAAGGCCTCCGACACCATCGTGGGCACCGGCGGCAAGCAGATTCTCTACAACGCCTTCCTGACGACGCTGAACCGCGGCGACGAGGTGATCATCCCCGCGCCCTATTGGGTCAGCTATCCCGACATGGTGCTGATCAACGGCGGCGAGCCGGTCTTCGTGCCGACCACGCTGGAGAATTCCTTCAAGCTCAGGCCCGAGGACCTCGAGCGCGCCATCACGCCGCGCACCAAGTGGGTGGTGCTCAACTCGCCGTCCAACCCCTCGGGCGCGGCTTACGCCCGCCACGAGCTGAAGGCGCTGACCGAGGTGCTGATGCGCCATCCCCACGTCTGGGTGCTCACCGACGACATGTACGAGCATCTCGTCTACGGCGATTTCGTTTTCTCCACGCCGGCGCAGGTCGAGCCCGGGCTCTACGAGCGCACGCTGACGATGAACGGCGTCTCCAAGGCCTACGCCATGACCGGCTGGCGCATCGGCTACGCCGCCGGCCCGGCCAAGCTGATCAAGGCGATGGACATGGTGCAGGGCCAGCAGACCTCGGGCGCCTGCACGATCGCCCAATGGGCCTCGGTCGAGGCGCTGAACGGCCCGCAGGACTTCGTCCCCGTCCGTCGCAAGGCGTTCGAGGAGCGGCGCGACCTCGTCGTCTCCATGCTCGGCCAGGCGCAGCGCCTGCAGTGCCCGAAGCCCGAGGGCGCCTTCTACGTCTACCCCTCCTGCGCCGGCGCGATCGGGCGAAGAGCGCCTTCGGGCCGGACGATCGCCAACGACGAGGACTTCGTCACCGAGCTCCTGGAGAGCGAGGGCGTCGCGGTGGTGCAGGGCTCGGCCTTCGGCCTGGGGCCGAATTTCCGCGTCTCCTACGCGACGTCGCTCGAGACGCTGGAAGTCGCCTGCCGCAAGATCCAGCGATTCACCGCGGCGCTAAGATAAGGCGGGACGTCATGACGGAATGGCCGCAGTCGCTCGTCCTCGTCGGGGCTGGCAAGATGGGCGAGGCGCTGCTGCGCGGCTGGCTCGCCGCCGGCCTCGAGCCGGCGCGCCTCGCCATCCTCGAGCCCGCGCCCTCGCCGGCGATCGTCGATCTGGCGGCCGGGCTCGCCATTCCGCTCAATCCCGCCCCCGGCGCGCTGAAAGCCCCCGAGGCGCTGTTCCTCGCCATCAAGCCGCAGACGCTCGAGGCGGCGGCGCCCGATCTCGCCCCGCTCGTCGACGAAGGCTCGTTGGTGCTCTCGATCCTGGCCGGCAAACGAATAGCCGATCTCGTCGCGCGCCTGCCGAAGGCGCGCGCCGTGGTGCGGGTCATGTCGAACACGCCCGCCGCGGTCGGCCGCGGCGCTTCGGCGGGCGTCGCGACGGCTTGGGTCAGCCCGCGCCAGCGCGCCTGGACGCAAAACCTCATGGGCGCGGTCGGCGTCTTCGAATGGCTCGCCGACGAGACGATGATCGACGCGGTCACCGCGCTTTCGGGCTCCGGCCCGGCTTACGTCTTCGCGCTGGTCGAGGCGATGGCGGACGCCGGCGAGAGCCTCGGCCTGCCGGCGGGACTGGCGATGCGACTGGCGCGCGCCACCGTCGAGGGCGCGGGCGAGCTCCTGCATCGCGAGCCTGCCGTTTCGGCCGCCAAATTGCGCGAGAACGTCACCTCGCCGGGCGGCACCACCGCGGCGGCGCTGGCGGCGCTGCGCGGCCCCGACGGCCTGGCGGAGGCGATGACGCGCGCCCTCGCCGCCGCCCATCGCCGCGCCGGCGAGTTGGCGGGATGACCTAGGCCGCCAGCCGCAAGCCGCCGTCGCAGACGAGCACGTGGCCGCTGACGAAACTGTCGGCGACGAGGAAGGCGATCGCTTTGGCGATGTCGTCGGGGGTTCCGACGCGGCCGACCGGCGTTCTGCCGGCGAAATTGGCGAAGGCCTCGTGGCGCTGTGGGGCGTCCATGAAGTCCCACCACGCCGTATCGACGACGCCCGGCGAGACCGCGTTGACCCGCAACGGGCGCAGTTCGGCGGCAAGGATCGGAGCGACCACGCTCAGCGCGCCATTCGCGGCGGCGAGCCCGACCGTTCCCGGCGCCGCCATCTGGGCCGAGACGGCGGCGACGAAGGTGATCGAGCCGTCCTTGCGGATCGTCGGCAGGGCGGCTTGCGCGCAGAGGAGGTGCGGCCAGACCTTTTCCTCGAAGCCGCGCCGCGCCTCGGCGAGGTCGAGGGTGGCGAACGGGCCGAACCCTCGCCCGCTGCCCAAGGCGAGCACGAGATGATCGAAGGCGCCGATCGCCTGGAAGAATTCGCGGACTTGGCTTGGATTTGCGCCGTCGAGCGGCGCGACCTCGGCCTTGCCTCCGAGCGCCTCTCGGGCGGCGGCGATGCGGGGCTCGCTCCGGCCCGCGACGGTGACGCGCAGGCCGTCTTCAATGAGCCGTCGCGCCGTGGCGAGGCCGATTCCCGAGGTTCCGCCAATGATGACGGCGCGTTCGCTGGCTTTGGTCATGGTTCTGGCTCCTTGAGAGGGATCAGTCGGAAGGCGAGGCGAGGCCGGCGAGCTCGAGGCTGAGCGCGCGCAGCCGCGCGCGCGCCTTCGGGTCGTAGGCCTGCGCGTTGGCGCGCGATTCCTCGAGGCCGTCGAAATAGAGGCCGCTGCGCCCTTCGAGCGCAGGCGACGTCGCGAGGGCGAGAATGGCCCGCGCGCCCTCCTCGACCGTGCTCCACGGCGTCACGCCGGCCTCGCGCACCATCGTCGTCGCCATATAGGTCGCCGGATGCAGGCAATTGACGGTGACGCCGCTCCCCTGAAGGCGCTGGGCGAGATCGAAGGTGAACAGGATCTGCGCCAGCTTGCTCTGCATGTAGGCGCGGGCGCCCGAATAGCCGCGCCTCAACATCGGGTCGTCAAAATCGATCGCCTGCTGGCCGACCGAGGCGACGTTGACGATGCGGGCCGGGGCGCTCTGCTTGAGCAGCGGCATGAGCTGCATCGTCAGCGCGAATCCGGCGAGATAATTGACGGCGAAGCGCATTTCGTGGCCGGCCGCGTTCGCGAGCCGACTCGCGCCCGGTCCGCCCGCGCCGATCCCGGCGTTGTTGACGAGAAGGTCGAGCCGCGGAGTCGACGCCGATACGGCCTCGGCCAGCGCGCGCACTTGGGCAATATCGGCAAGATCCGCGGGGAGAAAACGGGCGCGCCCGCCGCCGGCCTCGATTTCGGCCACGACCTCCCGGCCGCGGCCGGCGTCGCGGCCGTGGACGATGACTTCGCCGCCGCTTTCGGCGAGCGCGCGTGCGACCCGCCGTCCGACGCCGTCGGTCGAGCCGGTCACCAGCGCGGTTTTGCCGGCGAAATTGCACATGGCCGCCTCCTTTCTGTCTCCACCGTAGAGATGGCGCCTTCGCCCGGCGGCAAACAGTTCTGGATTTATCCTGGTATCGATACTGCTATAATGATCGATGATGGCCGATCGAACGCCCGCCTCCGAAGATATCCGCCAGCGCGAACTCGGCGCCTTTCTGCGTTCGCGGCGCGAGCGTCTCGCGCCGGGCGAGGTCGGCCTGCCCGTCGGCGCGCGCCGCCGCACGCCCGGCCTACGGCGCGAGGAAATCGCCATGCTCGCCGGCGTCGGGACCACTTGGTACACATGGCTGGAGCAGGGCCGCGACGTGAAACCGTCCAACGAGACGCTCGGAGCGCTCGGCGAAGCCATGAGGCTGGACGCCGCCGAGAAGCGGCATCTCTACATCCTCGCCGGGCGCCAACCGCCGAGCCCGCGGCCCAACACTCCCGAACGGGTCGAGGCCCCGTTGCGGCACACCTTGACGAGCCTGACGATCCAGCCCGCCTATGTCATGGGTCGCCGCTGGGACGTGCTCGCCTGGAATCGCGCCGCCGAGGTCGTCTTCGCCGATTACGGCGCGCTCGAAGGCGACGCGCGCAACGTCATGCATCTGCTGTTCACCGACCTGGTCCATCGCCGTCTGCTGGTCGATTGGGAGGGATTGGCGCGCGTGGCCCTCGGGCGTTTCCGCGCCGAGAGCGCCAAGTACATCGGCGACCCCGACTTCGACCGATTGATTGCGCTTCTGACCGCCGCGAGCCCGCAATTCCGGGCCTGGTGGCCCGAGCGCGACGTCATCCGGCAGCTCTCGGGCATCAAGACCGTCCGTCACCCGATCGTCGGCGGCATGACGTTCGAGCACATGAGCTTCTCGATCGACGACGGCTCCGACATGAAACTGATCGTCTATACGCCGCTGGCGGCGCAGGGCAGCGTCGCAAAAATGGAGACGCTGCTGCGGCGCGCGCCGGCTTGACCACCGGATTTGGCGGAACGCGCGCGAGCGCATACACTGAGCGCAGAAGCCGGTGAGGAACCCGCGATGACCAAAGAGCCGAAGTCCGCCGCCGCTCCCGCCTCCCCCGATCCACGCGGCAAGATCGTCGACGCGCTGATGGCGCTGGCGGCGGAACGGCGCTTCGAGGACATCGCCATCCGCGACATCTGCGAGAAGGCGAAGGTCTCGCTCGCCGATTTCCGCGACGCCTTCCCCTCGAAGGGCGCGATTCTGGCCGGGTTCAGCCGACGCATCGACCGCGCCGTGCTGTCGCACGGCGACGAGGAGATTTCGCGCGAGGCGCCGCGCGAGCGCTTGTTCGACGTGCTGATGCGCCGGCTCGACGCGATGGCGCCTTATCGCGAGGGTCTGCGCGAAATCGCCGCCTGGCTGCGGCGCGAGCCGGTCGCGGCGCTGGCGATGAACCAGACGGTGGTCAATTCGATGCGCTTCATGCTGGAGGCGGCGGGCATCGACAGCCAAGGCATGGCCGGGGCGATCAAGCTGCAGGGTCTGGCGCTCGCCTGGGCGCGCATCGTCGCGGTTTGGCTCGAGGATCCCGAACCGGAGCTCAATAAGACCATGGCCGAACTCGATCGCGAATTGACCCGCGGCGAACGCGCGGTCGCCGGAGTCGAGCGGTTCGACCGCTTGGCGGCGCCCCTCAGGGCGGTCGCGCTCGCCGCCTTCGACCAGCGCCGGCGGGCGCGCGAGGCGTTCCGCCGCCGCCCGCGCGAGCCGGAAGCGCCGCGCGACGCCGACCCGTTCTGATCCACCGCCAAGGTTCTCGCCGAGCGCGATGCGCGCCAATGGATCAAATTTGACCCATTGACGAAATCTCGCGCCAGCCATGTCGCGCGAAATAGGCCGATAAGGCCCTGATTCAGCGAGGTTTAACCACCTGCGTTCACTTGCTTTGAGCCGCCGCGCGGCACGCTCTCCCCGACGAATTTGGTCGAGGGGAGACTTGTCGATGCAACTGGCGCCAAAGCACAGCGTCCTCATGCCGCGAAGTTTTGCGGCGCCGGACCCGCGCGCCGACGGGCATCGACGCGTCGTGCATCTCGATTGCGACAACGTCGCCATCGCGCGCGTCGTCAGCGGCGTCTTCATGAACGTCACCGTCCCCACCCGCGCCTATCGCGGCGTCATGCTGCGGATCGCCGGCGCGCGCAAGGACGGCTTCAGCTATGAAATCCGCCTCGTCCACGCCGATCCCGACCTCTGCCTGCCGCTCGTCGAAACCAACGACGATTGGAACGTCGAGGCCGAATGGCGGCTATGGGCGCGGGCTCTTGGCCTGCCGGCGCTGGTCGAGCGCGTCGAAGGGCTCGACGAAACGGACCGGCCGATGTTTGGCCAAATCGCGGTCTGCCCCCCCGCCCCGCGGCGACGCGGCAAGGCCATCACTTCGCGGCGCGCGCGTTTCCTGACCCGCCGCAAGGTCGGTCGGCCGGAGCTTTGCGTTCCCGTCGGCAAGGGGGCGCGCGAATTGTGCGGCGGGGCGAACCCGGAGCGGTGAGGCGCGATCGGCGCGGCGCCGGCCGAGGAGCCGTCTGTACCGGACGCCGCGCCGGTACGCTTTTGCCGAACCGCGCCCGATTGTCTCTAGATGGGCGAGCGGGCTCGACATAGGGTGGGCGACCGCGCCTTGCGCGCCGAGCCTTTGCGAGCCCCAATGCGCACCGACGTCCTCGCCGCGATGACGGCGTTCTGCTTCGTCTCCGGCGTCACGCCCGGCCCGAACAACCTGATGTTGATGACGTCGGGGGTGAATTTCGGCTTCCGGCGAACCCTTCCCCATCTGCTCGGCGTGGTCGTCGGCTTTTGCCTGATGGTGGCGCTCATCGGCCTCGGCCTCGACGCGATCTTCTCGCGCTTTCCCGCCCTGCTGCCGGCGATGCGCTACCTCGGCGCGGCCTATATGCTCTGGCTCGCCTGGAATATCGCTTCGGCGGGCCCGGCGCGCGAAGGCGAAAACCGCGGCGCGCCGCTCGGCTTCTTCGGCGCGGCGGCGTTTCAGTGGATCAATCCCAAGGCCTGGATCATGGCGCTGACCGCCCTGACTGCCTATTCCGTCGTCGACGACTACGCGCGCAACGTCCTGATCGTCGCGCTCGCCTATTTCGCCATCGGGCTGCCCAGCAGCGGCTCCTGGGCGCTGCTCGGCTCGGCGATGCGCCGGGCGCTCACCGACCCGCGCGTCGCGCGGCCCTTCAACCTGACGATGGCGGCCTTGCTCGTCGCCTCGATCGTCCCCGTATTCCTCGAGGGCTAGCGGCTCAGCGGAACGGCGGCTCGTCGAAGCTGCGCAATTTGCGCGAGTGCAGGCTGCCGTGCTGATTTTGCAGCAGCTCCAAGGCGGCGATGCCGATCTGCAAGTGCTCGCCGATGGCGCGCTCATAGAACGCGTTGGCCGCCCCGGGCAGCTTGATCTCGCCGTGCAACGGCTTGTCCGAGACGCAGAGCAGCGTGCCGTAGGGCACCCGCATGCGGAAGCCCTGCGTCGCCACCGTCGCCGATTCCATGTCGACCGCGACGGCGCGAGACAGGTTGATGCGCCGGCGCTCCTGCGTCCAGCGCAATTCCCAGTTGCGATCGTCGTTGGTGACCACGGTGCCGGTGCGCAAGCGCCGCTTCAGCGCTTCGCCGCGATCGCCAGTGACCCGCGCCACCGCCTCCTGCAGCGCGACCTGCACTTCAGCGAGCGCCGGGATCGGCATGTCCAGCGGCACGGCGTCGTCGAGGATGCTGTCCTGCCTGAGATAGGCGTGCGCCAGCACGTAATCGCCGATGAGCTGCGATTGCCGGAGGCCGGCGCAATGGCCGACCATCAGCCAGCAATGCGGGCGCAGCACCGCGATATGGTCGGTGATGGTCTTGGCGTTGGCGGGCCCGACGCCGATGTTGACCAGGCTGACGCCGCGTCCGTCGGCGCGCACGACGTGATAGGCGGGCATCTGGAAGCGATGCCAGACGACGCCCGCCGCCCGCGCCTCGGCGTCTTCCGGCGTCGACGTCGCGTCGATGGCGACGTTGCCGGGCAGCACCATTCGCTCCGCGCCGCCTCTGCGCACCTGCTCGAGGCCCCAGCGGATGAATTGATCGACGTAGCGGTGATAATTGGTCAGCAGCACCCAAGGCTGCATGGCGCGCCAGTCGGAGCCGGTGTAATGCACAAGGCGGCGCAGGGAATAGTCGACGCGCGCGGCGTCGAAGAGCGCGATCGGCCGTTCGAACCCGGGACGGACGTCGTAGGCGCCGTCCGCGACTTCGTCGCCGACGGCCGAGAGCGAGGGCACGGGAAAGAAGCGCGCAAGCTCGGGAGCGGTCGCGCCGCCGCGGCCCAATTCATCGCCGCTTTCGAACACATAAGGGTAAGGAATTTCCTGCGCGCCGACGCCGACCTCGATTTCGGCGCCGAATTCGGCGACCAGAGGTTCGAGCTGCTCGAGCAAATAGGCGCGAAAATCCTCGGGTTGGGTCACGGTCGTGGAATAGACGCCCGCCTCGGTGAACTTGGCGAAGGCGCGCGCATTCGACGGCGGCACGCCCTCGGGCTGATAGGTCACGCGCAATTCCGGATAGCGAAACTGCGCCCGCGCCGCGGCGCTGGGAGGAGCGCCGTCGACGAGAAAGCGCTCGACGGCGGCGCGCAGCGAATCGACGGCTTGGGCGTAGAGTTCGGCGAGGCGATCGACCGCCGCGGCGGGCGTCGCGACGCGTTCGAAGTTGCCCGGCAAGGCCCCCTCCAGAGGTTTGTTCACGCTCTTGGTCTTCTATTTTGACGGTTTGGCTGCGATGCAGGCGATCTCGACACGATAGGCGGGCGCAGCGAGCTTGGCCTCGACCGTGGCGCGCGCCGGCGTGCAGCCCTTGGCGACCCAGCCCTCCCAGATCGCGTTCATCTCGGCGAAGGTCGATATGTCGGTCAGATAGATCGTCGCCGAGACGATATGGGTCTTGTCGGAGCCGGCCTCGGCGAGGAGCCGATCGATCGTACCGAGAATTTCCTTGGTCTGTTCGCCGACCCCGCCGCCGGCCGCTTTGTCGGCGACTTGGCCGGCGAGATAGATCGTGTGGCCGTAGACGACCGCCTGCGACATGCGGGGGCCGACGCCGATGCGTTCGATGCTCATCAAAGAGGCCCTTTTTGGAGAGTGAGACGGTCAGATCAGCGAAAAGCCGGGCACGGCGCCGAGAAAATCACGCTTGCCGACCGCCACTCCTGCATAGCGCAGGATGTCGTAAGCGGTCACCAGATGGAAATAGAAGTTCGGCAGCGCGTAATGCACGAGGTAGTTCGCGCCGATCATTTTCGCCTTGTTGGAGGGCCCGGCGGGAAAAATGATTTCGCGCTCGCCGCCGGCGTCGATGGCCTTGGGGTCGAGGCTCGCCAGAACCTCGAGCGTCTTCTTGATGCGCGCCTTCAGTTCGTCGAGCGAAGCCTCCGTGTCCTCGAACCTCGGCGCTTCCACCCCGGCGAGCCGCGCGCCGCCGTTCTTGGCGTGGTCGCAGAAGATTTGCGTCTGGCGCGCGAAGGCGAACATGTCCGGGCGCAGCCGCATGGTCAGATATACCGACGGATCGAATTTGCACGCCGCCGCATGCGCCGCCGCCTTGTCGAGGATCGCCGAAAAGGCGTTCAGCGAACGTTCGAATACGGGAACGCTGGATTGATAGAGCGAAATGGACATTGCGAAAGCTCCCTCATAAGGACTCGCCACCTGCGAAGGCGCGCAACTTGCACACAATGACCGCCGAAGACAACGGGCGGCGCGAAGACGGCGGTCAGCCGCGTTCGGGCGCTTGGCCCGCGCGGTCGCGCCAGGCGAGCCGCTTGGCGTAGGCCTGCACGTCGGGGGGCCAGGCGGCGATGCGAGCGGCGAAAGCCTCGCGATCGCCGGCGAACAGAGCGCGCACGGCCTCCTCGAAACCGGAAAAGTCGCCGGCCAGCGCCTGCATGAAGCGGTAGGCCGCCGCCTTTGCCTGCGCCGCCTCGGTCGCCCCGTCGTCGGCTCGGCGCGCTGCGTCCACCAGACGGCGCAGAGCGACCGAAGCGCCGCCCGCCTGGGCGGCGAGCCAATCCCAATGGCGCGGCAGCAGCGTCACCTCGCGCGCGACGACGCCGAGCTTGGGGCGCCCGCGACCGCGCGGCGCCGGCGCGTCGTCCTCTTTTGCGCCGAGACGGGCGACAACCTCGGCGTCCGCGCCGCGCAGATCGAGATCGACGACCGCGCCGGTGGCGTCGTCGAAGGTCAGCGCCGGTCCCGCCGCCCCGGCGGCGAGCGCCGCCTTCACCGCCACGGCGACCTCGGTCAGCGGCCCCGAAGCGATCAAGCGAGCGCCGTCGAAGGCGGCGCATGGTCTGGATGAGGATTTCAACATCGGCGCGGCTCGGAGGACATCGGCTATTTTATCCGGGCGTTATTGCCGAGTCAATAACATCCGGGTACATTTACCGACGGCGCAAAGGACGCGAGGCGGCCATCTGACGCAGGCGCGGCGCCGGGCCCTACACCGCCGGCGCCGGCTGTCCATCGGTTTGCGGCAGCCCCGGATCGAAACACGCCCAATTCGGCGCCGCGCGCGTCCAGACGACGGCGCTGGGCCTGCCGAGTTCGGGGTCGTCGAAGGTGCCGACGCGCACGATGATGAGATGCGGGCGCGGTTCGGCTTCGCTGAACACAGGCGTGCCGCACGCGGGGCAGAAGCTGCGACGCATGACCGAGCCGCTGTCGGCGACCGACGTGTAGACCGTCGTTTCGCCCGTCACCGTCACCGCGTCCTTGCGAAATATCGCGTTCACCGTGCCGCCGCCCGCGCTCAGATACTGGCAGACGCGGCACCAGCATTGGCGCGCCCCGAGCGGCGCCTCGCCCGCGATTTGGTAACGCACTTTCCTACATAGACAGCCGCCGGTTATGGGCATCCATCGCTCCTGGATTGGCGCCGGATTAGGAAGCGCCGGAAGATAGGGCGTTTCGAACGCGCCGACCAGAGCCGCGTCAGCCGAGGTTCAATTCCTTGAAGAAGTCGTTGCCCTTGTCGTCGATGACGATGAAGGCGGGGAAGTTCTCGACCTCGATGCGCCAGACCGCCTCCATGCCGAGCTCGGGATATTCGAGCGTCTCGACCTTTTTGATGCAGTCCTGGGCGAGGCGCGCGGCCGGGCCGCCGATCGAGCCGAGATAGAAGCCGCCGTGACGCGCGCAGGCCTCGCGCACCTCGCGCGAGCGATTGCCCTTGGCGAGCATCACCAGCGAGCCGCCGGCGGCCTGGAATGGCTCGACGAAGGAGTCCATCCTTCCTGCGGTCGTCGGTCCGAACGAACCGGAGGGGTAGCCGACCGGCGTCTTGGCCGGGCCGGCGTAATAGACGGGATGGTTCTTGAAATAGTCGGGCATCGGCTCGCCGCGATCCAGCCGTTCGCAAATCTTGGCGTGGGCGGCGTCGCGCGCCACGATCATCACGCCGGTCAGCGACAGGCGGGTGCGGATCGGATGTTTCGACAATTCGTCAAGGACCGCCTTCATCGGGCGATCGAGATCGATTCTGACCACCGGCCCGCCGAGCGCGGCTTCGTCGACCGCGGGCAGAAAGCGCGCGGGGTCGTGTTCCAGCTCCTCCAGAAACACGCCCTCTCGGGTGATCTTGCCGAGCGCCTGGCGATCGGCCGAGCAGGAGACGCCGAGGCCGATCGGCAGCGAAGCGCCGTGGCGCGGCAGGCGGACGACGCGCACGTCATGGCAGAAATACTTGCCGCCGAACTGCGCGCCGACGCCGAGCCGCTCGGTGAGCCTTTGAATCTCCTCTTCCATCGCCGGGTCGCGGAAGGCGCGCCCGTCGGCGGAGCCGCTCTGCGGCAGCGCGTCGAGATAGCGGGTCGAAGCAAGCTTCACCGTCTTCATCGTCTGTTCGGCGCTCGCTCCGCCAATGACGATGGCGAGGTGATAGGGCGGACACGCCGCCGTGCCGAGGGTGAGGATCTTCTCCTTGAGGAAGGCGATCATCCGGTCGTGGGTCAGGATAGAGGGCGTTCCCTGATAGAAAAAGCTCTTGTTGGCGGAACCGCCGCCCTTGGCGATGAACAGGAACTTGTAAGCGTCCTCGCCTTCGGCGGCGATTTCGATCTGGGCGGGCAGATTGTCGCCGGTGTTCGTCTCCTCGAACATCGTGAGCGGCGCGACCTGGCTGTAGCGCAGGTTCTTGATGCGGTAAGCGTCGCCGATCCCTTCGGCGATCGCCGCCTCGTCGTCGCCCTCGGTCCACACCAGACGGCCCTTCTTGGCCACGACGATCGCGGTTCCCGTATCCTGGCACATCGGCAGCACGCCGCCCGCCGCGATATTGGCGTTCTTGAGGAGATCGTAGGCGACGAACTTGTCGTTGGCGGTCGCCTCCGGGTCGTCGAGAATCTTGGCGAGCTGGGCGAGGTGGCTCGGGCGCAAGAGATGGTTGATGTCGATCAACGCCTGCTCGCTGAGCTTCCGCAACGCCTCGCGCTCGACGAGCAGAATATCGCGCCCGAGCGCATGGCTGAGGCTGACGCCCCCGGCGCTCAGTTTTCGGTACGGCGTCGCGTCGGCGCCGAGTTGAAAGAGAGCGTGATAGGTCTGGCTCATGCGCCGCTCCGCGAGTTGAAGGGGGGACGGAGGGGCATGTAGCCGTTCGCGCCGCCCATTCCAAGCCTGCCCGTTCGCGCGCCCGGCCTCAGCCCGCGGCGGCGGCGAGCGCTTCGATCCCTTGCGCGACCGCCAGCGTTCGGCGCGCCATTTGTTCGTGCAGCAGTTCGACCATCTTGCCGTTGAGCTGGATGGCGCCCTTGCCGGCGTTCCCCGGCTGGGCGAAGGCGGCGATGATCGCGCGCGCGGCCTCGACTTCCGCCGCGGTCGGCGCGAACGTCGCGTTGCAGATCTCGATCTGATTGGGGTGAATCAGCGTCTTGCCGTCGAGCCCCATGTCGCGGCCCTGCTCGCATTCGGCCTTGAAGCCGACGAGGTCGGAAAGATCGTTGTAGACGCCGTCGACGATGTCGCAGCCATGGGCGCGGGCGGCCGCGACGCAGAGCGCCAGCCAAGCGGTCATGGTGGGGCGCCCCGGCGTGAGGCGCGCGCGGGTCTCCTTGGCGAGATCGTTGAGGCCCATCACCAGGGTCTCGAGGCGCGAACTCGGGTCGGCCGCGGTCGCCGCGATCGAGCCGGCGCTCAAGATCGCCATCGGCGTCTCCATCATCACCCACAGACGCGTCCGCTCGGGCGCGCCCGCCTCGCGCAAAGCGCGCGCCGCGACCATCACCGCTCCCGGCCCGTCGATCTTGGGCAGCAGAATCGCGTCGGGCGCCGCGGCGATCGCGGCGACCATATCGTGGCGGCCCCAGGGCGTGTGGGCGCCATTGACGCGGATGACGACTTCGCGCCCGCCGAACCCGCCCGACCGCACCGCCTCGACCGCAAGCGCCCTCGCCGCCGGTTTGGCGTCCGGGGCGACCGAATCTTCGAGGTCGATGATGATGGCGTCGGCCGCCAGACTGCGCGCCTTGGCGAGCGCCTTGGGGTTGGAAGCCGGCATGTAGAGCACGCTGCGACGCGGGCGAGCGACCATGACAATCTCCTGACGCGCTCTCCTACTTAAATTGTGCAGTGCACTCGCGCTAGAGGCGAGGCCCGCGCCGCGCGGTAAAACTTAAGATGAAGCCGCCCCGGGAGGCGGCGCGCGCCGCGATTGGGGCGGTCAAGCCGGCGCTATCGCGTCAGCCAGCGCGCAAGTCGGCGCGTCGCTTCGGCGATCTCTTCCGGCGCGCGGGCGAAGCAGAGCCTGAGATAGCCCTCGCCGCCGGGACCGAACGCGGCGCCCGGCGCCGCGCCGATCCCGGCCTCGTCGACGAGGCGCAGCGCCAGCGCGCGCGAATCGCCCTCCCCGTCGACGGCGCAAAAGAGATAGAAGGCCGCCTCGGGCATGGCGAAGCGCACCAGTCCCGTCGCCGCCAGACCCTGCGCGACGACGTCGCGCGCCGCGCGCATCCGGGCGATCTGGCCGGCAATGAACGGCTCGCCCTCCTCCAAGGCGGCCACCGCGGCGCGCTGGATGAAGACGGGAACGCCCGACGTCGTGTACTGTACGAGATTCTCGATCGTCGGGCCGAGCGCTTGGGGCGCCTCCAGCCAGCCGACCCGCCAGCCCGTCATCGCCCAGTTCTTCGACAGCGTCTGGACGAAGAGTATCTTGTCGCCGCGCGCCATCACGTCGTGAAAGGACGGCGTTCTGCCGCCCTGGTAGGTCAGCCGCCCGTAGATTTCGTCGGCGACGATCCACAGGCCGCGCGCCCGCGCCAGCGCCAGGATGGCCTCGAGTTCCTCGTGGGTGGCGACGAAACCGGTGGGGTTGGCCGGCGAGTTGACGAAAATGACGCGGGTCGCCGGCGTGACCGCGCTCGCCAGGCGCTCAGGATCGAGCCGCCAGCGCGCGCCGCGCTCGAGCGGGACGTAGACCGAGCGCGCCCCCGTCAACGCCACGGCGCCGGCGAAATTCGGCCACGCCGGCGAAGAGATCAACGCCTCCTCGCCGGGCCCGACCGTCAGGCGCGCGGCGAGGTCCAGGGCATGCATGCCCCCGATCGTGACGAAGAAGGTTTTCGGCGAGAAGTCGCCCCCGCCCGGGGCCCCGCCGTAGACGCGCGTCATGTAGCGCGCGATGGCGGCGCGCAATTCGGGGATGCCGCGCTGGTGGGTGTAGAAGGTCTCGCCGCGATCGAGCGAGGCCTTGGCCGCTTGCGCAATGAAGGCCGGCGTCGGCAAATCGCCCTCGCCGACCCAAAGCGGGATCAGGCCCTGGCGGCCGCGCCCGTAGTTGAAGACTTCGACGATGCCGCTCTGCGCGACGGCGCGCATGGCGGGGCTGAATTTCGGCAAGCCAGTCGGGCGCCGGCGGCGCGGTCGGGGAAAAGGAGAGATCCATCGCCGCCTCATGAACCGGCGCGCGCCTGGCCGCAAGAGGCGGACCAAAGAAAGCTCTCGTCGGTCGGCGCGACGGCCCGGTCGGGGCAAGCCTTCGTTCCCAAGCCTTCGGGATCAGCGCTTCACCAAGGCGTCGCGAATCTCGGTCAACAACACGACTTCGTCGCGCGGCGCCGGGGCGGCGGCGGGGGCGGCCGGCGCGGGCTTCCTGAGGATGTTGATCCCCTTGACCACGAGAAACAGCACGAACGCGATAATGATGAAGTTGACCGCGACCGTGATGAAATTGCCGTAGGCGAAGACGGGCCCCTGTTTCTTGGCGTCGACGAGGTTGGTCGCGGCGACCTTCGAGGATAGGGCGAAGAAATAGTTGGAGAAATCGGCGCCGCCGATCGCGCCGATGATCGGCATGATGATGTCGTTGACGAGCGAGTCGACGATCTTGCCGAAGGCGGCGCCGATGATCACGCCGATCGCCAGATCGACGACGTTGCCCCTCATGGCGAAGTCTCTGAATTCCTTGAGCATCTCGTTCCCCCTCTTGGAATGGCCCCGCCACGCTAGCCGAAGCGCCGGCCGAGATAAAGACGGCGGCGTTCGCCCGCGCGGATCGAAGCGCCGTCAGTCCTGGGCGGGGGATTTGCGCTCGAGCGCGTCGAGCCGCGCCCTGAGCCGCGCGGCGCGGGCCTGGGCCATCCGCGAGGCGCAATATCCGTGGACGGCTTCTTTCTGGTAGTCGCGGCAAACGTCGTCTCGGCGCGCCGCAAAGTCATTGTCCTCGCGCGCCGCGTCGTCGGCCTCCGGCCGGCCTTTGAGCCGCGCCTCGATCGCCTCGAGGCTGGCCGCCGCCGCCGCGTCGGCGCGCGCGCGATCGCGGGCGATCGTTTTGGCGTCGCTTTCCAAACCGGCCCCGTCGGGTCCCCAAAGTCCGGCGGGGCTCGCCTGACAATCGGCGGCCTGAAAAACGCAGGCGGTGGCTTGCTCGGGAACCAGCACGGCGCCCTCGAGGAGGTCGAAGGCAAACAGGCAAGCCGGGATTTCCGCCTCGTACCTTGCCAATCCGTCGGGCCGCCCTTGGCTCTTGGTTTCGATCGGCGCGTCGCCGACGATGTCGATCAGGCACTTTCGCGAGGGGTCGGAGATCACCTCGCCGGGCAGACTGAATTTGTCGATGCGCAGAACCTTGCCGCGGCCGGAAAACAACAATTCGCCTTGGCCGCCCTCGAGGCGAAGCGGCCGGCCGACGACGGCCGCCAGCCCCGAGGCGGAATGGCTCGTCGGCTTGGCCGGCGTTGGCGGGGCGGGCGCTTCGACGGGCGCGCTGGGCGGGGGGCGGACGGCGGCCCCGGGCAACACGAGCTGGGCGCGGGCGAGGCCGCAACTCACCGCCAAGACCCCCAAGACGGCAACCGGAAATCGCATCATGGTCGGAGCTTAGAATCGGACGGGAGAAATGGGAAGCGGAGCGCGCGCGGCGAGCCGAAGACATGGATAAGGCCCAAGATTTCTCGCCGATGAGAGGCTTTGGACCGCCTTGCGCCGCTAGGGGGCGCCTCTTATATACGCCCGACACATGCAGCGTTGGGGCAAGACTGTCTCGCCTGCGCAGTTTGAAACCGTGCATCGGGGACCGGGATGCGCGTCGCCAGCGGGTTTGAGAATGGCGGCGCGCGCGCCCAAGGCTAGGCCGCTTCGGGGTCTGGCGGTCTCGCGAAACAATGAAGGATGAGACAATGGCTAAAGTTATCGGCATCGACTTGGGAACCACCAATTCCTGCGTCGCGGTCATGGAAGGGGCGGCCCCGAAAGTCATCGAGAATTCCGAGGGCGCGCGCACGACCCCGTCGATCGTCGCGTTCACCGACGACGGCGAGCGTCTGGTCGGCCAGCCCGCCAAACGCCAAGGGGTGACCAATCCCGAGCGCACCTTTTTCGCCATCAAGCGCCTGATCGGTCGATCCTTCGAGGATCCCATGACCAAAAAGGACATGGGTCTGGTCCCTTACAAGATCATCAGGGCCGCCAACGGCGACGCCTGGGTGACGGCGGACGGCAAGCAATATTCGCCGTCGCAGATTTCCGCCTTCGTGCTGCAGAAGATGAAGGAGACCGCCGAGGCGCACCTCGGCGGCCCGGTGACGCAGGCCGTCATCACGGTTCCCGCCTATTTCAACGACGCCCAGCGCCAGGCGACCAAGGACGCCGGCAAGATCGCCGGCCTCGAAGTCCTGCGCATCATCAACGAGCCGACCGCGGCCGCGCTCGCCTATGGCCTCGACAAGAAGAAAGCCGGCACGATCGCCGTGTACGACCTCGGCGGCGGCACGTTCGACATCTCGATCCTCGAGATCGGCGACGGCGTCTTCGAAGTGAAATCGACCAACGGCGACACCTTCCTCGGCGGCGAAGACTTCGACATGCGCCTGGTCGAATATCTGGCTGGCGAGTTCAAGAAGGAACAGGGCATCGATCTGACCAAGGACAAGCTCGCGCTGCAACGCCTGAAAGAGGCGGCCGAAAAGGCCAAGATCGAACTCTCGTCGGCGGTCCAGACCGAGATCAATCTGCCCTACATCACCGCCGATGCGAGCGGGCCCAAGCACCTCGCCTTCAAACTGACGCGCGCCAAGTTCGAGGCGCTGGTCGACGATCTGATCCAGCGCACGGTCGAACCGTGCCGCAAGGCGCTCAAGGACGCGGGATTGTCGGCCGGTCAAATCGACGAGGTCGTGCTCGTCGGCGGCATGACGCGCGTGCCCAAGGTGCAGGAGATCGTCAAGCAGTTCTTCGGCAGGGAGCCGCATAAGGGCGTGAACCCGGACGAAGTGGTGGCGATCGGCGCCGCGGTCCAGGCCGGCGTGCTGCAAGGCGACGTCAAGGACGTGCTGCTGCTCGACGTGACGCCGCTTTCGCTCGGCATCGAGACGCTCGGCGGCGTGTTCACTCGCCTCATCGAGCGCAACACGACGATCCCGACCAAGAAGAGCCAGGTGTTCTCGACGGCCGAAGACAATCAGACCGCCGTGACCATCCGCGTTTTCCAAGGCGAGCGCGAAATGGCCGCCGACAACAAGGCGCTCGGCCAGTTCGATCTCGTCGGCATTCCCTCCGCCCCGCGCGGCGTGCCGCAGATCGAGGTGACGTTCGACATCGACGCCAACGGCATCGTCAACGTCACCGCCAAGGACAAGGCGACCAACAAAGAGCAGCAGATCCGCATCCAGGCCTCGGGGGGATTGACCGACTCCGACATCAACAAGATGGTGAAGGACGCCGAGGCCCACGCGGCCGAAGACAAGCGGCGGCGCGAGGCGGTCGACGCCAAGAATCACGGCGAATCGCTCGCTCATGACGCCGAGAAGGCGCTGAAGGAATACGGCGACAAGGTCGCCCAGTCCGATCGCAGCGCGGTCGAGGCGGCGGTCGCGGCTCTGCGCGCCTCGCTGCAGGGCGAGGACATCGAGGCGATCAAGGCCAAGACCGACGATCTCATGCAGGCGCAGATGAAGCTCGGCGAAGCGATGTACAAGGCGCAGCAGGCGGGCCCCGGCCCCGAAGGATCGGGGACGGGCGCCGGCCAAGCCAAGGACGACGTGATCGACGCGGAGTTCCGGGAAGTCGACGACGACAAGAAGAAATCGGCCTGAGGATCTCAGGCGCGCGCGCCCCGTTTCCTCAATCGGCGACGGGGCGAGCGCAGTTTCGACGCGCCGACGACGGCTTCGTCACGGCGGCGCGCTCAAGCCCCTTGACCGACGGCTTCAAGAGCGATTGACGAGGCGGCGCAAGCTATTCATAGGTGGTTTGCTCGGGCGCCTCCAAGAGAAACCGGACTTCGGACGACGTGGCCAAACGCGATTTCTACGAAACCCTAGGGGTCGCCCGGACCGCCACCGACGCGGAGCTGAAGGCGGCTTTCCGCAAGGCGGCGATGCAATGCCATCCCGACCGCCACCCCGGCGACAAACAAGCCGAGGCGCGGTTCAAGGAACTCAACGAGGCCTATCAGCACCTGTCGGACGGCCAGAAGCGGGCCGCCTACGACCGCTACGGCCATGCGGCGTTCGAACAGGGCGGCGGCATGAGCGACGGCTTCGCCACCTCGATGTCGGATATTTTCGACGATCTTTTCGGCGACATTATGGGCCGCCGCGGCGGGCGCGGCGCCTCCGGCAAGGAGCGCGGCGCCGACCTTCGTTACAACCTCGAGATCACCCTGGAAGAAGCCTATAACGGCAAGACCGCGACAATTAAGCTGCCGACCTCGGTGATCTGCGACGGTTGCGCCGGCTCCGGCGCCAAGGCGGGCTCGAAGCCGACGACGTGCAAGACGTGCGCGGGCCATGGCCGCGTCCGCGCCCAACAAGGATTTTTCGCCATCGAGCGGACCTGCCCGGGTTGCGGCGGGCGAGGCCAGACGATCGACGATCCGTGCGAACGCTGCAGCGGCGCCGGCCGCGTGACGCGCGAGCGCACGCTCTCCGTCAACATGCCCGCCGGGGTCGAGGACGGCACGCGCATCCGACTTTCGGGCGAGGGCGAAGCAGGCCTGCGCGGCGGGGCGCCCGGCGATCTCTATATTTTCCTCTCGATCAAGCCGCATCCTTTCTTCCAGCGCGACGGCGCCGACCTCTATTGCCGCGTCCCCATCTCGATGGTGCAGGCGGCGCTGGGCGGCGAATTCTCCGTGCGCACTCTCGACGGCGGCGACGCCAAGGTGCGCGTCCCCGAGGGCGCGCAATCGGGACACCAGATGCGCCTGCGCGGCAAGGGCATGCCGGTCCTGCGCTCGCGCGACTTCGGCGATCTCTATATCCAGGCCAACGTCGAGACGCCGCAGAATCTGACGCGGCGCCAGCGCGAATTGCTGATGGAGTTCGACGCCGAATCGTCTCACAAGACGCAGCCCGAGAGCTCCGGCTTCTTCGCCAAGATGAAAGAGTTTTTCGAAGGGCTGAGCTGACTTAAGCCGGCCGGCCCGCCGTCGCGCGGACGAGCCGACGCTTATCGCGCCGCGGGACGACCATGGGCCATTCTTCGCCGAGATTTCCCCGCGATCCCGCGCTGCGAGGCGCCGAGCGGCCGCTCGGCGACGAGACCCGTTTCCTCAAGACCTTGTTCGAGAGCCCGCGGCTGACCGGCGCGGTGGCGCCCTCGGGACGGTTTCTCGCGCGCGCGATGGCGCGTGCGATCGAACCCGACGGCGAAGGTCTCGTCGTCGAGCTCGGCCCCGGGACCGGTCCGGTGACGCGGGCGCTGATCGAACGCGGCGTGGCGCGCGAACGCCTCGTGCTGGTCGAGTATGACGGCGGCTTCTGCCGGCTCCTCGCCCAACGCTTCGCGCCCATCCGGATCGTGCAGGGCGACGCCTATGATCTCAAGCGCACGCTTGCGGGCCTCGAAGGCCGTCCGATCGCCGCGGTGGTGTCGAGCCTGCCGCTGCTCAACCAGCGCGCCCCGTTGCGCGTCAAGCTGATCGAGGACGCCTTTGCGCTGATGGGATCGAACGGCGTTCTCGTCCAGTTCACCTATGGCCTCGTTTCTCCGATTCCCCGCCAGGCCTGCGCCGGGCGATTTTCCGCCCATTGCAGCGCGCCGATCTGGCGCAACCTGCCGCCGGCGCGGGTCTGGACCTACCGCGCCGATCCGGGCGCGGCGTTCGTCGAACCCTTGATGGCGCGAATCCGCCGGCGCGCCGGACGGCTGATGCGCCGCGGCCCCTCGTGCGTCCAATGAGCGACAGCGCGACCACGCCTTCGCCCTCGCCGGGCGCAAAGCTTGTCGATCCCCGCGACCGCCTGATCGTCGCACTCGACACGCCCGACCCGGTGGAGGCGGAGCGCCTCGTCGCCGAGCTCGGCGACTGCGTGAGTTTTTTCAAGATCGGCATGGAGCTGGCCTACGGCGGCGGCTTGAGTTTGGCGCCCAAGCTCGCCGCGGCGGGCAAGAAAGTCTTCGTCGACCTCAAGCTGCACGACATCCCCAACACGGTCGAGCGCGCGACCGCCCAAATCGCCCGGCTCGGCGCCCATTTTCTCACCGTCCACGCCTATCCCCAGACGATGGTCGCCGCCGTGGCCGGCGCCAAGGGCTCTCGGCTCCGGCTGCTGGCGGTGACGGTTCTCACCTCCTGCGACGACGCCGATCTCGCAGACGCCGGCTATGGGCTGGGCGTCCGGGCGCTGGTCGCGCGCCGCGCCGCGCAGGCGCGAGCGACCGGGGTCGACGGGCTCGTCGCCAGCGCCTCCG
>CAVWKL010000294.1:0-5420 GCA_963755075.1 uncultured Alphaproteobacteria bacterium
CATGATAAATGCCTCGCTATTATGTGATGCCTTCAAATTATTCTAGCTGTTTTGTACGCAAGTTGCACTTTATTTCTTTAATATGGGTTACAGCAAAGAATATAATGAAAAGAGATAAATAAGAAACAGGAAGATAATTTGCGCACCGACGATTTTGATTATGAGCTGCCCCAGGAGTTGATTGCCCAAAAACCCATCGAACCGCGGGATACGTCCCGGCTGCTGGTGCGAACCGGCAAAACGGTATAATTGAGCACCGACATTTTCAGGATATACTGAATTTTTTACAGGCCGGGGATGCGAGGTATCTAACTTATAGCCGCGTAATACCGGCGGTTTATCGGCAAAGAAAACCGGCACCGGCGGCATCGTGGAAATACTTTTATTAAAACGGCTGGAACCGTACCGCTGGGAAACGCTGGTAAAACCAGGACGGCGTGTTAAAAAAGGGGCTTTGTTAGAACTCTCAAACGAAAACAGAAACATTGGAGCGAATGCTGAAGTGACTGAAGAAGGGGAAAACGGCATCCGCGTCATTAAATTTTCCGATGAGACGCTGCTGGCGGAATTGGTTCGATCCAATAGGGCTCCGGTCGCCCCGGACAATCCGGCCTTTCCACGCTTAATGACGTCGACCGCATACATTGCCTGCTGGAGGAGGTTGCGTAACTCATGCGTCAGAGAGCCAAGACGTTCGTTTAAGGAATCGACGCCTCTATGCGCATTGAGGAGATCGCGCTGATAAGCAAATTCCGTAACCGCATCGGCGATCGCGTCGTCAAGGCAAAGGTTAAGCGTTCGGAATTCTTCCACTTCGATCGTCGCGCCCCGTTCCATGACGAGACAAGTTATTTCCTGGCAAAGATCGCCATAGTCGCGAACAACCTGCTCAACGGTAAATCCTCGCGCCATCAACTCGCGCCCATGCCGCGTCGCCGATACGCCCATTTCACTGCCGGCCTCCCGCTTGCTCGGCCCATCGGGGCCGGCGGCGGCGCGTTCGGACTCCGGCCCCAGCCCCACGCGGAGCCTATCGATCAACTGATCGAGGAAAATCGGCATCCCGTGTTCCGCGTCTTGGGCGAACTCTTGGGGCAAATGCCGCTGGACGACCCTGGCTCTGCAGCGGTCGATCAAATCAGCCCTGTTTGTCTCAAGGAAATCATGCAGCATTTTCGCGCCGTACGCCCAACGGCCGCCAAACAATAGGATCGGAAACTACTCAAGGAAGGCGCGGCGGGCTGGAAATTTCATTGCAGTGATGCGCCGTATTTCCCTTTTTGCTTTCGTCCGCTTCGGCGTCGCACGGCTTGCGGCCTCCCCTGGCCGGCGCGCCGATCGGCCTGGCGATCAATTGAGTTGCGGCGACAGCGCGGAAAATTCGCCCCTTCCGCTTAGTCCCGGTCCGCCGATCACGGCGCAACCTTTCGCTTCGGAAAAAACGAAAGTCGTGCTATGTTGCCGGCAACGCTTTCCGCCAAGCCGGCCCTGCCGGCGCGGCGGAACGCGGGCTTTCGGACAAAACACGGTACATGAATGTGAAAATGGGCGAGACTTCCTTTTTTCTCCCCCAACCCTTTGATTTCCCACAAAACCGCCAAAGAAAAATTTGGAATTTCCTTGGAAAAAGCTTGGAATAACTTTGTTTTTCCTTGGAAAGGTTTGGCGGAATTTGGCGGGTCGGGCGTCCGGCAAAGGGGAAGAGGCGCCTCGCCTCTCAGCCGCGACCCCTCGCCGCCGCCGTCAACGGCCAGGTGACGCCGAAGCGGAACGGCGCCCAGCGCGCGACGGGTAGGCCGGCCTTGGCGGGCGCGCGCTCGCGGGCCGTGCTGTGAAGAGGCAGTCGAAGTCCTGAAGCCGCCATGGAGCCGGCGATGAGCGAACTGAACCGCATAACGGTCGATCCCAACCAATGCGGCGGCCGTCCCTGCTTGCGCGGCCTGCGCATTCGCGTCAAGGACGTGCTCGATCTCCTGGCGGCGGGCGCCAGCCGCGAGGAAATTCTCGACGGCGATCCGCTGTTGGAAACCGGCGACATTGCCGCCGCGCTCGAATACGCGGCGCGCCAGAGCGATCACCCGGTGTTGCGCCTCGCCTGACGCGGTCTTTGCGGACGCGAAACGCCCTCAAGCATGGCCGGTCAGGCTGCGGTAGGCGTTGAGCGGCCAGGCGAGCGCGGCGGGCAGTTGCTGCACGAGGCTCGCGGTGAGCTCGGAGGCCGGCGCGCTGCTCCACTTGTCCCGAATGGTGGGCGACAGCACGACGCCGACGCCGACGAGATAGGCGATCACGATCAAAGCAATGAGCAAACGCATCGGCCGGTTCTCCTGATGACGAGGGCGGCAGCCCGCCGGCCACCGTGCCGCATTTGGCGCGGGAATCCAACCCGCGGCTTGCGCCCGCCACGCGCGCCCGCCTCATCCCGCCGCGATCGCCTTGCGCAGCCCCTCGGGATCGTTGCCGATCGCGCGCAGGAGGGTGCGCCCCGCCCCGCTCGGGCGCCTGGCGCCGCGCTCCCAAGCCTTGAGCGCGCGCAGGCTGAGTCCGTAGGCCGCGGCGAATTGCGCCGGCGTCATATCGAGGGCGCGGCGGAGCGCCCGCACGTCGATTTCGGGCGCCATGTCGGGCGCGGCGTCGGGATTGGCGGCGATCTGCCGGGCGATGTCGGCGTCGGTCATGGCGTCGATCCTAGCCCAGTCCGTCGCCGCCAACGCCACGCGCGCCGCCTCACTCAAAATCGTGGCCATAACGGGCGACCTCGCGTTGGTTCGCCTTGCGCAGCGAGAGGATCCGTCGCTCGCCGCCGCGGCGAAGGTAGACGCAGGCGAAGAGACGGTCGGCGATATGGCCGAAGGCGATTGCGCGCGCCTCATGGCCCTCGAAGCGATCGTCCTCCATCGGCGCGTAAGGCGCAGCGAAGAGAATCTCGGCGAGCGCCAGGGACGCGCCGTGCTTGGCCTGGTTGACCGCGTCCCGGGCGGGGTCGAACGCGCATCGCCAAACTGCCATCCCACGCCTCCGGCGCACGGCCGGCGAACGCCTCGTCTGCGGCCGGCGAGACCCGCGGCGGCGGCCCGCCGGCTCTTCGTCCCAATCAGCCGCCGGCGAGCGGATCGGGGCCGTATTTGTTCGGCCCGTCATTGCCGCGCATCATGAATCCGATGATCATGGCGAGCCCGATGAAGCCGCCGACGAAGGGAATCAATTGCGCGAGGAACCACCATCCCGACCAGCCGAGGTCGTGCAGGCGGCGGACCGCGACCGCGATCGAGGGCACAATGAAGGCCAGCCAGAGAAGGCCCACGACGCCGATCGCCGCAATCCCGACGCCCGACAGCGAGCCGTCCGTCGTCGTCATGCCGATCGCCGCCCCCGCGGCGCCCCGACCACGCCGAACACGAGAATCATGAAAAGCGCGAACCACCAATACTCGGCGCGGCGCGCCCGTCCCTGAAACGTCGCATATTTCTCGCGGAAGCAAATGTGGACGGCCTGGCCGAACGACATCCCCCGCGCCGTCGCGCCGCCGCTCGCGCGCGCGCCGCCGTCGAGGGTCGCCGCGCTCAACGCCGTCCCCTGGCGCGCCGCCGTCGCCGGGGGCGCGGGCGGCGCGGGCGTGGCGAGGCGCGGGGGCGGCGCGGCGGCGAACAGGGCCCTCAGCGAGGCTTGCTCCCCGGCCGCGCGCCAGGCGTCGGCGCCGTCGGTCCAGACCAAGGTTTCCACGGTCAGGCGGCCGTCGCGGGCAAATTCGCGCAGCTGCGCCATCGCATAGGGACCGTAGGTTTCCGAGGCGACGTGCATATACCATTGCGTCGCGCTCTCGCCCGGCGGCGCGCCCGGCGTCGACGGCGCCTTGTTCTTCGAATTGGGATCGAAATTGCTCACGATTGGCCCCCTGCAGATCAGCGCGTCTTGGCCGACGTTCCCCAAATCGCCGTCGGCCGCCTGGCAAATCTGCGATTGTTTACGGTTCCTGGCAAGCTCGATTTGCCGCCGCGCGGTCGCTTCGCCAACCTTTGGGGTTCCGCGCCTAGCCAAATGCCGGGCCGGCGGTCGGGCGCTCGCGTGCGCCCGGCCAACATCCCCGTTGCGCGAGCGCGATCCCGATTCTAGCCTGACTGGCCAAAGGGAGCCCCCACCCCGTGTCCAGCGCGCCGAGTCCGCCGCTTCGGCTCTTCCTCATTCGCCACGGCGAGACCGAGTGGTCGCTGTCGGGCCGTCATACCGGCCGCACAGAGATCGCGTTGAGCGCGCGCGGCGAGGAGGAAGCGCGCGCGCTTGCGCCCGCGCTCGGCGGGCTCGTCTTCGCGCGCGTGCTGACGAGCCCGCGCGAACGGGCGCGCCGGACCTGCGCATTGGCCGGATTGGGCGCGTCGGCCGAGGTCGAGCCGCGCCTGGCGGAGTGGGATTACGGCGATTACGAAGGCCGTCGCTCCGAGGACATTTGCAAGGCGCGGCCGGACTGGGAGATTTTTGCCGACGGGTGTCCGGGCGGCGAGACGCCGGCGCAGGTCGCAGAGCGCGCCGACGGGCTCTTGCAAAGTCTTCGGGCCCTCGCAGGCGACGTCGCGCTCTTCACCCACGGCCATTTCGGCCGCGCCCTGGCGGTGCGATGGATCGGCCTGCCGGTCGCCGCGGGGCGGCGCTTCGCGCTCGACACCGCGTCGGTGAGCATCCTCGGCGATGATCCCGGCCATCGCGGCGCGCCGGTCATCGCGCTGTGGAACGAGGTTCCCGCCGCGCGCGGCTGAGGCCGGCCGTTCGCGCCACGACGGCGCAGTCGTCGATCGGCTTTGGTCACGCCCGCGTCCGGCGCCCGCTGAGATAGGCGGTCAGTCCCTCGGCGAGATGGTCGAAAGCCAGCCGCACCCGGCGGGTCGCCTTCGAATCCTCGTGCATGACGAGCCAGACCTCCAGGGCGTAGTCGAGCGCGCCGGGCAGGACGGGCGCGAGATCGGGCGATCGGCGGGCGATGGCCTCCTGGCAACCGCCGATGCCGACCCCGGCGCGCAGCGCCGCGAGCTGGGCGAGGTCGCTGTCGCAGCGAAAGCCGAAATTCTCGCGCGAGAACGGTTCGAGGGCGGCGCCGACGGCGCGGAACGAGCGGTCGTCGGCGTCAAAGCCGATGACGCAATGGCCGGCGAGGTCGGCGAGCGTGCGCGGCGCGCCGAACCGGGCGAGATAGTCGCGATGGGCGAAGAGGCCGATCGGCGAGCGGCCGATGCGCCGCGCGACGAGGGCGCTCTGGGTCGGGCGGATCATGCGCACGGCGATGTCGGCCTCGCGCCGCGCCAGGTCCTCGTTGCGGTTGGTCAGCGCGAGCTCGATGGCGATCGCCGGGTGGGCGGCGCGGAAGGCGGCGAAGATCGCCGGCAGCACCTCGCAGCCGACGATCTCGCTGGCGGTGACGCGCACGACGC
>CAVWKL010000295.1:0-5811 GCA_963755075.1 uncultured Alphaproteobacteria bacterium
GCCTTGGCGATCGGCTCGGCGATGGCCCTCTTCATGTATCCTCACGCGCTGACCGGGGCGCTCGCCGCCTCGAGCGGCGAGGCGATCCGCCGCAACACGATGACGCTTCCCGCCTATTCCTTCGTGCTCGGCCTCGTCGCGCTGCTCGGCGTGATGGCGCTCGCGGCGGGCGTGAAGGTCGCCACGCCGCAGGACGCGGTGCCGCAACTGGTGTTGTGGGCGTTTCCCGATTGGTTCGCCGGCTTCTGCTTTTCCGCCATCGCGCTCGGCGCTTTGGTGCCGGCGGCGGTGATGTCGATCGGCGCCGCCAACACCTTCACCCGCAATATTTGGAAACCCTTCATCCACCCCGCGATGACGCCGCGCGAGGAATCGGCGCTCGCCAAGATCGTCTCGCTGATCGTCAAGGTCGGCGCCTTGTTGGTGATCTTCTTCATGCCGACCAATTTTGCCGTCGATCTGCAATTGCTGGGCGGCGTGTGGATGATGCAGATTTTCCCGGCGGTGATCTTCGGCCTCTACACCCGTTGGTTCAATGGCTCGGCGTTGCTGATCGGCTGGGCGGCGGGCATGATCGTCGGCACCTCGCTCTCCTGGACCGAGAAGGCCTGGATCCCCGTGCACGCGCTGAAGTGGGATCTCCCGCTGATCGGCCCCCTCGACTCCGGCCTGGGCTTCGCCGCCTACAACGGCCTGACCGCGATTGTCGTCAACATCGTCGTGGCGAGCCTCCTGTCGCTCGTCCTGCGCTCGGCGGGTGCGGACGAGACCGCCCCGGCCGATTACGAGGACCGCGTTGCGGCGTAAGGGCCGAGGCGCAGCGGCCAGTCGTCAAAACCCAACGCTTGGCGCCCCAATCGCGAGCATCGAAACAGGGCGGAACGCCGCCGGTCGCCTATGCGACTGCTGCGTCAAGAATGCGCCGCTAGTCGCCGTCGAGCTGCGCGATCAAATTTCCTGAAAGCGGACACGTCGAAGTCGTGCGAGTCCTGAAAATCGCCGAGGGCGCGCCGCACGTGATGGTGGAGCGGCGCGCCTGGGCGGAGACGCACCGGCGCCCAGCTTCGCATGACCTATTCCAGCGATGCGAACGAACTGGGGGTGCGCTTTGCCCTCGGGCATAGATCAGCTTCGGATCTCCGAAAATGCCTTGCGGGTCGTCGAACAGCCCGTCGCCTCGGCGAGGCTGCGCAGGAACGGCACGCCGATCTGTATCGTCTCTTTGCAACTGCGCGCGGCTGGCCGCCGGAGGCGGCGCCAGGTTCGAGGCGCCCACGAAACTCGGCGCCAACTAGCCCGCGACTATACTCAGTCGAGCACGTATCGCGAGAACGCCAACGCTTGTCGCGCAGCTTCGTCCATCTGGGCTTCGTCGGCGTTGCCGCTCAGATCGCGCCAAACCTTGATGTCGCTGCCGACGCCGCCGCCCATCTTGACGAAGGGCTCCATGACCACCGCCCCGCTGTAACCGATCTCGCGCAGCGCAGTCCCGATTTCGTGCCAAGGCAGCCGACCTTTGCCGGGAACGCGGCGGTTGTTCTCGCCGGTGTGGAAATGGCCAAGCAGCCGGCCGGCGGTACGGATCGCTTTGCCGAAGCTGTCCTCTTCGATGTTCATATGGAACGTGTCGAGCATCACCTTGACGTTGGGCTTGCCGACCTCGCAAACGAAGGCGACTCCCTCCTCGGCGGTGTTCAGCACGTGATTCTCAAACCGGTTGAGCACTTCCAGACAGAGGTCGACGCCGAGATTGGCGGCGAAATCGGCGAGGCTGGAAATGCCCTCCAGACCCCTTGCACGGTCTCCCGCCTTGTCGACAGGCTTGGAATAATCGATCGGCCAGTAGGAGTAGAGGGCGCCGCCGATGATGTGAATATCGAGTTTGGCCAGGTTCGCGAGCGACTGTTCGAAGAACGCCCGCCCCGCTTTTCTGATCGCCGGATCGGCGGAAGACAAGTTCTTGTCGGCGGACGGGCCCAGTCCGGCGGTGATGGCGATTCCATTGTCGCGGGCGGCGCGGGCGACTTCGGCGATGTGGGCCGGGCTATAACTGTTCAGATGATGAGCGGCGATTTCGATGACGTCGAAGCCAAGCTTGGCGACCTTCTCCACGTATTTCAGGCAATCGGCGCTCCACTCCTGTTCCCAGTACGAGTAATAAATGCCGAATTTCATTTGCGCCTCCATCTTGGCGAAATGCGTCATCGTCGCCTTCTAGCGTGAGCCGGCTTGCCAAGCGAGATCGCTGGTTTCAAGTGGCGCCGGTTGACGACGGATCATCTCGCGACTCCTTGGTGAGGAACGTCGGTCGCGCCGACGATATGGGCGACGACGGCGTTCATCGTCGTCTGTGACGTCGCATCGTCGGCGATCACCGCGCCCTGGCGCAGCACGACGATGCGGTCACAGACGGCGAATACATCGGTCAAGCGGTGACTGATGAGGATGACCGCGATGCCGTGCGCGGCGAGCGTGCGGATGAGTTCGAGCACGTGCTCGATCTCGCGCACCGCGAGCGCCGCCGTCGGCTCGTCCATGATGACGAGCCGGGGATTGAAGGTGAGGGCGCGCGCGATCGCCACCGACTGCTGCTGCCCGCCTGACAGCAGGCCGGCGATCTGAGTCACCGATTTCACCCGCGCCCCGAGCTTGGCGATCATTGCCTCGGCTTCGGCGCGCATGCGCCTGGAATCGATCAGGTTGACGCCGAGCACTTTGCGCGTCAGCTCGCGGCCGAGGAAGATGTTGGAGGCGACGTCGCGCATGCGCGCCAGCGCGAGGTCCTGGTAGATCATTTCGATCCCGGCCTTGCGAATTTCGCCGGGCTCCTTGCCGGCGAGCGACGCGCCGTCGAAACGGATCTCGCCGCTGTCCGGCCGGTGGATGCCGGTGATCGTCTTCATCAGCGTCGACTTGCCGGCGCCGTTGTCGCCGACCAGGCCAACCACCGTGCCGGCCTCGACCGAAAACGTGACGCCGCGCAGCGCCTCGATCGCGCCGAAGTTCTTACGGACGTCGTGGAGTTCGAGAAGGCTCATCGCCGCCGGCCCTCCTTGCTGTTGATGCGATCGAGCCACACCGCCAGAATCAGCACCGCGCCGATGGCGATCTGCTGGTAGAACGGCTGCACGGCGAGTAGGTTGAGGCCGTTCTGCAGCACGCCCATGATCAGCGCGCCGATGATCGTGCCGACCACGCTGCCGCGGCCGCCGAACAGATTGGTGCCGCCGATGATCGTCGCGGTAATGGCGGTGAGCTCGTAGTTGAGGCCCGCCGTCGGCTCGCCGGAATTGATGCGCGCCGCGAACATCAGGCCGGCGAGGCCGGCGAGCAGGCCGGAGAGCGCGTAGAGCATCACCTTATGCCGCTCGACCCGCACCCCCATGGCGCGCGCCGCCGCCTCGTTGTCGCCGATCACTTGCGCGTAGACGCCGAAGCGGGTGTGGATCAGCAGCACATGAGCGACCAAAGCGGTAAGCAGCAGGATAAGGACGGGCGCCGGCACGCCGAACGGTCGCCCCTGGCCGAGATAAACGACTTCGGGCGGCAGGCCGTAGATCGAGATCCCGTTGCTGAGCACCAGCGCCGTGCCGCGCGCTACGCCGAGCATGCCGAGCGTGACGATGAACGGCGGGATATCCCCTTTGGTGATGAGGAAGCCGTTGACCCAGCCGGCGAAGGCGCCGGCGGCGAGGCAGGCGACGATGCAAGCTGGCCACGGCAGGCCGAGATTGGCGGTAGCGAGCGCGCCCACGACGCCCGACAGCCCGACGATCGATCCGACCGAGAGGTCGATGCCGGCTGAGCAAATGACGAAGGTCATGCCGATCGCCAGCACGCCGAACACCGAGGTCGACAGGACAATATTGAAAAAGTTCGAGACGGAAAGGAACACCGGCGACAGCACGGCCATGATCGCGATCAGCGCCGCCAGCACCAGCAACGACTCGAAGCGAAACGCGGCGGCGCCGAGGACGCGTTCGCGCCATGAGCGCGCGCCGGCGGGCGGGGATGAGACTGCGGACATCAGCGGCTCTTTGAGACAGCGTCGGCGTGGACGCCGCCCGTCGGACGGGAAGTGCGATAAGGATCCGACGGGCGGCGCGGCGATTGCGCCTACTTGACGTATTGCAGCAGCGGATCCGACTTGGCGTCGAGCGTCGCCTTGGTCAGCACCAAGGTCGGAACGTAGGTGAAGTCGGCGACCTTCTCGCCCGCCAGCACCTTCTTGGCGGTCTCGACCGCCTGCTTGCCGACCAAGTAGGGCAGCTGCGCGACCGAGGCGTTAAGCCGCCCGGCGTTGATCGACTTGACCGCGTTGACATTGCCGTCGACGCCGATCACGACCAGCTTCTCCTTGCCCGCTGCGCGCGCCGCCTCCACCGCGCCGAGCGCCATGTCATCGTTGGCGCAGAAGATCGCCGCAAGGTCGGGGTATCGCTGCAGGGTGTCGTTGGTGATGTTGGCGGCCTTGAGGCTGTCCCAGTCGCCGGGAAGCGAAGCGACGATGCTAAGTCCGGGCGCCGCCGTCTTCAACTCGTCGGCGAAGCCGTGGGTGCGTTTGGCGCCGGTGATGTTGCCAGACAGGCCTTCGATGACCAGCACCGAGCCCTTGGCGTCCTTGCCGAGCACGCTGGCCAGATAGTCGGCGGCCTTGCCGCCGGCCGCTTGGTTGTCGGAGCCGATATGAAAGGCGACGTCGACGCCCGCCTTCTTGGTGATCTCCGGATCAAGGTTGCCGTCGAGATCGACCACCGGGATCTTCAGCTCGTTGGCGCGCTTGAGGCAGGGCAACAGGTTGGTCGAGCTGATCGCCGCGGTGATCATCACCGCCGGTTTCTTCTCCAGCATCGTGTTGCAGGTGTTGAGCTGCGGCTCCGCAGCCTGGTCGGACTCGACCGCCTGCATGAACAAGTCGACGCCGACCTCTTGCGCGCCGGCGTCGACGCCCTTCTCCATGGCGCCCCAGAACGGGTTGGCCAGGGTTTTCATCAGCGCGCCATAGAGCGGCTTGTCGGCCGCCGAGGCCGATCCCGCGACGGCGATCGTCAACGCCACCGCCGACGCGCCGGCGACCAGAGTCTTCAACATGCTCATTCTCATGACTTCCTCCCATTGCGCTACGATAGGCTCGATTTCAGGTCGCCGCGGCGGTTTTCAGCCGCACACGCGCGGACCCCGTGGATTCCCGCACCTTCAGAGTGCAGGGAAGTTCAATGCGCAGTCCCGGCGGCTCGCCTTCGCCGTTTATGCGGTCGATCAGGCGACGCCATGAGCAGGCGGCGAAGTCGCCGATCGGCTGGGCAACCGTGGTCAGGTAGGGGCGTAGCGCCGAACATCCAGTCGAAGTCGTCGAAGCCAACGATCGAGACGTCGCCGGGGATATCGAGTCCTAGCCCCCGCACCGCCTTGATGGCCGCGAGGGCGGAAACGTTGGTTAGCCCGAAGATCGCCGTTGGAGGATCGGCGCGGCGCAGCTCCAGTTCGACCGCGCCGCGCAGGGTGTCGAGCGAATGGCCGCCGACGCAGATCCGCTCGCGGCCTTGCAGGCCCGCATCCTCCAGCGCGCGGCGGTAGCCACTGACGCGCGCGTTGATGTTCTTGAGTTGGGTGGTGTGGGCAAGCACGGCAATGTCACGATGGCCGAGGCCGATCAGATGGCGGGTCGCCGCGTAGCCGCCAGCGCCGCAATCGGCGGCGACCGTGTCCAGGCTCGGCGACGGATCGCCGCGGTCGATGAGCACCGTCGGCGGCATGAAAGCGCCGTCCGGCCCGCTAAGAAGGGAAGCGATGGAATTGTCGCGCGCCGGC
>CAVWKL010000296.1:0-37293 GCA_963755075.1 uncultured Alphaproteobacteria bacterium
TCTACGATGAAGGGCGCCCCACCGGAGGCGTCGTGGGCCCGGTAAGTGATCCCGAATGAGCCCTCCCCGTGCCGCGCCTCGATGAGGTAGGCGCCGTGCAGGCCGGTCACCCGTGTTCCCCGGTCTCATTGCCACGAGGGAGAGGGTAACGGAAGAGGCATCGGCGGGGAATCCGGAGGTCCCCGCGGTCCCGCTGGCGATGGTGCGGGAGCAGCGGACCGCTGGTCAATTTCGCCATCGCCATCGTGCTTCTGCTGCTCGTCGGCGGGTTCAACGCCGCCGCCCTGGCGCGGCTCGACGACCCCCAAGTTTCGCTTGTCGCCCGGCTCGCCGCGGCCAACGTCTTTCTCGCCGTGTTCAACCTCGTCCCCGCCTTTCCCATGGATGGGGGCCGCGTGCTGCGCGCCCTGCTGGCGATGCGGCTCGGCCGGCCGCGGGCGACCCAGATCGCCGCTTCGATCGGACAGGCCTTCGCCTTCGTCCTCGGCTTTGTCGGTCTCTTCGGCAATCCTCTGCTCATCTTCATCGCGATTTTCGTCTACGTCGCCGCCGCGGGAGAGGCCCAGATGACCGCCGTTCACGAAACGGCGCGCGGCCTCCGCGTCGCCCAGGCGATGGAGACGCGCTTCGCCGCGTTGCCGGCGGACGCCAAACTATCGGACGCGGTCGAGACGCTGCTCGCCACCGCCGAGCACGAGTTCCCGGTCGTCGACGCCTTCGGCAAGCCGGTCGGCCTGATGATGCGCCAGGACATTCTCGCGGCGCTGAAGGATCATGATCGCGAGGCGCCGATCGCCGACTTCATGCGCGCGCCGATCGAGACCTTGCGCGGAACGACGCCGCTCGAAGCCGCGCTTGACCGAATCTACCAGCAGAAATCTTCGGCGCTTTGCGTCGTTGATCGCGACGGCGTCCTCGT
Source organism: uncultured Alphaproteobacteria bacterium (assembly GCA_963755075.1). GTDB lineage: Bacteria > Pseudomonadota > Alphaproteobacteria > Rhizobiales > Beijerinckiaceae > Roseiarcus. The sequence goes on from CAVWKL010000296.1 coordinate 920, forward strand.
CGGCCTGCTGACGCGCCAGAACCTCGCGGAAATGTTGATGATCAAGTCGATGCGTCCGGACTGGCGCTTCGAGCGGGCGCGCGCTTCGAGCGTCGCAGCGGACTGAATGGGCAAAGAGCCGTGGGCGGTTCGAACAACGGCGCCGCGATGGACTGCGCCCCAGCCGACGATCGGGCGCGCGAGGCAAGGGGCGAAGACGGAGGCAGACGCGCCGCCTCGCGCCGCAATATGCCTTCAGCGTCGAGCCCTCGGATCGGCCGATCGCGATCGCGCGGAATTTCGACTGGCGCTTTTTGACGAAACGGCCGAATCGTCGTCCCCTACCGCGATGGCGCCAACCCTTCTCACCATCCAGTCCCATGTCGTCTACGGCCACGTCGGCAACTCGGCCGCCGTCTTTCCGTTGCAGCGGCTCGGGTGCGAAGTCTGGCCGATTCATACGGTGCAATTCTCCTGTCACGCCGGCTATCCCGGCTGGCGCGGCCGGGCGTTCGACGCTGCGCTGATCGATGATTGCGTCGGCGGCCTCAAGGCGATCGGCGCGCTCGCGCGCTGCGACGGCGTGCTGACGGGCTATCTCGGCAAAGCCGAAATCGGCGAGGCGGCGCTTGGCGCTTACGCCACGGTTCGAGCGGCGAACCCGCGCGCGGCCTACGCCTGCGATCCGGTCATCGGCGACGAAGGACGCGGTCTTTACGTCGAGGCCGAGGTCGCCGAGTTCCTGCGCGAGCGCGCTCTGCCCGCCGCCACCGTGCTGACGCCCAACGCGTTCGAATTGTCCTTCCTCGCGGGGCGGCCGACCGGCGACGTCGCGCAAGCGCGCGCTGCGCTTGCGCTTCTGCGCGCCCGAGGTCCGCAGGTCATCCTCGTCACGTCGCTGCAGCTCGCCGACACGCCTCTCGACGCGCTCGACATGATCGCTTGCGGCGGCGCCGAGCTGTGGCGCCTGCGCACGCCGAAACTGCCGATCGCCGTCAACGGCGCAGGCGATCTCGTCGCCGCGCTGTTCCTCTTTCATTGGTTGCATTCGGGCTCGGCGGCCGAGGCGCTGGCCAGCGCCGCTTCGAGCGTCTATGGAATCGTGGCGGCGACGGCTAAGGCGGGTTCGCGGGAGCTGGAGCTCGTCGCGGCGCAGGACGAGATCGTACGGCCGACCCGGCTCTTCCGGCCGGAACGGCTTTAGCGCCCGCCCGCTTGATTGACTTGCCCCAAAAGATCGGAAAATGATCGCCGGCGCGCCGCTTCGCGGCGCGAGAGACGCCCGCCATGAACGACCATGACGATCACGACCATTCCGAAATGTCCGAGGTCGCGGCGCGCGTCCGGGCAATCGAGGCCATTCTGGTCGACAAAGGTTATGTCGATGCGGCCGCGCTCGACGCGATCATCGAGACCTACGAAAGCAAGATCGGCCCGCGCAACGGCGCGCGCGTCGTGGCGCGCGCCTGGAGCGACGCCGATTTTCGCCAACGCCTGCTCGCCGACGCCACCGCGGCGATCGCCGAATTGGGCTATGGCGGCCGCCAGGGCGAGCATATGGTTGCAGTCGAGAACTCGCCCGCGCGGCACAATCTCGTCGTGTGCACCTTGTGCTCTTGCTATCCCTGGCCGGTGCTGGGCCTGCCGCCAGTCTGGTACAAATCGCCCGCCTACCGCTCGCGCGCCGTCATCGATCCGCGCGGCGCGCTCGCCGAATTCGGCGTGAGGTTGGACGAGGAAACGGAAATCCGCGTCTGGGATTCGACCGCCGAGGTGCGCTATCTCGTCGTGCCAATGCGGCCCGCCGGGACCGAAGGGTGGAGCGAGGAGCGGCTGGCGCGCCTCGTCACGCGCGACAGCATGGTCGGCGTCGGCCTCGCCCTGCCGCCGGAGCGTGCGGGCGCAAGCCCGTGAACGGCGCACAGGATCTCGGCGGCATGATGGGCTTCGGCCCGATCGCGCCGGAGGCCGACGAGCCTTTGTTCCATCACGAATGGGAGAAGCGCGCGCTCGCCGTGACCCTCGCCGCCGGCGCCTGCGGAATGTGGACGCTCGACGCGAGCCGCCATGCGCGCGAGACGTTGCCGCCCGCCGAATACCTCGCCAAGAGCTATTACGACATCTGGGCCAGCGGGCTTGAAAAACTGCTGCTTTCGGCCGGCTTGGTTTCGCCGGAAGAGCTGACCGAGGGCCGCGCCTTGCTCACGCCGCGCCCCGGGCCGCACCGGCTGGCCGCCGCCGATGTCGCCGGCGCGTTGGCGAGGGGCTCGCCCTGCGCACGGCCCGCGCCGCAGCCCGCCCGCTACGCGGCCGGCGACGCGGTTCGCGCCAAGGTCATGAACCCTCGGACGCATACCCGCCTGCCTCGCTACGCCAGAGGCAAGACGGGCGTCGTCGAAGCGGTGCGCGGCTGTTTCGTCTTTCCTGATTCCAACGCCCACGGCGCGGGCGAGGATCCGCGCTGGTGCTACACGGTGAGCTTCACCGGCGAGGAATTATGGGGCGAGGGCGCGGCCCCCCATCTCAGGGTATCGATCGACGCGTGGGAGCCCTATCTTGAACGCGCCTGAGGCGGCGCCCTTCGACGAGCCCTGGCAAGCGCAGGTTTTTGCGATGGCCGTCCTGCTTAACGAGCGCGGCCTGTTCGATTGGAGCGAATGGGCGGCCGCGCTCGGCGCCGAAATCGCCGCCGGGACGCAGGCAGCCGGCGCCGAGGTCTATTTCCACAACTGGCTTCGCGCCCTCGAGGCCATCCTGATCGCCAAAGGTCTGGCGAGCGCTGCGGATTTGGCCCGTCTTGCGGCGGCATGGCGCGCGGCGGCCGCGGCGACGCCGCACGGCCGGCCTATCGTGCTCGACGCCGACCGGCGCTGACGATTCCATTCCTTCGACAACCGCTCTAGAAGCGAGCGACAAAGGAGCCCGCCATGCGCCGCCAGTTCTATACGCTCGACGTCTTCACCGACGCGCCGTTCGCCGGGAACCCGCTGGCGGTGGTGCTCGACGCCGAGGGCGTCGACGACGCGCGCATGCAAAGAGCCGCGCGCGAGTTCAATCTTGCCGAAACGGTGTACGTGTTCGCGCCGCGCGACCCCGTCAACACGGCGGCGTTGCGCATCTTCACTCCCGCCCGTGAATTGCCCTTCGCCGGGCATCCGACGGTCGGCGCCGCGGCCCTGCTCGCCCATTTGCGCGCCCCGCAATTGCTCGCGACGCAGGACCTGCGCTTGGTCCTCGAGGAGAAGGTCGGCGACGTCGTCTGCGTCGCCCGCCATCGCCGCGGCCAGGCGCTGGCCGCCTATTTCACTTTGCCGCGGCTACCGCAGGCGGCCGGAACGGCGCCGTCCACGGCCCAGCTCGCCGCAAGCCTCGGGCTTGAACCCGGGGATATCGGCTTCGGCGCGCATCGGCCGACCCTCTATGGCGCGGGCGTCGATTTTCTCTTCGTGCCGCTCGCCAGCGCCGCGGCGCTCGCCAAGGCCAGTCCGGATCACGCGTCTTGGGGCGCAGGCGGCGGCCCGGGCGTCTATCTCTACAGCCGCGAGACAACCCAGGCTGGGGCGGCCTATCAGGCGCGCATGTTCGCCGCGGGCTGGGGCATAAGGGAAGATCCGGCGACCGGGTCGGCCGCCTCGGCCTTCGCCGGCCTCGTCATGGAGTTCGACCGGCCGGCCGACGGCGAGCATTCGATCGTCATCGCGCAGGGCGTCGAAATGGGCCGCCCGAGCCTGATCGCGCTCGGCCTCGAGGTGGAGGGCGGCGCGCTCAAGTCCGCGACGATCGGCGGCTCGGCGGTGCTGATCGCCGAAGGCTCGATCGACCTGTGAGCGCATCGCGCATCCTCGAAGTCGCCGACCTCGATTTGACGGTGACCCCGCAGCCTTGGCCATTCGCCGCCGCCGAGGCGGAGCGAATCGCCGCGCATTGGCGGGCGCGGCAGGCCGCCCAGCCGCGCCTCTACAACGGCCGCGTGCTGTTGCTCGGCAGCCATGCCCTCGAGCGGCGCGCCGACGGCGCTTCCATCCTGCGCGGCGCCTATTTCGAGACCGATTTCGCCGCCTTCCTCGCCTGGCGCGATTTTGGCTTCCCGGACGCGCAAGCTTGCAACGGCTTTTCCATGGCGGCGCTTGCAAGCGAGGACGGCGCGTTCCTGCTCGGCGAAATGGCGGCGCACACCGCCAACGCCGGCGCGATCTACTTCCCCGCGGGAACGCCCGACCCGCAGGACGTCTTCGCCGGCCGCGTCGATCTCACGGCGAACGCGACGCGCGAGCTCGAGGAGGAGACCGGCGTCGGGGGGCGCGAAGCCGCCTTAGACCCGGCATGGACGCTCGTCTTTGCGCCGGCGCGCATCGCCTGCATGAAGATCATGCGCCTTGCCGCGCCGGCCGAAGCGATCAAGGCGCGCGTCGAGACCTTCCTTGCCGACGACCCCGAGGCCGAATTGGCCGCAATCCATATCGTGCGCGGCCTCAAGGACATCGACGACAAGCGCATGCCGCGCTTCGTCGTCGATTTTCTCAACTACGCCTTCGCTCAGAGACTGCTGGGATAGCCGTGGCGCTGGCGCGAGGCGAGGATCGTCGCGCGCGCCTGAGCCTCGTGGCCTTCCGAGCACTGCCCTTCGGCCGCGGCGATTTCCTTCTTGATTTGATTGTAAACGGACTGCGCGACATGGCCCATCGCGAGGTCGTTGTCCTGGATCGCGCGGTAGCGCGCGATATCGCCGACGCATCCTTCGCCGAGCGGCAACTGAAAATTCGACGGCGTCACGTCGGTCGAGGCGGGCTCCGGCGCGGCGGCCTGCGGCGCGGGGGCCGAGGCGTTGCAAGCCGCGAGCGCGAGCGCGGCGAAGGCGGTCAACAGCAAGGGTCTCATCGAATCTCTCCCGCCGAACACGTCGGCGTCTGTGAGACTGGCCAAAGTGCGGCGCGCGTCAAGTCGAAACCGTATCGCGGAGGACACGATATTTGAAGCAAGCCAATTCCGGATCATCGCCGCCGCCGCCCTTCGGCTGCGCGGGTTCAAACCGACGTGGCCTCGCGAAACGCTGCGACGCCGAGGCCGACGATCGGCGGTTTGCAACTATGGCTTTTCGGATCGGGCGGTTAGGATGGCGCCGCGGCGATGCAATCCCAAGAGTCCGAATTCGAGCGTTGCCAGACGGAACGACGTGAGCGGGTGAAATGTCCCAGATCATCGCCATCATCGCGGCCGGCGCCATGGGCAGCTCCGTCGGCCGACGACTTGCAGAGCACGGCGCCCGCGTCCTGACCCTCATCGAGGGGAGGAGCGAACGCACGGCGGCTCGCGCCCGCGAGGCCGGCATGATCTCGGCGGCAATGCCCGAAATCGCCGAGGCCGATTTCATTCTCTCGATTGTACCGCCGGCCGAGGCCGTCGGCGTTGCAGCGTCGCTCGCTGACGCGTTGCGGCGCAGTTCCTCCAAACCCATCTTCGTTGATTTCAACGCGATCAATCCGACCACCATGAAGGAGGTCGTAGAGGCATTGGCCGAAACGGGCTGCGAAACGCTCGACGGAGCGATCATCGGCTCGCCTCCGGTCCCGGGCGGCGACGGGCCGACGTTCTACGTCAGCGGCGACCCGGGTCATGGCGCCGACCCTCTCTCCGGGATGGGACTGAAGCTGCGCCATATTGACGGCCCGGTCGGCGCCGCTTCGGCGTTGAAGATGGTCTATGGCGGAATCAACAAGGGAGTGATCGCGCTGGGAACCGCCATGCTGTTGGCGTCCGCGCGCGCCGGCTGCGCCGACACGCTTCGCCGGCAACTCGAGGAAAGCCTGCCCAACATGCTCGCGCGCTTCGCTCGAGCGATCCCGGATATGTATCCTAAGGCTTACCGCTGGGTCGCCGAGATGAAGGAGATCGCGGAGTTCCTCGGGCCGGAGGATCCCGCCGCGGCGATCTTCGACGCCGCCGCCGAGATTTTTGCGCGCGTGGCGGCGGATCGAAGCACGACCGGCGAGCTGACGACGATCCTGGACGCCGCGCTCGGGCTGAAGGCAAAGGCGTGATCCCCGCCGCCTAGCGAGCGTCGCGCGTCAGGGCGGCAGCGGCTGCGGATTGAGATAATGAGCCCCCGCCGGAGCGGCGGTTTTGCCCGTCGCATGTCCGGCGCTCGCGGCGCTGGCGGCAAAGATGACAAAGGCGGCGCTCAGCGCGCAGAGGATTGAGGTGAATTTCATGATGGCGTTCCCAAGTTTCAATGCGCCCGCGAGGGCTGTCGCCGGTTTACGGTCCGCCGCGCGCCGAATTCTCGCCGAACCCGCCTTGCGATCGGCGACGCCTCGCAGACGATTTCCGAGCCAAGCGCGCTCCGCACGGACGCTAAGTCGCGGACCATCAACATGAGATCGCTGCCGATGACCCTCAGGTTCACCACCCCGAAAGGCGCCATGCCATGAAACTCGCAACCGCCGCCAGCGCTCGAAAAGTCCAAGCCGCGCTCGGCCCGCAATACGCTGTGCTTGAATTCGACGCCGGCACCCGCACCGCAGCGCACGCGGCGGCGGCGATCGGCTGTACGGTGGCCGAGATCGCCAAGTCGTTGGTCTTCCGCGCCGCGCCGTCAGGGCGCGCGGTGTTGGTGATCGCCTCCGGCGTCAATCGCGTCGACGAACGCAAGGTCGGCGACCTCGTCGGCGAAAACATCGTCCGCGCCGACGCCGACTTCGTGCGCGAAAGGACCGGCTTCGCCATCGGCGGCGTGCCGCCGGTCGGCCACGCCGCGCCGCTGCTGACGCTGATCGACGAGTCGCTCAGCGCTTTCGACGCTATCTGGGCGGCGGCGGGAACGCCCAACGCCGTTTTCCGCCTGACGCCCGCCGATCTCCTGCGCCTGACCGGCGGCGTCGAAGCTGCGATCGCGCGTTGAAGTTGCGCGCGTCGTTTGCGGCGGCCGCGAAAACTCCTGTGAATGGGTCCAAGAAACGCCGGTGTTGCTTTGTGAATTCTCGCCTGTATTCTCTTGCAACGCCGCCAGTTGAGCGAGGATTTCCGGGCCGGAATTATCAGCGCATTCCTGATCAACGGAGGATCACGTTCCGGCCTGCGATCGCGTCGCACCATTTGATCGAGCCCCGCTTCATGAGCGCCCGACCGCTGTGGTAGCTTTGCCGACGCCGACGCTCGCGTGAGTCTCAACCGATGAACGATCCCCGCTCGGCGGGCAGTGCTGTTTTGCCGCTCAACGTCGACATAACGACGGCCTATGAGGAGCAAGGCAGGATTCCGCACGGCACGACGCGCGTCGAACGAGGCGTCATCGTGGGCCTTGTGGGGCTGAACCTGCCGAACGTGCGCTTCTGCCGTTACGTCCGGGCGCAGCGCCGGTTCGTCGAGGTCCCGCCCGGTGAGGCGTTGCGCATTGCGACCGCGCACGGCGCGCCCGAGACCCGTCGCGATCCAGCGCCGTCGTGGCGGCAAAGTCGGTTACTGCGAACCGGCAAGCGGCTCGAACTGGGTGCGGCGGAATATTCGCGCGCGGTTTCGCGCCCTCCGCGCCGCAGTCATCGCGCCTCCGGCCGACGAGGATGGGATTTTCGCGCCGAACAGCGCCCTGCTGATGCCTGGCGAGTTAAATCGCCACGATATGGCGGGGCTGATGGACCTCAAGCGGCGCTTTGCGCTTCGGCTCGCCTTCATTTTCTATGACCTGCTCAACGTACTGCCTGACGACGATTTGCGCCTGCACGACCCTCAAGCCTCCGATCTGCCGTCCTCCGACTTCGTCGCGCGCGAGGCTTCCATAGTGCTGTCGATTTCCGCTTACAGCCGCACTATTCTGCTCGAACACATCGCGTCGCGCGGCATGCCGGCCCCGCCCGTGCACGTGATTCCGCTCGGGCATTTCGTGCGATCGGCGGCGGGCGACGCGTCGTTGAGCGCCGGACTGCGCACGGACGAATTCGTCTTGACGGTCGGCGACGTCACGCCGCGCAAGAATCACGCGCTGCTGGTCGAGATTTGGCGGGAACTAATCAAAGACCGGGTCGCTGGATTGAAGCCTCTCGTCATCGCCGGCCGCGTTGGCGCGGACGGCGCGCCGCTCGCCCGCGACATTGCGGCCGACCCGGCGCTCGCTCGCTCGGTGACGATACTGAGCAACGCCGACGACCGCATCCTCGATTGGCTATACGCCAATTGCCTTTTCACGGTGTTCCCCTCGTTTGCGGAAGGCTATGGGCTTCCCGTTGCGGAGAGCCTCGCCGCCGGCAAGGTGTGTGTCGCCTCCTCGCGCGCTTCGGTGCCGGAGGCGAGTTCAGGGATTGGGGATTCATCTTGATCCAGAAGATCGCGCGGCGTGGCGGACCGAAATCGAGCGCCTGATGACGGATGCGGCCGAACTGCGTCGGCAGGAACAGCGCATTCGCGGATTTTGCACGGTGACGTGGCGGGATACCGCGGGCGCAATTATGGGATTTCTCACGTCACCGGCTCCGGCAGGCTCTCCCGATAGCCAATGATGGACGCACAATCAGTGCGAAGGGCGTAACCCATATGCGGCCCCTCGCCATGAAGCCGCTTCGCATGACGCTCGGCCGCAAGGCGGCGATCGCGCGCTGAAGGGAGGCGGCGGACAGCGCGCCCACCGCGCCGCCAGCGTCTGGCTGAGCGACGCCGCGATTTGTTTCGGCGTCTCGAAGCGCAAGATGACGGGCAAGGCGAGGATCGCATTGCGGTGGGCGGACGCGAGCCGCACGTAGTCCTTTTCCGTCGTCACCGGCGTCAGGCCCCGCGGGTCCGCCTCGGCGATCAGCGCGTCGATTTCGCGCTCGTCGCATGCGAGGTGGTCGGCGAAGCCGCTTTTGGCCGCCACCCGCCCGCAGTCGACGACCGCGTGGCCGACCGCACGAAGGCTTCGGATCGGCGCACTCATGGATCCTTCTCGCCAAAAAGGTGGGTTCAGCTTGTGCTGCGCCCGCGCGCGAGGCTGCCGCCGCGACCGAGATAGGGCACGCCTTTGATCCACAGACGCAGCGCTTCCCAGTGAATCGCCGCGATCGTCTTCATCGCGGCGGCCGGAGTCGAAAGCGCCGCGCGCGACAGTTCGCGATCGTTGAGAACGCGCCGGCGGCCCGACAACGCCGCGCGGAGCGCCACGCCGTCCGGTCCTGTGACGCGGATCGCCAGGACGAGACTCTCGCCGGGCGCCGAAACGTGGAATTCATAGCGCAGGCCCATCGGCAGGAACGGCGAGACGAAAAACGACTTGGCGCAGCCCTGGCGAACCGCCCTCGGCGCGCGCGAGGTCGGCAGGACATAGGCGTGACGTTCGCCGAAGGTGTTGTGGACCTCATAGATCAAGGCGGCGAGCGCGCCGTCGCGCCGATGACAAAAATAGACGCTGAGCGGATTGAAGCCGTAGCCGAGTGTGCGCGGCATACAAAGCAAGCGGATGGCGCCGCCCTCGATGTCGACGCCGCTTTCGGCAAGCCGCCTCTCGGCCTGGGCCCGCAGCGGCGCCGCGCCGCCGTCGCCATGATCGCGGTCATACAGGCTGAAGACATTGGCGCGATTGTGCGAGAACAATCGCAGCCTGGAATTGAGATCTGGAAGTTCGTCGAGATCAATCAGCAGCCAGAACAGTCGATACCGGAAATGGTGCTCGCGCGGCGCAAGGCGGCGATGGAACACGGAGCCGACATAGAGCGACGAACGAAGCGTCATGCCGCCGCCCCCCAATCCCGAGGAAGCGCCTGCGTCGGCGCCAGCCGCACGCGCGACGATTCGTTGGCGACGCTCCACGGCCGCCTCACGCCGCCCAATTGTTCGGCTGCGGCAAGTCCCGCCTGCAGGGCGTCTTCGTGAAACCCCGAGCCGAAATACGCGCCGCAGAACCATGTGTTGCGAACGCCTTGAAGGCCCCAAAGCCTCTCCTGCGCGCTGATCGCCAAGGCGTCGAACAGCGGGTGATCATAGGCTTCGATGCTCAGAACGCTGCCTTGGCGCGGCTGGCGCGGCGGATTGAGCGTCACGAACACATTGGTCTTCGTCGGCAGGTTCTGCAGCCTGTTCATCCAATAGGTGACGCCGACGCGCTCTCGCGCGCCGTCGCTGCCGCCAATATAGTTCCAACTCGCCCAGACCCCGCGGCGGCGGGGCATCAGGCTCTCGTCGGTATGCAGGACCGCGACGTTGCGACTATAGCGAAAGGCCCCGAGCAGCGCCCGCTCCGCGACGCTCGCATCCGCCAACACGGCCAGCGCTTCGTCGGCGTGGGTCGCCAGCATGACGTGATCGAAAATCTCCCGTTCGCCATGCGCGTCCAAGACGCTCACTCGGCCTTCAACCCGCTCGATGCGAACGACTCCCGCGGAGCGACGGACGCGGCTCGCCAACGGACGCGCGAGGCGGCTGATATACTGCCGGGCGCCGCCGCTCACCGTCCGCCAGATCGGCCGTCCGCGCAATTGCAGAAGGCCGTGATTGTCGTGAAAACGGATGAACGCGGCGGCGGGATAGGCCATGATCTCGGCCGGCGCGGCGGACCAGATCGCACTCGCCATCGGCAGAACGTGGTGGTCGCGGAACGCCGCGCCATAGCCCCCTTGGGCGAGGTACTCGCCGAGGGTGAGATGGTCCTCGTGGATTCGCCTCGCGTCGCGCGGCGCATTCCGATAGAAGCGCCGAAGATCGGCCAGCATCGCCCAGAAGCGTGGCCGGACGAGGTTGGCGGGCTGACCGAACAGGCTGAACAGCCCTGAGCTTGAATATTCGGTGCGCCCATCGTCAAGCGAAACGCCGAAGGACATATCGGACGCCTCGCTTTCGACCGACAGGGCGCGCAACAATTCGACAAAATTGGGATAGGTTCGGGGATTGTAGACGATGAAGCCCGTATCGACGGGCAGGACAGCGTCGCCGACCCTCGCGTCGACGGTGTTCGAATGCCCGCCGATTCGGCTCGCTTGCTCGTAGACGGAAACATCGTGGCGCGGATGAAGCAGCCAAGCCGCCGAGAGTCCCGAAATGCCGGTCCCGACGATTGCAATTCGAAGACGAGCGGCTGAGATCATGAGCGTTCCAGTTCCGGCATTAGAGAGGGAGGCGCGGCTACCCGCCCGTGCGCTTGCACCCCTGCATCCCGAGGGCCGGGCGCTCTGGGTACGCGCCGCCGACGAAATTGGATCACTCGGCGATGATCCAAAGCGCCTGGCGCGGCGTTATGAGGTCGATGTTCGCATTTTCACCCCCCCTCAATCCCTTCGACGCGCCGGCCGCGGATTGCGTTTGGCGACCGAGGCGCGGCGCGCGGCAAATGCCGAGGCGCGGGATTTCCATGCGGGATGACGGCGACGATCGCCCACGAGGCGAGGCATGGGCCGATCGGATCGAAGCGGTCGCGCTGCGACAGGATCGAGCGGCCTTCGCCGCGCTTTTCAGTTTTTTCGCGCCGCGGGTGAAGGCCTATCTGCTGAAGACCGGGACGAGCGAATCGCAGGCGGAAGAACTCGCGCAGGAGGCGATGCTCGCCGTATGGCGCAAGGCGCGTCTTTTCGATCCGGCCAGCGCCGGCGTCGCAACCTGGATATTCACGATCGCGCGCAATCTGCGTATCGACGCCATTCGGCGTGAGCGCCGCGGGGGCGCAATTCGGGTGTCGGAAGTCGAAGCGGAATTCGAAATGGACGAGGCGCCGGCGCCAGACGCGCGCGCCGCGGCGGCGCAGTCGGAGACGCGCGTTCGGGAGGCGCTGGCGCAGCTGCCGAGCGATCAGCTCACGGTGATTTAGTTGTCGTATTTTGAAGAGAGGGCGCATGCGGAAATCGCGCGGACGTTACAAATACCGCTGGGGACGGTGAAATTGCGACTGCGGCTGGCGATGAAACAGCTGCGCCGCCTCTTGGATGGAGAGCCATGACCATCAATCATCACCCCGACGAGGCGACAATCGCGGCCTATAAGGCCGGCGCCCTCGATTTCGGCCAGCATGTTGCGATCGCCACGCATCTGAAGGCCTGCGCGAAGTGCCGCGAATGGGCGCGTTCGATGGAGCGGGTCAGCGGCGCGCTGCTCGCCGACGCGCCGCCCGCCGCGCTGTCGGACGGAGCACTCGCCCTCGCGCTGGCGCGGCTCGATCAACCGCCGCCGCCGCCGACAACGTCGCCGGCGCGCGAGCTCGAGGATACGCCCCCTCTCCTGCCGCATTTCGTCAGAACCTATCGTTTCGGCGCCTGGCAAAGGATCGCGCCGCGCGTCAGCCTGAGGCGCATCGCGCTGCCCGAACCGAGCCCGACGCGAGTGTTTTTGCTGAAATCCGCGCCCGGCAGCAGAATGTTGCGGCATACGCATACCGCGTTGGAAATGACCTGCGTGCTGACGGGAGCGTTCCATCACGCCGGCGGTCGTTTCGGTCCCGGCGACTTCGATCTTGGCGACGAAACCGTTCATCACGAGCCGCATGTCGACGACGGCGAGGATTGCGTTTGCCTCGTGGCGATGCAGGGCCAGTTGCGGCTGGAGGGCCTCATCGGTCGCCTCGTGCAGCCCTTCGTGCGGCTGTAATGCGCCCGTCGTCGCGCCGTTCGCGAGCGCATGGCGATCAGAGCGCAGGGGCATGACCCTCGCCGCGCTCATCTGGGAAGCCTTCATCGCCGAGGCCGGCCTCGCCGCCTTCATGGCCGGCGCATGGGCGATCCAGCGCCGGACCGGCACGTCCGGCTGGATCGACGCCTCGTGGACATTCGGAGTCGGCGCAATGGGCGTGCTGCTCGCGCTCGCTCCGAACCCCGAACCCAGCGCGCCGCCATGGCGGCGCGCCATGGTCGCCGCGCTCGCGGTCGCCTGGTCGCTGCGGCTCGGCCTCCATATCGTCGCGCGAACGCTGAAGGGCGGCGACGATCCGCGATATCGCAAGCTGATCGAGGAATGGGCCGCCGCGACGCCGGCGCGGCTTTTCCAGTTCTTGCAAGCCCAGGCGCTCGTCGGCGCCGTGCTGGCGAGGGCCGTCGCGCTGGCTGCCAAAACCCCCTCCGCGCAGCCGCGCGTGCAGGACGTCGCCGGCGTGGCTCTGTTCGCGGCGACGCTGATCGGCAAAGCCGTCGCCGACTTGCAGGTCGCGCGCTTCAAGGCCGATCCCGCCAGCCGCGGCGCGATTTGCGACTTCGGGCTCTGGAGCCGCTCGCGTCACCCGAACTACTTTTTCGAATGGCTAGCCTGGGTCGCCTATCCCCTCATTGCGATCGATTTTACGGGCGCGTACGATCTCGGCTGGGCTGCGGTCCTCGCCCCTGCGTTGATGTATTGGACGCTTCGCTATGTTTCCGGCGTACCCCCGCTGGAAGAGCATATGCAGCGAACGCGCGGGCCCGCCTTCACCGCCTATCAGCTTTGCACGCCCGTCTTCTTTCCGCGGCTGGGACGCACGCGCCGCTGCCCCGTCCGCGTACCTTAAGATGCACTGATGCGATTGGCGGTCAGGAATCCTGACGACGCGGCGACGCCGAGCGAACCGCTTTTTGTTGCCGGCGCCACCGCGAACACCGTCAGGCCGACCGGAAAGATCAGATAGAAGGCGACGGCGGCAGGCAGATTCACGCTCACCGCCAAAATACTCGCGAGCGTCGGCCGATAAAGGCGTTCGGCCACGAATCCGAGCCAGATCATGTCGGCGGCGACGAAGGCGACGAGAGCGCCGATATATCCCGCGAGGGCCGTCACGGCGTCCTCCAAATGTCGGCGTGCGCGTCACGCCAGCGCATCGGAATTCACCATCGCCATGAACTCGGACCGCGTCATGGAATCGTCGCGAAAGCAACCGAGCATGCGGCTGGTGACAAGGTCGCCGCCATGCTTGCGGACCCCTCGGCTCAGCATGCAATGATGAATCGCCTTGACGACCACCGCGACGCCGCGCGGGCGCAGCTCGCGCTCGATCGCGTTGGCGATTTGCGCCGTCATTCGCTCTTGGATCTGCAACCGCCGGGCAAAGGCCTCGACGACGCGCGCCAGCTTGGAGATGCCGACAACACGCCTGTCGGGCACATAGCCCACCCAGACGCGGCCGATGATTGGCGCGACGTGATGCTCGCAATGGCTCTCGAAGGAGACGCCGCGTAGCACGACCATCTCGTCATAACCGTCGATCTCTTCGAAAGTCTTGCGCAGAATGTCCTGCGGATCGTCCGCGTAGCCGCAAAAATACTCCCGAAACGCCTTCACCAGCCGTTTGGGCGTCTCGCGCAATCCGTCGCGTTCCGGATCCTCGCCGATCCAGCGCAAAACCATGCGAAAGGCGTCTTCGGCGGTCGAGTCGTCGGGCGCCGCGTCGGCGAAATCATCCGCGACCGGTTTGGCCGCCTGATCGAATAATCTTGATATGGCGACCATTGGCGGGTTCCTTGCGCTTTGGATCGTTCGCTTCACGTAAAGCGTTTACGTTCGACGAGTCGTTCTGGATCACTCGACCGGGCGCAAGACGACGACCGCGCGCCGAGGGTGGCGACGGATCAGTACGCCCGCCGCGCCGCGAGCGCCTGGCGGAGCAATGCCGCGACGGGCGAAGGCCTTTCGAAGCGCAGGGACACGGGCAAGGCGAGGATTGCCTTGCGGTGGGCCGGCGCGAGCCGCATGTAGTCCTTTTCCGTCGTCACCGGCGTTAGGCCGCGCGCGCGGGCCTCGGCGATGATCGCGTCGATCTCGCGCCCGTCGTAGGCGTGGTGGTCGGGGAAGGGACGCTTGGCCGAAACCGACGCGCCGAGCGCTTCCAATGTGGCGAAGAATTTCTCCGGCCGCGCGATTCCGGCGAAGGCGAACACCGGACGGCCGACGATTTTCGCGCCGACGACCGCGTCGGCCTCCAGCCACGCGCGAAAGATCGGCTTTTCCGGCGCCAGCGCGCGAAACGCAGCCAAGGCGTCGTCCTCGCCGCCGATGACAACCTGCGCGGATACGAACGGCAATTGCCACGCCGGCGGTGCGCGCAAAGGCCCGGCGGGAAAGGTGAGGCCGTTGCCGAAGCGCGCTGCGCCGTCGACGACGGCGAAAGCGAAATCCTTCGCGAGCGCCGGGTTCTGCAGGCCGTCGTCAAGCACCAGCGCGCTCGCGCCGCTGGCGATCGCGGCGCGCGCCGCCGCGACGCGGTCGGCGCCGACGAAGCACGGCGCGACCCGCGCCAACAGCAACGGCTCGTCGCCCACGTCGCGCGCGCCGTGTGTCGCGGGGTCGACTGCGATCGGCTCGGCCCGCGCGGCGCCGCCATAGCCGCGCGAGAGAAACGCAACACGCTGGCCGGCGTCTTGCAGCATGCGCCCCACCGCGATCGCGGTCGGCGTCTTGCCGGCGCCGCCGAGCACAAAGTTGCCGACGCAGACGACGGCAGCCTCGACGCGAACGCCTGGCCGCGCCATGCGGCGCGCCGTCGCCCAGCCATAGAGCGCACCAAGGGGTCCGAGGGCGCGCGCCGTGACGTTCGGGCGTTCGCGGGCCCAGAAGGCGGGGGCGATCATGCCGGGGCCGACGGGTTGGCGATCGGCAGAAACGGCGCCAGCGCCTGCATCACGCGATCGACCGCGCCGCCTCGCGTCTCCACCGCTTTGGCGGCCGCGCGCGCCATCGCCCTGAGACGAGCCGGATCGGCAAACAGCCGCGTGAGCATCGCCCCGAGTTCTTCCGCGTCGTGCGCCGCCGCCGCTCCGCCCGCCTCGTCGAGCAGCGCGTAAACCTCGACGAAATTGGCGACCTGCGGGCCGTGCAGAATGGCGCTGGCGAGCTTGGCGGCTTCGATTGGGTTCTGCCCGCCGCCGCCGACAAACGACTTGCCGACCATCACCACGCCGGCGAGGCGGTAGAACAGGCCAAGTTCGCCCATGGTGTCGCAGATGTAGATCGCGGTCTCACGTTCCGGCCGCTCGCCGCGCGAGCGCAACGCACAGCGGAGTCCGAGCGCCTGCAATTCGGCGAGGATCGCCTCGCCGCGCGCGGGGTGGCGCGGCGCGATCAGGGTCAGCGCGTCGGGAAAGGTTCGCGCGAGGCGCTGGTGAGCCTCGGCAGCGATGCTCTCCTCGCCGTCATGGGTCGAGGCGGCGATCCAGATTCGGCGACCGGAGGTCAGGCCCGCCAGCGCCGCCAGCTCTTGCCGGTCGGCGGGCGGCGCCGGCGCGTCGAATTTGAGATTGCCGGCGACGCGCACAACTCTCGCGCCGAGTTTGGCGAGCCGCTCCGCGTCGGCCTCGCTCTGCGCGAGGCAAAGGTCGACGCGGCCGAGCAGCGCGGCGATGAAATCGGGGGCCCGACGCCAGCGCGCATAGGATCGCGCGCTCATACGCGCGTTGACCATGACCAGCGGCGTCCCGGCGCGGCTGGCTTCGAGAATCATATTCGGCCACAATTCCGATTCGGCGATCAATGCAAGGTCGGGGCGCCAATGGGCGAAAAAGCGGCGCATGAAGCCCGGCGCGTCGAGCGGGGCGAATTGATGCAGCGCTCCGGCCGGCAACCGCTGAGCCAGCAGCCGCGCCGAGGTGACGGTGCCGGTCGTCATCAGCGCGCCGCGGCGGCCCTGGGTCAGACGCTCGACCAGCGGCAACAGCGAAAGCGCCTCGCCGACGCTTGCGCCGTGCAACCAAACGAGCGGCCCCTCCGGGCGCGCTAGGCTGGCGAATCCGCGTCGTTCGTCGACGCGCAAGGGATCTTCCTTGGCCTTGTTGAGCCGCAGCGACAGCAACGGACCGCTCAACGGCGTCGCCAGGCGCGTGGCGAGCCGATAAGCGGAGAGCGTCAGCGGAAGACTCATGAACGCCTCAACTCGGCGCCCGGATCGCGCCCCCCAATGATCGCGTAGGCGCGCGCATGCACCGCGTCGAGCGCCGCCTCGACCTGGCGGCGCGCGGCCTCCAGCGCCGCCTCGTCGGCGTCAGCCGGGACGCGGATGAGATCGCCGACGACGATCGCGCCGCGCCCGAACGGCATGCCAAGGCTGGCGCGATCCCATGATTTGAAATCGATACGCCGGCTGACCACCACCGCCGTGGGCGCGATCGGCCGCCCGGAAAGGCGCGCCAGGGTGACGACGCCAAGCCCGGAGACGCGCGCGCGCTTGGCGACGTCGGCGGTCATCGCCACGGACGCGCCACGCTCAAGCTGACGCCACAGTTCGCGCAAGGCCGGCGCGCCGCCTTTGCGCCGGCTGCGATCGGCGCGCCCCCCCGAACCGCGCACCGGCGTCACGCCGAGCCGACGCAGCGCCGCCGCCTGCCCGGCGCCGTCGCCGCTGCGCGAGATCAGCGCAGCCATTCGCGGAATCGATTTTGGCCAGGCGAAGGAAATCATCAGATGTTGCCCATGCCACATCGCGACGATCAGCGGCGTCTGACCGGCGATCGCCGCGTCGAGGTCGGCCGGCTCGCGGACAAAGCGATTGGTGCGTTGGACGAGCTTCAAATAGCTCGCAAGCAGGAGGCCGAACGCCTCCTGCACAAATTTCATTCGACCCAGACGTTTAAACATCTCCCCCTCAGGCCGGCTTGCGCTGGAGGCCCTTCGGTTCGAGGAAGCGATGGAGATGGACGACAAAATAACGCGTTTGGGCGCTGTCGACCGTCGCTTGCGCCTTGCCGCGCCAGGCGCGCTCGGCGCTTTCGTAATCGGGAAAGATGCCGACGATATCGATCTTGGCGGGATCGCGGAATTCGTGGCTGTCCAGATCTTTCAATTCGCCGCCGAACACCAGATGCAGCAGTTGCCGGGATGGGCGGCGCCAGGTTTCGTCTTGCGTCATATCGTCAATTCCCTCTGGGAAGCGCGCTCAAGCGGCGCCAATGTCGGTTTGCGCCCGGGTCCGCGAGGGCTTTGCCTCGCGAAGACAAAAAACGCAACCGCCCACGCGCTCCCCGACGCTGCCAAATTTCATGCCGCCCGCTCGACCAGCGCCACGCGCGCAGCCTTAACCAGGGCTGGCGCAAGCCCCGCCCCGCACGCCAGCAAGACGCCGTGCTGCGTCCTCTCTCTATTATAGTGCAGAATCTGTCCATGCACGTCGATCAGAAGCCCGCCGGCCTCGCTCAAGAGGACATCGGCGGCGGCGACGTCCCAATCGCGGCAATTGCCTGAGGCGAGGCCGACGTCGAGCGCGCCGTCGGCCACTCGCGCCAGGCGAAGCGCCAGCGAAGGAATGCGCGGCGCGGCCGCCAAGTCGATTCGGGCGACCTTGGCGAGCGCCGAGACCAATGATCTCGGCCCGCCGACCAGCGCGTCCTCCAACGCCGACTTCGTCGTGGCGCGGATCGGCGCGCCGTCGCGCCTCGCCCCGCAACCCAGTGCGGCGCGGTAGGTTTGCCCGAGGGCGGGCGCATGGACCACGCCGGCAATCGGGCGACCGTCGTGGACAAGCGCAATCGACACCGTCCAGCGCGGATCGCCTCCGAGAAACGCCCGCGTGCCGTCGATCGGATCGACGACGAGAAGGCTCGCCCTGTCGAGGCGCGCCGTATCGTCCGCCGTCTCCTCGGACAACCAACCGGCCTCCGGAAACGCGGCGCGAAGCCGTTCGGTCAAGTAGCGGTCGACGGCATAATCCGCGCCCGTCACCGGCGAGCCGCCATACTTGGTGTGGACCTGGGCGCTCGTCGCCTTGCCCAAGCGAAAATCGCGCAACGCGATCTCCCCCGCCCGCAACGCAGCGTCGGTGATTTCGTCCAGCGCCGAGAGGGCGTGGGCGCGAAGCAGGGGGTCGATCGATGAAGTCAAGCGCTCTTCCGTCGAGCGTGCTTTAGCCGCGCGGGCGGCCGCGCGCAATGGCGGCGGCGCGCCTTTGCCTTTCCGGCGCCAAGCGCTATGTAGCCCCGATGACCAAATCCGCTCAGTCTCCCGGCGCCTTCGCCCACCTCGGGCGCCCCTCGCAGATCCCCGATCATCCCGACGCAGGGACGTTGGAGCGCGCGCCCAATCCGCACCCGGACGTCGATTACGTCACGCGCTTCGCGGCGCCGGAGTTCACTTCGATCTGCCCGGTGACTGGCCAGCCGGATTTCGCCCATCTCGTCATCGACTATGTCCCAGACAAGTGGATCGTCGAATCCAAGTCGTTGAAGCTGCACCTCGCCAGCTTCCGCAGTCACGGCGCGTTTCATGAGGATTGCACGGTGCGAATCGGCAAGGAGCTGGCCGCGCTCTTGAGGCCGCGTTGGCTGCGCATCGGCGGCTATTGGTATCCCCGCGGCGGCATTCCGATCGACGTGTTCTGGCAGACCGGACGCCTGCCGAAAGGCGTCTGGGCGCCCGACCAGGGCGTCGCGCCGTATCGCGGCCGCGGCTGAATTGACGGGCCACGGCCGCCGTCCGACGCCGCGGTTCAAGTAAGACTTCACCAAAGAAACTCGACGCATCGCTTTGATATTTATTGATCCATTGCCGGGGGTTGCGCCAAAGGTCGGGCCTGACGACGCGTTGTGGACCGGCTTGTTCGCGCGATCCCCAGGGCAACCGCAGCGCATTCGTCCACGCACGGTCGCGCCGCCGCTTCGCCAGACGGATAGCCGAAAATTTTCAACGTTTTTGTGAGGAATTGAGGGAACTCCGCCGCCCGGCCGCGCTCGGGCGTCGCGGCGGCGGACGGACGGTCCAGAGGTTCGGCGCTACGCCGCGCTTCGCGGCCGCAGACGGCTCAACTTCGCCAAGAGCTTCTTGCCGCGGCGCGGTTTTGCTCCCTGCGCCGGCGCAATCGCCGCCAAGGCGCAGACTTGGGCGTTAAGATTGTCGGCGAGCGCCTGGCGGTCCTTGATCGCGGCGACGCGTTCGAAGCCGATCGGCGCGCCGATCACGACGGGAACGCTGGCGCCGATGCGGGTCTTCACTTCGTGGAAGATCAAAGAAAGCCGCAGCGTCTGACTGACGTGACTGGCGATTTGGAACAGACGGCTGTTCTGGCCGCCGAACCAGATCGGCACCACCGTCGCCTTCGAGCGCTGGATGAGCTGACCGACGAATGGCTGCCAGCGCGCGTCGACCGCGGGCTTCAACCCCAGGCGATCGGGCGCGGTGGAGACGCCGCCGGCGGGAAACACCACCACCGCGCCGCCTTTGTCGAGTCGTGCGCGCGCGGCGGCGCGCGAAGCCAGATTGGTGCGCCGCGCCTCCTCGGTTTCAGAGAAATCGATCGGCAAGATGAAATCGCGAACTTCTGGCGCGCGCATCAGCACGGCGTTGGTGAGGACGACAAAGTCCGAGCGGACCTTTTCGACCAGCCAGGAAATCACGATGCCGTCGAGCACGCCGAAGGGGTGGTTGGCGACGAACACCACCGGCCCAGTTCTGGGAACGCAGGCCAGCGCGTCGGGGTCGTAGCGCACGTCGAGCGCCAGACAGCGCACCGCCGCCTGCCAAAAACTTTCGCTGGGGCGCGGATAGAGCTGGTTATCAATGTAAAGGCGCTTCAGCCTCGGCTGCCCGGTCGCCTTTTCGACCAGCCGAATGAGACCCCGCTTGACCGGCGGATCGGTCGCGGTCGCGTAACTGAACAGATAGTCGTCCATCGCCTGCGGTTACCCCTCGATCATGACCGCTCGATGACAGGGGACGCCCCCGCCCGCGCCTGTCCCGCCCGGCGTTTTGCCAGGCGATCGAATTCCTGCAACTCGGCCATCAGCGCCTCGAGATCGTTGAGAGGCAGCATGTTCGGACCGTCCGAAGGCGCCGAATCGGGGTCTTCGTGGGTTTCGATGAAGACGCCGGCGACGCCGACCGCGACCGCCGCGCGCGCCAGCACGGCGACGAATTCGCGTTGTCCGCCGGAGGATGCGCCCTGTCCGCCGGGCTGCTGCACGGAATGGGTGGCGTCGAAGATGACCGGCGCGCCGGTCTCGCGCGCCATGATCGGCAGCGCGCGCATATCGGAGATGAGCGTATTGTAGCCGAAACTGACGCCCCGCTCGGTGACCAGCACGTCGACCCCCCCGGCGTCGGCGATCTTCGCCACGACATGCTTCATGTCCCAGGGCGCCAGGAACTGCCCCTTCTTGACGTTGACCGCGCGCCCCGTTCTTGCGGCGGCGACGAGCAGGTCGGTCTGGCGGCAGAGAAACGCCGGGATCTGCAGCGCGTCGACCGCCTGCGCGGCGAGCGCGCATTGCGCGGGCTCGTGCACGTCGGTGAGGACCGGCAGGCCCAGCGTCTCGCGGATTTCGGCGAAGATCGGCAGCGCCGCCTTGAGGCCGAGCCCGCGCGCGCCCGCGCCGGAGGTGCGGTTGGCCTTGTCATAAGACGTCTTGAAGACGAGGCCGAAGCCGAGCCGCGTCGCGATCTCCTTCAGCGCGCCCGCCATCTCCAGCGCGTGCGCCCGGCTTTCGAGCTGGCACGGGCCGGCGATCAGCGCCAGCGGCGCCTCCGCGCCAAAGCGAACGGTGCCCGCGCCGCGGCCGATTTGGACGATGGGGTTATTGCGCATCGACCGCCTCCTGCTCCCGCTTCAGATCCGGCGGCGTCGCTTCGGCGACGAGCGCGTCGAGCGCTTCGCCCAAGGCCATCGTCGCCTGCTGGTTCGAGCCGAGGCGGCGGATCGATACGCTGCGCTCGGCCGCTTCCTTGCGGCCGATGGCCAGAAGCGCCGGAACCTTGGCGAGCGAATGCTCGCGCACCTTATAGCTGATCTTCTCGTTCCTCAGGTCCGCCTCGACGCGCAGGCCGCGCTTGCGCGCTGCACTCACGACCTCCATCGCGTAATCGTCGCCTTCCTGAGTGATGGTGCAGACGACGAGTTGCGCGGGAGCGAGCCAAAGCGGCAGATGGCCGGCGTAATGCTCGAGCAGGATGCCGGTGAAGCGCTCCATCGAGCCGCAGATGGCGCGATGGATCATCACCGGAATCGTCTTTTCGCTGTTGGCGGCGATGTAGAAGGCGCCGAAGCGCTCGGGCAGATTGAAGTCGACCTGCGTCGTGCCGCATTGCCAGTCGCGCCCGATCGCGTCGCGCAGCACATACTCGAACTTCGGCCCGTAGAAGGCGCCCTCGCCCGGATTGATGGAAGTCGTCACCGCGTCGGCGTGGCGCGCCTTGATCTCGTCGAGCACTCGGCCCATCACCGCCTCGGCGTGATCCCACATTTCGTCCGTGCCGACGCGCTTGTCCGGCCGCGTCGACAGCTTGACGACGATCTTGTCGAAGCCGAAATCCTTGTACACCGACAGGATCAGTTCGTTGATCTTGTGACACTCCTCGGCGAGTTGGTCCTCGGTGCAGAAGATGTGGGCGTCGTCCTGGGTGAAGGCGCGCACCCGCATCACCCCGTGCAGCGCGCCGGACGGCTCGTAGCGATGGACCATGCCGAACTCGGCGAGGCGCAGCGGCAGCTCGCGATAGGAGCGCAGGCCGTTCTTGAAGATCTGGATGTGGCCGGGGCAGTTCATCGGCTTGATCGCGTAAATGCGCTCGTCCTCGGCTCCGGCGTCGTCGCCGGCGGCGCGCGCCATGAACATGCTCTCGCGGTACCAGCCCCAATGGCCGGAAATCTCCCATAGGCGCTTGTCGAGCACCTGCGGCGCGCTGACCTCCTGATAGTCGGCGGCGAGCCGGCGGCGCATGTAGGCGATCAGCGTCTGGAACAGGGTCCACCCCTTGGAGTGCCAGAACACCGTGCCCGGCCCCTCCTCCTGGAAATGGAAGAGATCCATCTCGCGCGCCAGGCGGCGGTGGTCGCGCTTCTCGGCCTCCTCGAGCTGCTTGAGATAGGCGTCGAGCTCTTCCTTTTTCGCGAACGCCGTGCCGTAGATGCGCGACAGCATCGGCTTGGTCGAATCGCCGCGCCAGTAGGCCCCGGCGACCTTCATCAGCTTGAAGGCGTCGCCGACCTTGCCGGTCGAGGTCATGTGCGGGCCGCGGCAGAGATCGGTCCACTCGCCCTGAGTGTAGAGCTTCAGCTCCTGGTCGGGGGGAATGGCGTCGATCAGCTCGATCTTGAACGCCTCGCCCTTCTTCTCGAACAGGCCCTTGGCCGCCTCGCGGCCCATCACCGTCTTGGCGAACGGCCGGTCGCGTGCGACGATTTCACGCATGCGCTTTTCGATCGCCGGGAAGTCCTCCGGGGTGAAGGGCGTGGCGCGGAAGAAGTCGTAATAGAAGCCGTTCTCGATCACCGGCCCGATGGTGACCTGCGTATCGGGCCACAGCGACTGGACCGCCTCGGCGAGCACGTGGGCGGCGTCGTGACGGATGAGCTCGAGGGCGCGCGGATCGTCGCGGCCGATGAATTCGAGCGCGGCGTCGGCCTCGACTTTATCCGAGAGATCGGCGAGCGCCCCGTCGCGCACCATCGCGACGCTGCGTTTGGCGAGAGAGGGGGAAATCGACTTGGCGATCTCGACGCCGGAGAGGCCGGGCTCGAAGGCGCGCCGCGCCCCGTCGGGGAAGGTGACGTGGATCATCAGGGCTCCAAAAGGCTCACTCGCCGAAACGGGCCGGCGTAAGCGGTTGCGGCGCCGGTATAGAGGGGTGGGGAGCGAAGGGCAATGGGGCGGCGAGCGGGGCGGCGATTTCCCGCCGGGGTGTGATTTCAAGGGATTGCGAGGGGGATTATTTCCGCGTCGCGGCGTCGGCGGCGGGTCGAGGGGCGACTTAGATTATATACATTTGCTATATGTATAATACATTGATTGGCGCATTGCGTCGGGGCGTCGCAATCGACTCGTTCGGCGAGGCCGCGCGAACCCAACGGCGTGCGGCGCGACTCTGCCGGACGCGGCCGCTGGCCGCGCCCTTCCCGCCGCTTCGGCCCGAACCCGGCACAGCGCTGACGCGCCGGACGCGACCAGCGGTCGCGTCTACAGACGCCGCGCGACGCCGAAGTTTCGACCCCCGGGGGCCGCCGCAATGCGCCGTCGACCTCTTGGAAGCCTCTTTTTCCGATCGCGAGAGCCTGTCAAGGACTTTAGCCGCGGCGCGGCGGCCTGAGCGGCTCTGTCTCTGCGACAGCGCGCTCGAACGCGCGCGGCTCGCCTTCGCGCGGATCGAAGCGGTCGCGCCGCTCAACGGGCTCGTCGACGCCCGCCCGCCGAAGCCGACCCTCCCCGACGCCGCCGAGGCGGCGCGCCTCAGCGAGGAAGCGACGGTGAATCTCGCCACCGCGCGCAAGCTCGTCGCCGACTGCGGATATCACCGGCGCGACGAGGAGCTCGCCGAGCTGGAGGCCGTCGCCGCCGGCCGCCGCCGCTTCGCCGACCTGCCGCCGAGGGTTTGAGCGCGGACGGCGCGCGCGGGGCGCCGAAGCGAACCTTCGCGTCCGCCCCTCAGAGCCAACGCTCCCAATCCTGTCGCCCGTGCAAAACGCGCACGACAAGAATGTCCTCGTCGACGATCCGATAGACCACGATGTGAACGCCGAAAGGATGAAGTCTCACCGGCGGTGAGAATTCGTCGCGCTCTCGCGCTACGCGTGGATTGGCGGCGAGGAATTCGAAAATTCTTTCGAGACCGGCGTGATGCTTTTCCGCCTGCGCCGCTCCAAATTCCGCAGCGCCGCGAACGAAAATGGCGGCGACGTCGGCGGCGGCCGCGTTGGTCAGCCGGTAGACCAACCCTCAGCTCGCGCCGCGAGCCGAGGTCGCCCGCGCGACGACCAAGACGTCGTTCATGCTCTTGTCGCTGACGCCGCTGTCGATCCCTGCCGAAATCAGCGCCTGCAACTCGGCGATCTTCTGCGCGCGCTCCTGATCGCGACGGACGAGATCGCGGACATAGTCGCTCGCGTTGCTGTAGCGCCCGCTGCGCGTTTGCGCCTCGACCCAGGCCTTCATCGTTTCGGGAAGCGATACGTTCATGGTCGCCATTTCGCCCTCACGCGGACGTCGTTCTAATGTTCTTGGCAAAGTTTGTCAAAAGCTTGTCCTGGCTCAGTTCATATGAGACTGGGGGCTTTCGTTGGCTCGGCGGGCAGAGAGGTATTGCGCTGGGGTCATTCCTGCAAGGGCTCCGTGGGGTCTGTGGTGATTGTAGAGGTGTTGGAAGGCTTGGACCCTTTCATCGATTTTATCGATGCGCATGGGCAGTTCGACGCAGGCGTAGAATTCGTATCGCCATGCGCCATTGCAGCGTTCGACGGCGCCGTTGAGTTTTGGCGATCGTGGCGGGAGGACGTAGAGGGGCAGCTTTCTGTCGGCGCAGGCCTGTTCGAACTCGGCCATGAACTCGGACCCGCCGTCGACCTGGATGGCTTTGACGGGATCGGGCATCTGATTGAGCACGTGGTCGAGGAAGGCGGCGGCGTTTTTGGCGGTGGCCTGCTTGCAGGCTCTGGCGACGGTCCATTTGGCGAAAGGATCATAGGCGTTGAAATGCTTGATGGTGACGCCGGGCAAGGGATGGATCGAAAGCGTGTCGATCTGGACGACGTCGCCAGGCTTGTGGAAGGAGACATCCTTGGGCTTGCGGATGGCGTGGGGGCGCTTTTTGGCGGCGCTTCTGGCGGCGACTTTGCGGATGAGGGCGGGGACGGAGGGAACCCTGCCGCGCCTGATGAGGTCGCTGAGGATGCGCCCGACGGTGGCGTTGGAGGTTGCAAAGCCTTGGTCGCGCAGGATCGGCCCGAGCTTCTCCTTGCCCCACATGGGATGATCCAAACGCAGCCGCTCGACGGCGGCGGCGAGCCCTTGGGGGCGTTTTTGTTGACGCATCCGGCGGGGCCGCCGGCTGGCCGGCTCGGCTCGTTCTTCCCAGCGATAGAGGGTGGAGCGCGGGACGCCGACCGCCTGGGCGGCCTGATCGGCGTTCAGCCCTTGCGCCATGGCCTTTCGCCACCGCGCGAGCGCGTCGCGTCTTCTGGCGGCTTCGATATTTGGGGTCTGCGCCGCCAGAAGACGCGACGCGCCCCTAGCGCTGCGGATAATATGGCCGGGCAGGCCAAAAACCTGCATGGGGTTCTCCTTGTGATTCGAGCTTCGCAACCCGAACCTCGGAGAACCCCTCCGATCATGCAATCGGTCTCATATGTGTCTGAGCTAGGTCAAAGCTGAGCGGTCCCATCGTCGCAGCCGCCGCCATCGCATTGACCGCCCTGCCCGGTCCGCTTAATCCCGCAACCACCCCCTCCTCGGAGCGATCCATGCTGCGACGCGCCTGGCAGAACGCGATGATCGCCTTGGCGCGCGCCGAAGGGGTGACGCGCCGGGTTCAGGCCTCGCGCGTTGGCGCGGCGCTGGCGCGACGCTACGTCGCCGGGGCGACGCCCGAGGCGGCCTTGGCGCGCGCTTCGCGCCTCTGGGACGAGCGGGCGATTCGCGCTTCGCTCTTTTATCTCGGCGAATACGTCTCCGACCCCGTTAAGATCGCCGCGACCGTCGCCGCGCAACTCACGATCGTCGCGCGGCTCGCCGCCTCGCCGCTCGACGCGCACCTCTCGGTCGATCCGACGCAGATCGGCCAGATGCGCGATCCCGCCCTCGCCCGCCGCAACGCGTTTTCGGTCGCCGAAGCGATCGCCGCCGCGCCGAAGGAGGCGCCGCGCCTCCGAGCGATGATGCTCGACATGGAGGACGCCTCGTTCACCGACGCAACGATCGCGCTCCACGACGACCTGCGCGCGGCGGGCCTGCCGGCGGCGCTGACCCTGCAAGCCTATCTCCGGCGCACCGAGGAGGACCTGAAACGGCAGATCGAACGCGGCGCCCACGTGCGCTTGGTCAAGGGCGCCTTCGTCGCCGCCGCGGCGACGAGCTTCACCGGGCGCGCCGCAATCAAGGCCAACTCGCGGCGGCTGATCGACCTGATGTTTTCGCCTCGATCGCGCGACAGCGGCTTTTATCCCTCGATCGCCACCCACGACGACGCCCTGCAGCGCTACGCCGTCGCGCGCGCCGAGGCCGGCGGTTGGCGGGCGGATCAGTGGGAGATCGAGATGCTCGTCGGCGTGCGCGACGACCTCGCCGCGGCGCTCGCGGCCGCCGGCCGGCGGGTGCGCCTCTACCTGCCGTTCGGCTTGGACTGGTGGCCCTACGCCATCCGCCGCATCGGCGAAAACCCGGCTAACGCCGCGCTGCTCGCGCGTTCGCTGATCGCGCGCGGCTGAACCTCGCGGCGACGGCGCCATAGTGTAGTTGCGCCTTGGAGCTTGGTGTCTTTAGATGGAAACAAGACTCGGCCGTCATGGCGAGCAAAGCGAAGCCATCCAGACTTAGGGTTTGCGGCGTGGGCTTCGTCTGGATGGCTTCGCTTTGCTCGCAATGACGGCGGCCGAGACGGTTCGACCTTAGCGCATCACGATCTCAGGAGCCTCTCCCGATGCCTCGCTACCAGGTGATGGTCGACGACAACTTCCATTACCAGGATCCGGAAGAGCGCCGCGAACAGGGCGTCTACGCAACGCTTGAAGAGGCGATCGCCGCTTGCCGCGAGATTGTCGATCGGTCCCTGGCGGAAGAACATCGGCCCGGCGCCTCGGCCGAGGCGCTCCTCGATCGTTACGCCAGCTTCGGCGACGACCCCTTCATCGTCGTCCTCGACGGCCTCGACGCGCGCGCGGCGTTTTCGGCCTGGCGCTACGCCGAGGAGCGCGCGCGCGCCATCTGCGCCGAGCGATGAAGCCCGCGCCGGCGCGGGCGCGCGTTTCATCTACGCTGAGGCGCGGCTCGCCGCTTCGTCAGCGCCGGGCGGGCAATCGGCGACAAGCTCGAGCGAATGCAGCGGCGGCGGGAAGAAGCGCGCGGCGCGCAGCACGTCCGGAATGCGCTCGGCGGGAACCGGCCGGCTGAAGAGGAAGCCCTGCATTTCGTCGCAGCCGTGGTCGCGCAGGAAGGCCGCTTGCTCCTCGGTCTCCACGCCCTCGGCGACCACCGTCAGGCCGAGCGCCTTTCCCATGCTGAGGATCGCTTGCGCGATCGCCCTGTCCTCGGCGTCGTGCGGCAGGTCCTGCACGAACGAACGATCGACCTTGATCGTGTCGACCGGGAATTTCTTCATCAGCGACATCGAGGAATAGCCGGTGCCGAAATCGTCGATGGCGAGGCGCACGCCGCGGGCGCGGATGACGTCGAGCAGTTCGATGGCGCGGCCGACGTTGTGCATCACCATGCTCTCGGTGATTTCGAGCTGCAGCAGCTCCGACGGCATCCCGCTGGCGGCGAGCGCGTCGTCGATGTCGCGCAACAGATTCTCGTCCGAGAACTGCCGCGGCGAAAGATTGACCGCCATCGACAACGGGGGAAGCCCCTGTCGTCGCCAGGCCATGTTCTGCGCGCAGGCGGTTTTCAGCACCCAGCGCCCGACAGGGACGATCAGTCCGGTTTCTTCGGCGAGCGGAATGAACTGGACCGGCGACAGCGGCCCCAGATCGGGCAAGGTCCAGCGCAGCAGCGCCTCGACGCCGGTGATTTGCTCCGTCGTCGCGTCGACTTTCGGCTGGTAATCCAGCGAGAACTCGTTGCGCTCGAGCGCCTGGCGCAGCCGGGCCTCGAACACCAGGCGCTCGACCGATTGCGTCTTGTTCTGCCGGATGAAGAAGCGAAAGCCGTTCTTGCCCTCCTCCTTGGCGCGATACATCGCGATGTCGGCGTTCTTGGTCAGCGTCATTTCGTCCTCGCCGTCATCGGGGAACACCGCGATGCCGATGCTGGCGGTGGTGCGGCACTCGAGTCCGGAGAGCTGCAGCGGCTCGCAGACGACGGCCAGCAATTGGCGCGCGACCGCCTCGATTTCCTTCAGATCCGAGGCGCGTTCGAGAATGACGACAAACTCGTCGCCGCCGAGCCGGGCGACGACGTCGCCGGCGCTGAGGGTTCGGCGCAGCCGATTGCTGGTTGCGACCAGCAACGCGTCGCCGGCGTCATGCCCGAGCAAATCGTTGATGACCTTGAAACGGTCGATGTCGATGAACAGCACCGCCAAGATTCGGTCTTGGCGGCGCGCCTGCTCGATCGCGGCGCGCAACAACTGATTGAACATGGCGCGGTTCGGCAGATCGGTCAGACCGTCGTGCGTCGCCACATACTGGATGCGCTCCTCGGCCCGCGCCTTTTCGTCGGCCCGATTGAAATTCTCCAGCGCAAAGGAAACGTTGTTGGCCATGCGAAGCAGCAGCTCGACCAGATCGGGCGTAAACGCGTTGCATTCGCTCGATATGAAGACGAGAACGCCCGCCGCCTCGCCGTGCGCCAGCAACGGCAACGCGGCGCTGGACCGGTTGCCTTCGCGCCGCGCGTGTTCATGAAAGGCGGCGCCGCGTGGGTCGGCGAGATAGTCGTTGATGATGCATGGCTGCAAGGTGCGGAACGCGGTTCCGGCTACGCCCCGTCCCTCGGGATAGGCGTCGCTGGCCGCAATTCGAACGCCGCGATGGGCCTCCCCTTTCGGGCCCGCCCGGGCGACGATGCGCATGAAATCTTCGCCGGGCTCGCTCAACGCGACGATCGTCGAAACGAACTGGCCGACCTGCACCGCCGCCTCGCAGACCAGATGGAACAGTTCGCTCCGGGTGGCGGCGCGCATGATCGCTTCATTGCTCGCGCTCAGCGCGGCGAACATGCGCGTCAAGCGCTCCTTTTGCTCGCTCGCCAGACGACGCTCGTCGGCGCGATCGAAGTTGGCGAGCGCGAACGAGACGTTCTCGGCCAGCCGCTGGAGGAGTTCGACGAGTTCGGGCGTGAACGCGCCTTGCTCAGTGGCAAGGAAAATCAGAACGCCGACCGCGTCGTCGCGCCCCAGAAGGGGCAGGGCGGCGAGGGATTTGATGCCTCTGGCGCGCGCGCTGTCGTGAAATGCGGCGCCCCGTTCGTCGGCGAGGTAATCGTTGCTGATGCACGGCTGGCGGGTGCGAAACGCCGTGCCGCTCATCCCGCGCCCCTCGGGATAATCGGCCGATATCGCCAGTTTCACCGACCCGCGGGGGACGGCGCGCGAGCCGGTGGCGGCGACCTCGCGCAAGAAGTCGGATCCGGGCTCGGCCAGGGCGATGGAGGCGGCGGCGAACTTGCCGCCCGTCACGGCGGCCTCGCAAACCCGTTCGAACAAGTCTTCGCGCGTCGGCGCGCGCATGATGGCTTCGTTGGTCGCGTTCAGCGCGGCGTACATCCGGGCGAGGCGCTCCTTCTGCTCATCCGCCAGGCGACGCGCCTCCGCGCGATCGAAATTCTCCAGCGCGAACGAAACGTTGTCCGCCAGCCGCTGCAACAGGTCGACAAGTTCGGGCGTGAACGCGCCCCGCTCGCTCGACTTGAAGATGAGAACGCCAACCGGTCGAGCCTGAACGAGCAGCGGCAGGGCGGCGACGGATCGGTCGCCCTCGCGCTGAGCGACGTCGATGAAGAAGCTCGATTCGATTTCGTCGCGGTAGTCGTTGCTGATGCACGGACGCGCCGTGCGAAACGCCCTCGCGCTCACCCCCTGCCCTTCGGGCAAGTCAGCGTCTTTCGCCGGTATGATGGTCTTCGACCTCTCCGCGGCCCGCCCCGCGGCGGCGGCGATGCGAAAAAAGGCGCTTCCCGCCTCTTCCATGGCGATCATCGCGCAGGTGAAATCGCCGCCCTTCACCGCAGCGGCGCATACGAGTTCGAACAGTTCGGCGGGGGTGCGGGCGCGAATGATCGCCTCGTTGGTCGCGCCAAGCGATTCGAACATCCGGGCGACATCGTCCTGTCGCCGCTCGCGCGCAAACAGCTCCACGCCCAACGAATGGTTGTCGGCGATTTGGCGCGTCATCTGGATCCGTCCGTCGTCGAGACGACCCGAATCCGGCCCGAGAAGGAAAGAGCAGACGCCGACCGGGCGGTCGCTCTTCGTCAACGGCAGCGCCGCGCCCGCCGTCACGCCATGGGCGAGCAACGGGGCGCGCCAGTTCGCCGCCCGGGGATCGCCGGCCACGTCGTCGACGAAGCCGGGCTCGCCGGCGCCAAACACCTCCGCGGGAATGCCTTGGCCCTCGGGAACGCTGGGATCGGCGAACACGCGCGCATGGTCGCAGAAACGCGCCAGCTCCCCCGAAGCGGCGAGGCGCGCGAACCCCGGCGAATTGGGGTCATGGAGAGCGACCGAGGCGCCCAAGAACCCGCCGGGGCCAGTCGCCGCGTCGCAGACCTTCTGATACATCTCGCCCTCGTTGCGGGCCAGGAGAGTGGCCTTGTTGGCCGCGCGCGACATCGCGTCGCGACGCTCCAGGCCATCGATGACCTCGGTGGGGGCCCCATGCTCCCGATCGCGGGCGAAGCGGTCGAGCGCCAAGGACATCTTCTCCACGACCTGCCGAAAGATGCCGACGATCGGATCGGCGAGCGCCGCCGGACGATGGACGCGAAAGGCGAAGACGCCAATATTGGCCCCGCCGCAGGCGATCGGGATCGCCGCCTCGCTCGCGACCGCGGCCCTCTCGATTCTCGTGCAATTCGGAGCCCGCGGGCCCATCCAAGGCCTGGAGGCGGTCCACATCCTCGCCGGCGCCGGCGACGATCCGCAAACCCCGCTCGACGTCGGCGAGCAAGACCGCAGCGCAGCCGACCAAGCCGCAATGCACCGCGGCGTCGCAGACGGCTTGAAAAAGCTCCTCGGGCGACGCCGCGCGCACGATGGCTTCACCAGCGGTTTTCAGCGCCGCAGACATCGACCCCACGCATGGCTCCGCCGACGCGGCGCCTCGAACTTCTCTCGAAGCAGGAGATTGTGCGCGAGACCTAAACGGCAGGTTACGATTTGGCGGAAACGCGGCTAAGTCGCGCCAGCGCCGTGACAAAATGCCGTTGTCTGGGGACGATGGCGTCGGTTGAGCGGGCGTTTTGACGCGGCGACGCCCTCGCAATCCCGAGGCGGGCGGAAGCGCCGGACTTTCCCCGACTCAAGTGTCCGACTCGCCCACCGCCGCCGCAAACCACTTGCGCAGGTTCTGCCCGACCCCCTTCACCCCCGCCGCCGCCGAGACGGCGTCGACGCCGCGCGCGATCGCCAGCGGCGCAGCGAGCCAACCGGCGCTGTTGCGTTCGTCGAGCCAATCGACCAAGCCGCCGGGAAAGCAAAAGGCGGTCAGGGCGAGAACGGCGTAGATCACCCGCGTCCAGCTCCAGGGGCTGGTCGCCGACGCGGGTTTTGGCGTGCGGGCGGTCAACGGCGCCATCCCTAGAACTGGAAGTAGATGAACGGCGCCGAGGCGGACGGCGCCATGACGACGATGGCGTAGAGCGAGGCAAAGCCGAACGCGACCTGGATCGCCGGGCCGCGATTGTCGAGGACAGCGCCGATGACGCCGCGCGTCTGCGAGGGGACGATTTGGGTCAGCGCGCCGCAGGCGATGAGCGGCAAGACCACCGTCGGCATCGTGCTCGGCGCGCCGTTGTCGCTCCACACGCCGGCGAGGAATTGCAGCGCCGCGTCGAGCGAGGGGGAACGGAAGAACAGCCAGGCGAAGCAGACGAAGTGAAACGTCAGCGTCCAATCGACGAGGCGGGCGATCGGGCCGGCGCCGAAGCGGGCGAAGGCGGCGCTGCGCCGCCAGGCGTGATCGGCCACCAGCGCGGCGCCGTGCATCGCGCCCCAGATCAGAAACGTCCAATTGGCGCCGTGCCACAGGCCCCCGAGCAGCATCGTCAGCATGAGGTTGCGCGCCGTCATCAGCGCGCCGTGGCGGTTGCCGCCCAAGGGAATATAGAGATAGTCGCGCAGCCACCGCGACAGCGTCATATGCCAGCGGCGCCAGAAATCGCCGATGCCGAGCGCGCGATAGGGCTGATCGAAATTCTGCGGGAAGCGATAGCCGAGCAGCGCCGCGACGCCGATCGCGATGTCGGTGTAGGCGCTGAAATCGGCGTAGATCTGGATCGCGTAGGCGTAAACCGCAAAGATCAGGTCGAAGCGCGGAAACTGGCTGGGATCGGTGAAAACCGGATCGACGAAGCGCACGGCGAGATAATTGGCGATCACCATCTTCTTGAACAGGCCGCCGAGGATGAGCAGCATGTTCTCGCCGAGCGAGAAATCGCCGGCTCTCGGCGGCGAAGCAAGCTGGGGCAGGAATTCGTGGGCCCGCACGATCGGTCCGGCGACCAGATGGGGAAAGAAGCTGACGTAAAGCACGATGTCGAGCGGCGAGCGCGAAGCCGCCAAGCGGCCGCGATAGACGTCGACGACGTAGGAAATCGCGTGAAAGGTCAGGAACGAGATCGCCACCGGCAGCGTGACGTTGACGAAGCCGATCGATGGATTGAGCCCCAGCGCGTGTGCGAGCGTCAGAAACTGGGCGATGAAAAAATCGAGATACTTGAAATAGGCGAGGATGCCGAGATCGAGCCCGACGCCGAGGGCGAGCGCGAGACGGCGAAAGGGCCGGACCGCCGCCGCGTCGACGTAGAGCCCGACGAGATAGGAGATCGCGCCGCTCGCCAGCAACAGCAGCAGGAACCGCCAGTTCCACGAGGCGTAGAAGGCCAGGCTCAAGGCCAGCAGCACGACCTTCTTGAGGGTGTTGTAGGAATTGAGGCTCCAGACCAGCGCCAGCGAAAACGCAAAGAACAGCCCGAAATCAATTGTTGGAAACAACATGAGTGCTGTTCTGCCGGCCGTCGATCAAGGGGATCAGGAAATCCGCGAATCGGTCGGCGCTTCGTTTATAGCCTTCCAGCGTCATGTGCACGAAATCGTGCGCCATGAGCGGCGGGTTGGCGGCCGCCCAGACCTGCGCGCCGCAGGGGCCCGGCATGACCGACGACCAATCCCAGAAATCGGCGCCGATGCGCTCGGCGAGCCGGCGCTGCGCCTCGCGCACCTGCCCGAGCTTGGGCGGCGTCGGGAACCGGCATTGGGTCCCGCCATCGGCGGCGACCGGCTGGGGCGGCGGCGCGGGGCAATCGTGGCCGACCGCGGAATTGCGGCAGACGCCGGCCGGACGCGCGCCGTCGGGCGGACCGATGATGACAATGCGCAGGCCCGGCCACGCCGCTTTGAGCCGGGCGACGATCTGCTCGTACTGGGCGGTGTAGGCGGCGATGTCGAGCGCGTCGTTGAAGCCTTCATTGGTGCCGAAGGCGAGCACGACGATATCGGGCGCGAGACGGCGGAAATCGTCGGCGAGGTTTTCGGTGGCGAGCTTTTGCAGCAGTTGCACGGTCGCGCCGGGGAACCCCAGGCTGATGTAGGAGACGCCGTCGCCGTCGCGAGCGACCTCCACGCCGGTGACCGTCACCGGCGCGTCGGAGAGCGCGCGCACCGTGATGTCATGGAAGCCGCCGGTCCCGTTGGCCGACGCCTGCAAATCGAGCGTCGCGCGCTCATCGGCGGCGCCATTGAGGTCGATCTGCCCGCCGGGCTCGCCGTCGACCAGCACCTCGGCGCGCCCGCCGCCCGGCTCTTTGAGAAAGGCGACTTCGGCCCGGTCATAGGGAAGGCCGCCGCGCGCCTTCATGCTGAGCACCGCGCCGTCGTGGCGCGCCACCGCGTTGAAGCCGGAGAGATAGAAGCGGCGCTTTGCGTCCGAGGTTTGCAGCGCCTCGTAGCTCCACCCGTCGGAGGCGTCGCTGTCGAACAGCGCCGATCGCACCCCCGCGTGAGGCCGGCCTGGCACGAGATAGGCCATCCCGCCGGAGCCGAACACCTGCTGCAGACGTTCGCGGACGCGGCCGCTGAAGAAATCAGCCGCGGTGTGGCTGTCGCCGAGTTGGAGGATGGTCAAGCGATGCGCCTCGAGGAACTCCGGCTCCAATTCGCCGTAGGCGGAAAATTCCGGCTGAGGGCGATTGGCGGCGTGCATCGCCCCCTCCAGGGCGGAGAGCGCGCCTAGGCTGCGCGTGCGGCCCGTCGGCATCGGGTCGGCCGTCGGGGCGGCGAGCATGGCGACGCGGAGCAATTTTTCTTCTCGGCTTGGCGGGGCGTCGGCGACAACCTTCGGGCGGCCCGGCGCCGGCCGATTTCGCGGGCGCCAGGCCGCCAGGCGCGCGTCGGCGAGCGCCAGCGCGGAGGCCTCGAACGTGGCCGGCAGCGCCAATCGGCTCGCCGCCTCGAGGGACCGCGCAACGACAGGGTCGCTCGCTGCGCCGCTCGGACCGACCTTCGCGGTCAGGCTCGCGCCCGCCGCGCCGATCAGCAGGGCCAGAGCCCATGCGAGCAGCGCCGCCGAATTTCGCAAGCCCCTCACTTTGCTCCCATTTTCTCGCACTCGCTGGCGACGTCGCGTCCGCGCTGCTTCAGACTTTCCATGATGGCGGGATAGAAGACGTCCATCACCATGTCGTAACCGGCCGTCGTGAAGTGAACGCCGTCGGGAGCGCGCACTTGCACCATCGCATTATTCGCGTTGGCCAAAAAGGGTTTGTATTCGTCGGCGCCGGGTTGCGACCGCCACGGCGGAACATAGACGGCGCGCGGCGAAGCGATTTTGGCGACCGCCTCGGCGAACAGGCGGTTCTTCTCGGTCGCGTCGGCGTTGGCGGCCGGATCGAGCATGACCGGCAGGCCCATCACCAACATCGAGGAGCCGTGCGAGAGCGCGCTTTGGATGACGTCCTCGACGAGCGCCTCGTAGCGGCCGTCGAACGCCGGCCCGCCGTATTCGGTGCGCGTTTTCGCGGGGTCGACGATCGATTGGCGATCGTTGATGCCGAACGAGCCGACAAAAAGGTCGGCGCCCGGGTCGGTCGCCAGCGCCGCCACTTCGTCGATCCAATTATATTGGTCCAGCCGAGTCAATCCGGTGCCGTTCTTGGCGTGTCGAAACAATTTGATCTTTTCCGCCAGACATTTGTCTTTTCCGAGGCGGCGGAACATCGCGCCCCACAGCCCGTCCGCCATGGAATCGCCGACAAAGGCGATATGGACCGGCGGCGGATCGGCGGGCGCTGCGGTCGCCGCGGCCGCGCCAAGACACCCGGCGAAAGCGACGCCCAACGCGAAGCAGACCGTCGACGTATAGAACCGCCTCTTTCCCATGCCTCAAGCGCCCTCGGCTGATGACTGCCCTCAATTCGGCGCGGGCGACGTCGACGTCGCCGGCTTGACGACGACCGGCTTTCTTAAATGGTGTTTGATCTTGTTCGTGTTTTTCTTCCCGCTCGGCGGCTTGCCGACGTGGCGAACCGTCCTGTGTTCGCTCGCAGCGGCGACGACAACCGGGAGACCCGCGGCCGAGGCCGCTTTCTGCCACATGCGGGCGTAGCCCGCCATAGTAAAGTGCACGCCGTCTCCGGCATGAACGGCGCGGTCGCAAAAGCTGGCGTCCTGCAGGCTCACGTAGGTCACCGAGCTGCCCGCGAGCTGCGCCTGCAAGATCTCGTCCAGCCTCTTCGAGTACGTCTCCCAGGGCTTGAGGACGCAGGGCGGTCCCAGCCAGATAGAGCTTGATCCCTTGCGCTTCGGCCGCCGCGACGATCTCCTCGACGCGCTTGTGAACGTCGAGGGCGCCGGCGCCGCCGACCGCGTCGTTGGTGCCGAGGCTCATGAACACCGTGGCGCCGCGGGGCATTTCGCGCATCTGCTGAAAAATGAAC
>CAVWKL010000297.1:0-4984 GCA_963755075.1 uncultured Alphaproteobacteria bacterium
CCGGTCGGCATCGCGCTGGCGGGCCTCCTGAGCCTGCCCGGCCTCAAGCTGAAGGGGCTCTATCGCACCGTCATCTTCCTGCCCACGATGCTCTCGGTGGTGATCGTCGGCTTCGCCTGGAACCTCATTCTCTCGCCGCTGTGGGGCGTCGCCGAGGGCGCACTGAAAAGCGTCGGGCTCGGCGCGTGGTTTGCGCCCTGGCTCGGCCTGCCTTCGACCGCGCTCGTCACGCTGGCGCTGATCTCGGTGTGGCAGTTCGTCGGCATTCCCATGATGCTGATCTACGCCGCCCTGCTCAACATCCCCGACGAACTCATCGACGCGGCGCGCGTCGACGGCCTCGGGCACTTGCGCATCTTCCTCTATATCAAGCTGCCGCTGGTGCTCCCCACCATCGGCCTCGTCTCGATCCTCACCTTCGTCGGCAATTTCAACGCCTTCGATCTCATCTATTCCGTCAAGGGGGCGCTCGCCGGGCCGAATTTCGCCGCCGACATTCTCGGCACGTTCTTCTATCGCACCTTCTTCGGCAATCAGCTGCAGCTCGGCAACCCGACGATGGGCGCGGCGGTCGCCACCACCATGTTCTTCATCATTCTCGCCGGCGTCGGCGCCTATCTCCTAATCCTGCAGCGGCGCATGAACCGCTACACGTTCTAAAGGGCAAACGCCATGCTGCGCCAGCGCGCCCAGACCTTCGGCGTCCATGCGGTCCTCATCGCCTACAGCGCCATCGCCCTCGGGCCGATTCTTTTGGTGGTGATGAACTCCTTCAAGGCGCGCAGCGCGATCTTCGGCTCGCCTTTGTCGCCGCCGAACAGCGCCACCTTCTCGTTGATCGGCTACGCCAAGGTGCTCAGCGCCTCGCATGTCGGCATCTATTTCTATAACTCGATCGTGGTGACGCTGCTGAGCATGTTCTTCGTGCTGCTGTTCGGCGCGATGGCCGCCTGGGCGCTCACCGAATACAGATTCCGCGGCTCGACGCCGCTGGCCCTCTTCCTGGCGATCGGCGTCATGGTGCCGATCCGGCTGGGCTCGGTGGCGATCCTGACGATGATGCGCGAGACCGGCCTCAACGACACGCTGACCGCGTTGATCCTCGTCTACGTCGCGCAAGGCCTGCCGATGTCGATCTTCATCCTCAGCGAATTCGTCCAGCAGATCCCCGGCGACCTGCGCGACGCGGCGCGCTGCGACGGCGTGCCGGAGACGCGCATCTTCTTCGAGGTGATCGCCCCGCTCTTGAGGCCCGCCATCGCCACCGTCGCCGTCTTCACCATCGTGCCGATCTGGAACGATCTGTGGTTCCCGCTCATCCTGACTTCGAGCGACACCACCCACACCATCACGCTCGGCGTGCAGCAGTTCCTCGGTCAGTACATCACCGACTGGAACGCAGTGCTGGCGGCGCTGTCGCTGGCGATCCTGCCCGTCATCGCCATCTACGTCATCTTCTCCCGGCAGCTCATCGCCGGGCTCACCGCGGGGGCGGTCAAGTGATGCGGAAGCCTTGCTCGTCATTGCGAGCCACAGCCCGGCCTTCGGCCGGGCGTTCCTCAAGCGACGGGCGTGCAGAGCGCGCCCTATGGCGAAGCAATCCACGCCTCCGTCGCGGCGCGGTATGGATTGCTTCGTCGCTCCGCTCCTCGCAATGACGGGGCAAAGGGTCGCGTCTTTCCTGAAATAAGGTCCACCCTTCATGGCCAATCTGCGCATCGAAAACCTCGCCAAGGCCTACGGCGAGACGCGCGTCCTCAGCGACATCAATCTTTCCGCCGACAACGGCGAATTCGTCGTGCTCGTCGGGCCGTCGGGCTGCGGCAAGTCGACGCTTCTGCGCATGATCGCCGGGCTCGACGCGCCGAACGCCGGCGACATCTACATCGGCGACCGGCTGGTCAACGCGCTCGCCCCGGCCGAGCGCAAGATCGCCATGGTGTTCCAGTCCTACGCGCTCTATCCGCACATGAACGTGCGCAAGAACATGACCTTCGGCCTGAAGTTCACCGGCGTCGGGCGCGAGGAAATGGACCGCCGGGTCGCGGAGGCGGCGCGCATGCTGAAGCTCGAGCCGCTGCTCGCGCGCCAGCCGCGCGACCTCTCCGGCGGCCAGCGCCAGAGGGTCGCCATCGGCCGCGCCATCGTGCGCGAGCCCGACGTCTTCCTCTTCGACGAGCCGCTCTCCAACCTCGACGCGGCGCTGCGCGTCTCGACCCGCGTCGAGATCGCCCGGCTGCACCGCCTGCTCGGCGCCACGATGATCTACGTCACCCACGACCAGATCGAGGCGATGACCCTCGCCGACCGCATCGTGGTGATGAACCTTGGCCGCATCGAGCAGATCGGCAAGCCGCTCGATCTCTATTACACGCCGGCGAACCTCTTCGTCGCCGGCTTCATCGGCTCGCCGGCGATGAACTTCTTCAAGGCCAAGGTCGACCGGATCGCCGAGGGGCAAGCCCATATCTCCGGCCCGGCGCTGACCTCGCTCGTCGCCCCGGCGCGCGACGCGCTGAGGGAAGGCATGGGCCTGATCGTCGGCGTCCGCCCCGAGCACCTCGTCTCCCCCGCCGCCGGCGCTTTCGCGACTAAGGGGGCGGTCGAGCTCGTCGAGCGCCTCGGCGAATCCTCCTTCGCCCACATCCGCCGCCCGGATGAAGCGATGATGGTCGCCGAGGTCCGCGGGCGGGTTACGCCGAAGACCGGGGACGCGGTGACGCTGGGGGCGGATTTGAGCGACGTGCATGTGTTCGATGAGGGGGGGCGAAGGGTGGAGGTGGGGGCGGGGTGAGGTGAAGGGGGGCGGGGCGGCGGCGCGGCGATGGTGGAGTAGAGCGGGTAGGGGGTTGAGGCGACGCGCGCGATAATTTCCGGCGAAAGTTTACTTTCAACGGCTTGCAAGGTGGTTTTCTTCCGCCTCCCCGCGCGGCGCAGGGTTCACTCGCCGTCCGGCGCTGGCTTACCGAGGGATTGAGGCATCGGAAAACGGTGACAGGCGCTCATTTCCCTTTTTGAGTTTCGCGACCCTCAATCGTCGCCAGATTTTCCCGACCGCCCCCGCTCCGCCAAGCAGGCGGCGGTTCAGCCCGCGCGCCCCTTCCCCCCTTGCGGGGGAAGGTGTCGGCCGAAGGCCGACGGATGAGGGGGTCGCGGGGAGCGCGGCGGCTCTCACAGCGGCATATGCTTTGTCGCCGCATTGCAAATGCCGGCAATATTCGGTTGGCGTTTTGCAATTGGCGTCGGCGCCAAACGCGCAGAGCCGTCGCGCCCGATGGCGCGACCCCCCTCATCCGACCGGCTTCGCCGGCCACCTTCCCCCGCGAGGGGGGAAGGGGGCTCCCCGCCCCTCGCCGCCCCTCACGGAGCCGCCCACACCTTCACCACATGATCCGCCCCGCCCGAGGCAAGCTCATGTCCATCCGGCGAGTACGCCAGCGCAGTCACGTCTTTCGCGTGGCCGAAAATCGTTCGCGCGAGCGCATAGGTCTTGGCGTTCCAAATCCGGATCGACCGGTCGGCATAGCCCGAGGCGATCGCGCTTTCGTCGGGCGAAGTCACGATCGACCAGACATTGCCGGGCGATCCAAACAGGGGCGACGGCGCTTGCAACTTCTGCAACAGCGCGCCCGTCCCGCTGTCGAAGACGGAAATCTCCGGCTTTTCGTAACCGCCCGCAGCCAGCCGGCCGTCGCGAAAGAACGTCAGCGTGGTGATCGGAAATCCATAGTCCCCGGTCTCGAGCGCGCGCGCCGAGGCGCCGGTCGCGGCGTTGAAGAGCTTGAGATCGCCGTGCTCGCTGCCGGAAGCGACCAGCGCGCCGTCGCGCGAGAAGGCGACGGCGTCGATGCTGTCGCCCGTACCCGACCGCCAAAGCGAGGCGCCGCTGGCGGCGTTGAAGACGAGCAATCCCCCGGAGATGGAGCCGGCAGCGACTGCCTTGCCGTCGGGCGAGAAGGCAACAGCGTATTGGCCCTCCGGCGCCTGGGCGACCAGGACCGGGTCCGCCGCGCGCCAATCGGGGCTCGACCAAACCCGCAAGCCGCTGTGGGTCGCCGCGGCGAGGCTTCGTCCGTCGGGCGAGAAAGCGACCGCCTCGACGTCGTCGTAGGAATCGCGGGAGGGCGCCTTGCCTTGCGCGCCGGCGCTCGCTTCCAAGATCGCGATGCCGCCGTAGCCCATCGCGACGGCAAGCCATTTTCCGTCGGGCGAATAGGCGACCGCGTTGACGTCGTCGCTGACGGCAAACGTCCGCAGGCTCGAAGGCGAGACGGTCTTCCACGACTCCGGCGCGACGAACCAGGCGATTGCGGCGATCGCCGCCAAGGCGCCCAATCTCACGATGCGTCCGACCGCGCTTTGCGGCCAAATGATGCGCCCGAAATCGGCGCGGTCCCGCCTTGAGAACAAGCCGCGCACGAACCAGAGAAGGCCGACGAAGAATTGCACGACGCCGTAGACGACGGCGCCCCAGGCGATGAAATAATGGCCGCCGCTCCCGCTGACGGCCGCGTAGGTTCCTATGGTGACGGCAAGGCCGATCGCGACCGCGAGAAGACCCACGCCCATCATGACCAGTCCACGTATCATCCGGCAGTCTCCCCTAGCGCCGGAGCGCGTTGGCGTTGTCATGTTGAGGACGAGCGAGGGCAACATAACCGCGCCCTCCGCTCGGCTCAAGCCGCGAGGGGCCGCGTCATTTCCTCGGTGAAAAACGACGCCATCCATGCCAACAATGGCGCAAGGGCGAAGGCGACTCCGTGTGCGAGGCGCTTTTCGACCGGGACTGGCGGGATCCGATCAAGGAGGCGGGGCGCGCATGAATCTTTCCGCGATGGCGCAGCTTGCCGCCTCGACGCTCGTCTTTCTGCTCGCCGCCAGCGCGGCGAAATCCTGGGTCGTCGCGCCGAGCCCTTTCAAGATCGCGCTGACGCTGGCGCTCTACACGCTCGGCAATCTCATCATGTTGCGGCTGAT
Source organism: uncultured Alphaproteobacteria bacterium (assembly GCA_963755075.1). Classification (GTDB taxonomy): domain Bacteria; phylum Pseudomonadota; class Alphaproteobacteria; order Rhizobiales; family Beijerinckiaceae; genus Roseiarcus. The sequence continues at coordinate 4,978 of CAVWKL010000297.1, forward strand.
CCGGATT
>CAVWKL010000298.1:0-3188 GCA_963755075.1 uncultured Alphaproteobacteria bacterium
CCGTTAAACAGTTCGAGTTCATATCCCTCGCAATCGCACACCACCAACGGCCGTTTGAAATATGTGCACTGAGACTTTAATTCTGCGGTATCGCATTTGCTCTTCAACGTTAAGATCCCAGTCGTATTATTAAGAATCGAGTTTTCGCGACATGCGTCTCGAGAATCTTCGTTGATATCATAAGCGACGACTTGAACGTTTTCGTACAACCTGCCCAGCCATACGGCATAATATCCTTCAGCACAGCCGATATCGACTACGCAATCATAACGTTTGGCCCTGGATTTCAGCAAAAATGGGTGAAGCTCCTGCTCATACGTTCCAAGGAGCTTTGACGCGATATCGAGACTGCTCCAGGGAAAGCGCGGACCCAAAATCATCCCCTTAAACGGGCCGGAAGGAATAAACAACGGCATTTGTGCGCCGACGAATAAAATCAGCAAGCTGCAGATGGTCCATGATGGCCCTATCTAGTGGATCGAAACCAACACTTGAATTACGGCGACGCCTTACAGAATTACGGCGACGCCTTACAGAATCCCCAATTTCTGAGCCACGCCGGCCCGTCGCCGTCAAGCCAAGGCGAATGCAAAGCATTCGGCCGCGGCTGCGCCGCTCCTTCGCTTCGCCCGGACGAACGCGTCGCGTTCGCCTTGAGGTGACTGCGCCCGGTCAGCGCGGCAAGCGGCTATCAAGTCGCTTTGCTGAGCGAAAGCGGCCCGCCGGCCGCTTTTCGTCAGCAACGCGACTTGGAGGCCAAACGCCATCGGCGCGCGCAGCGCCCGCGTAGCGGCTCGGCGCGGCCGAACGCTTTGCATTCGCCTCGCCTTGACGGCGAGCGCGGCGATGGCGGGCGGACCGTGCAAGGAGAATGTTGTCTCAATCCACACGCGCCAATATTCGGCATCCGTAGCACGTCCCCGCAAAGCAAGCCGACGTTCGCGCCCGCCCGCGGAAGGGAGACGAGTGGCGATGAACAAACGTTAACGCATTCGAAAGGCGCCCGAAAACGACGTTGTGCTAAGGGTCCGTTCCGGACGTCGCGGTCTTCGCTCGCGCGACGTGAGCGGAAACGCGGAACGATTTGGCTTGAACCGAGAAGGAGTAGTTCCCCATGCGCATCTTGCTCATCGCGACAACTTCGGCCGCGCTCCTCGGCGGCGCGTCTTTGGCTTTCGCCGCCGGCGCCGAAAGTGCGGTCGGCGTCATCAAGAGCATCGACAATACGGCCTACACCGTGACGCTGAAAGACGGCTCGACCTATTGGGCTCCCGGGACGATGAACCTTTCGAGCTTCAAGCCCGGTGAGAAAGTGGCCATCACCTATATTCCGTCCACGGTCAAGGACGCGCCAGCCACGTTGGAGCTGCGGACCCTCAACCCCGCCGCGTAACCGCGCGGGACGGGCGCCGGCCCCGATCGCCGTCGCGGTCGAGCGCCCCGACATTCGCCTGGCGATAACGGCGGCCGCTCGCCTTGGCGGGCGCAAGGGAGCGTCGAAGACTGCGGCGCTCCCACGCCAATTCGGTTACGATGGCGCCCGTCAATCCCCAAATCGTGGACTGCGCCCTATCGGTGAGACACGGCTAATTGCGTGACAGCGCTTCGTCCTGGTTTAGCGTTGGCGCGACCGGTCGCCGTTCGGCTTCGAACTCAACCGGCGGTTTGTAGCCCAGCGCCGCCTCGGCGCGGCATGGGGCATCCACGTCGCGTTGGTGACGAAAAGCCGTCCGCGCAGCGGCTCGGCGCGGCCGAATGCTGCGCATTCGCCTTGAGGTGACGGCGAGCGCGGCGATGGCGCGGCGGACCGTGCAAGGAGAACCTTCTCTCAGATCACGCGCCGATATTCGGCAATGCGCATCCCGTCCCCGTCAGGGCGACTTTGTCGCCAAAAAATGGTCCCGCCGCGCGGGGCCGCTCCGCTCGGGATCGAAATCAATCGGGACGACTTAGGGACTTGCGTGGCAAGTCCATGGTGAAGACGCATCCAAAGCCGGGTAGGTTGCGAACGCTCAGGGTTCCATCGTTTGCCTCAGTGCAGCGGCGACAGATCGCCAGTCCAAGCCCAACCCCCGATTTATCGGAGCTATATTGGGTGAACGGCAGAAACATGCGCTCGGCGTCGCCCGGCGGAAGACCGCCGCAACGATCCTCGACGCTGATCAGGATACGCTTTCCCTCGGCGTAGGCGTTCAGCTTGACCTCGGCGCCGGGTCTCGTGAATTTGAAGGCGTTCTGCAGCAAGTTGTCGACCGCCGAGAAAAGCATGTCACGGTCCGCCTCGACGCCAAGCAACGGGTCATTGGCCGAGACCGTCAACCGGCATCCGGCGATGTCGGCGGCGAGCAAGGCGGAGACTTTCACGTCGGAGATGAAATCGGCGAGCGAAATGATTTGGCGGCGCGGGGACATGCCCGCTGTCGTTCGCACCTCGGCAAGCGTCCGATCTATCAGATTGGTCATGGCAACCAAGCTTCGATCCAATAGGGCTCCGGTCGCCCCGGACAATCCGGCCTTTCCACGCTTAATGACGTCGACCGCATACATTGCCTGCTGGAGGAGGTTGCGTAACTCATGCGTCAGAGAGCCAAGACGTTCGTTTAAGGAATCGACGCCTCTATGCGCATTGAGGAGATCGCGCTGATAAGCAAATTCCGTAACCGCATCGGCGATCGCGTCGTCAAGGCAAAGGTTAAGCGTTCGGAATTCTTCCACTTCGATCGTCGCGCCCCGTTCCATGACGAGACAAGTTATTTCCTGGCAAAGATCGCCATAGTCGCGAACAACCTGCTCAACGGTAAATCCTCGCGCCATCAACTCGCGCCCATGCCGCGTCGCCGATACGCCCATTTCACTGCCGGCCTTCCGCTTGCTCGGCCCATCGGGGCGGCGGCGGCGCGTTGGATTCCGGCCCCAGCCCCACGCGGAGCTTATCGATCAACTGATCGAGGAAAATCGCATCCGTGTTCCGCGTCGTGGGCGAACTCTTCGGGGCAAATGCCGCTGGACGACCCTGGCTTGCAGCGGTCGATCAAATCAGCCCTGTTTGTCTCAAGGAAATCATGCAGCATTTTCGCGCCGTACGCCCAACGGCCGCCAAACAATAGGATCGGAAACTACTCAAGGAAGGCGCGGCGGGCTGGAAATTTCATTGCAGTGATGCGCCGTATTTCCCTTTTGCTTTCGTC
>CAVWKL010000299.1:0-20416 GCA_963755075.1 uncultured Alphaproteobacteria bacterium
TGCCGAACGAGCCGACAAAAAGGTCGGCGCCCGGGTCGGTCGCCAGCGCCGCCACTTCGTCGATCCAATTATATTGGTCCAGCCGAGTCAATCCGGTGCCGTTCTTGGCGTGTCGAAACAATTTGATCTTTTCCGCCAGACATTTGTCTTTTCCGAGGCGGCGGAACATCGCGCCCCACAGCCCGTCCGCCATGGAATCGCCGACAAAGGCGATATGGACCGGCGGCGGATCGGCGGGCGCTGCGGTCGCCGCGGCCGCGCCAAGACACCCGGCGAAAGCGACGCCCAACGCGAAGCAGACCGTCGACGTATAGAACCGCCTCTTTCCCATGCCTCAAGCGCCCTCGGCTGATGACTGCCCTCAATTCGGCGCGGGCGACGTCGACGTCGCCGGCTTGACGACGACCGGCTTTCTTAAATGGTGTTTGATCTTGTTCGTGTTTTTCTTCCCGCTCGGCGGCTTGCCGACGTGGCGAACCGTCCTGTGTTCGCTCGCAGCGGCGACGACAACCGGGAGACCCGCGGCCGAGGCCGCTTTCTGCCACATGCGGGCGTAGCCCGCCATAGTAAAGTGCACGCCGTCTCCGGCATGAACGGCGCGGTCGCAAAAGCTGGCGTCCTGCAGGCTCACGTAGGTCACCGAGCTGCCCGCGAGCTGCGCCTGCAAGATCTCGTCCAGCCTCTTCGAGTACGTCTCCCAGGGCTTGAGGACGCAGGGCGGTCCCAGCCAATAGAGCTTGATCCCTTGCGCTTCGGCCGCCGCGACGATCTCCTCGACGCGCTTGTGAACGTCGAGGGCGCCGGCGCCGCCGACCGCGTCGTTGGTGCCGAGGCTCATGAACACCGTGGCGCCGCGGGGCATTTCGCGCATCTGCTGAAAAATGAACGGCGTGTAAATCGCCACGTTGAACCGGTTGGCGGGCGAGGGGTAGTTCGTCGCCATGTGCACGCCCTCCCCGATGCTGTCGCCGATGATCCTGATGTCTTCGGCGAAAGCGGCGCCGGGCGCGGCGAAAACGAGCAGGCAGCAAAGAGCGAGCGGGCGCAAAAACATGGGTTCACCAAGGGTCAGCTATTCTCGCACGAAAGCACGCGATGGTTAACGCCCGATGAAATCCGCCCTGTGTCGCAGGAACGCGACGTCAATCCCCGCTCACTCGCAGCGATAGCGCCAGCGCCCGTAGCGCCAGGGAAGCATCCACGACGCGCGCGCCGGGACGGCCCGCGGCGGCGGATCGAAACCGGCGCCGCTCCAGGGATGGCAGCGACATATCCGCGCAACGCCCATCCAGCCGCCCGCCCACAGCCCGTGGCGTTCGATCGCCTCATCGGCGTAGGCCGAGCAACTCGGCAAATAGCGGCACTGGCGCCCGATGAGAGCGGAAAGCGTCAACTGATAAAAGCGGATGAGCCCATGCGCCAGGCGGCGCGGCGCGAGCCGAATGACGTTCATGGCGTCGTGGCCGCGAGCGCGGCGCTCGTCGCGCCGGCGTCCCGGGCGGCGGCGATCTGGCCGAGCGCGTCGACCACGGCGTCGAAGGTCAGCAACGTCGAGGCGTGGCGCGCCTTGTAGTCGCGTATCGGCTCGAGAACGGCGAAATCGGACCATTTTCCCGAGGGAGGCGGGCCGTTCGCCTTGAGCATGCGCGTCACGGTCTCGCGCAGCGCCACCAGCTCCTCCGGCGTCGCGCCGATGATGTGGCGCGCCATCAGCGACGAGGACGCCTGCCCCAGCGCGCAGGCCTTGACGTCGTGGGCGAAATCGCTCACCCGACCATCGCGAAGGCAAAGATCGACGGCGACCGTCGAACCGCACAGCCGCGAATGGGCCTTCGCGCTCGCGTCGGGCGAGGCGAGCCGGCCGAGCCGAGGAATGTCGGCCGCCAATTCGAGAATCCGGGTATTGTAGATTTCGTTGAGCATGATCGCGACGCGCGCGGCTGGTCGAACCGCCCCGGGCACCTATATAGGAGGCTGAGCCGCGATATAAGAGGGGCCGAGGGGGCGATGGCCTCGCCAGCGCTGAACTGCTAAGAGACCGAAATGGATGACATCGTCACACGCAGGGCGCGGCGCCACGGCGTCGCCGTCAGGCCGAGCCGCGAGCAGGCCGAGGCGGCCGTTCGCACATTGATATCTTGGGCGGGCGACGATCCGACCCGCGAAGGCCTTCTCGACACGCCCAGGCGGGTCGTCAAGGCCTATGAAGAACTCTTCGCCGGCTACGGCCAGGACGCGGGCGAGGCGCTTTCGCGCGTCTTCGAGGAGGTCGAGGGCTACGAGGACATCGTGCTGATCCGCGACATCCCGTTCGTCTCGCACTGCGAGCACCATATGGCGCCGTTCTTCGGCAAGGCCCACATCGGCTATTATCCGCGTCACGGGGTGGTCGGCCTGTCAAAGCTCGCGCGCATCGTCGACACCTTTGCGCGCCGCCTGCAGACGCAGGAAGCCATGTCGGCGCAGATCATCGAGGCGGTGGACACCGCGCTCAACGCGCGCGGCGTTGCGGTGCTGGTCGAGGCCGAACACACCTGCATGTCGATGCGCGGCGTGAAGAAGCAAGGGATCTCGACGGTGACGACCCAATTTTCCGGGGTCTTTCGCACCCAGCCGGACGAGCAGATCCGCTTCCTGACCCTGCTGCGCGGCGCGAGGTGAGGCGATGTCCCTCGCCCCGAGGGCGGGCGCGGCGATCGACCGCGAGGAAGGCGCCGAGTTCGCGCCTCGCTTCTCCTCCGACGGGCTCGTGACCTGCGTCACGGTCGACGCGCGAAGCGGCGAAGTGCTGATGGTCGCGCATATGAACGCCGAGGCGCTCGAAAGGACGTTGTCGAGCGGATTGATGCACTATTGGTCGCGGTCGCGACAAAGCCTGTGGCGCAAAGGCGATACGTCGGGGCAGACCCAACGGCTCGTGGAATTGCGCGTCGACTGCGATCAAGACGCCTTGTTGGCGCGGGTCGAAGTGGGCGGCGACGGCGGCGCCTGCCACACCGGTCGGCGGTCATGCTTTTATCGGCGCGTCGAATCGACCGCCGAGGGCCCGCGTCTCGATCCAATATCCGAAGCTTGAGAGAAAACAGGGTTAACAAACAGTTGCGCATTGTGGGGTTGTCGGCGGGACGTTAATCTGGTCGGGCTGGAGGCGTGTTGCGGTGTTCGGTTGTCGGCGCCCAGAACGGCGTTGGGGCGCCGACATGTGAGGCGTTGCCATGACTGGCGCTTTCTTTCGCAGGACCGAGTCCGACACGTACTCCGGCGGCTCCGGGGCCTCGCGGCCGAAGGTCGGCGTCGCGCTCGGGGCCGGGGCGGCGCGCGGTTGGGCGCATATCGGCGCGCTGCGGGAACTGGCGGCGATCGGCGTGTCTCCCGACATCATCGTGGGATCCTCGATCGGCGCGGTCGTCGGCGGCTGCTTTGCCGCCGGCCAGCTCGACACGCTCGAAACCTTCGCCCGCTCTTTGACCAAGCGGCGCGTGTTCGGGCTTCTCGACGTTTCCTTCGCCGGCGGCGGGCTGATCGGCGGCGACCGCTTGCGATGGCGGCTCGAGCAGTCGATGGGCGCCGTGCGGATCGAGGACTTGCCGATCCGTTACGCCGGGGTCGCCACCGAAATCGGTTCGGGACACGAGATCTGGCTGAAACGCGGTCCGCTCGTCGAGGCGATGCGCGCCTCGTACGCCCTGCCCGGCGTGTTCGAACCGGTGCGCGTCGGCGGCCGTTGGCTGTTCGACGGCGCCATCGTCAATCCCGTTCCGGTCAGCGTCGCGCGGGCGCTCGGCGCCGATCGCGTCATCGCGCTCTGCATCGCCGTCGAAGGATCGGGCCGCGGAACCGCGATCCCCGATGCGCCCGAGCCCGACGAGGCGGCGATCGATCCGCCGGCCGCCGAAGAGGCGCGCGCCGGCGTGATCAATGGTCTTCGTCGCAGCGCGAGCTTGCTGCGGCGACAATGGACGAGCGAAGGGTCGGGCGCTCCCGGGCTCGCCTCCGTGATGGTCAACGCCTTCAACATCACCCAGGATCGCATCATGCGGTCGCGTCTGGCGGGCGACCCGCCCGACGTCCTGGTGAGCCTGAAGGTCGGCAAGGTCGGCCTGTTCGAATTCCATCGCGCCGACGAGTTGATCGCCCTCGGCCGTGAAGCGGTGCGCAAAGCCCGCGATGAAATCGCCGACCACATCGACCTCGCGCCGCCGAAAGGCTGACGCCGTCGCTCCGTTCCCGCCAGGACGGCGGCCGAGCGCGAGATTGCGGCGATCAAAGCGCGCTCAGGCGCTGGCGATATATTGGCGCAACGCATGCCGTTCGTTGTCGATCGCATCGACGTGTCGCTTGACGATGTCGCCGATCGATACGATGCCGACGAGCCGACCGTGCTCGACCACCGGCATATGGCGAAACCGACCGTTGGTCATGAGCTCCATGACGTGGTCGATGGAAGCCTGCTCGGTCACCGTGGTGACCTTCGTCGTCATGTGCCGCGAAACCGGGTCGTCGAGCGCGTTGGCGCCCTCGGCGCCGATCGCGCGCACGATGTCGCGCTCCGACACGATGCCCAGAACGCTCATCTCCGCGTCCGAGACGACGACGGCGCCGACGCTCTTGGCGGCCAGCAAGATCGCGACCTCCTTCAAGGTGCGATGAGGCTGAGTGGTCAGGACGTCCCGGCCCTTTTCCTTCAGAATTCGCGCAACGGTCATGCGAACCTCCCTTGTGCGGCGGTCTTCTGACGAGACCGCTCGAATCGAGGAGGATGCGCCGGTCCGCGTCCGCGATCAAGCGCAATTCCAGCCGTCGCCGAGCGCCGGCCGGCGACGGCCGCCGAGATCGAGGCCGGGCCGAACGCCCGGCGTCAGTGCAGGCCCCCGTCGACGATCAGGCATTGCTTGGTGATCATGCGGCTGTCGTCGGCGGCCAAGAACAGCACGGCGCGGGCGATCTCGTCGGCGACCAGGGAGCGATGCAGGCATTGGCGCGCGACGAATTGCGCGACGTCGGCTTCGCTGCAACCATAGCCGCCGTTGCCGCTCGGTGATGACCGCGCCGGGCGCAATGCAATTGACGCGAATGTTGTCGCCGCCGAACTCGCGCGCCAGGCTGTTGGTCATGCCGAGGACCGCCGCCTTGGCGCTGGAGTAGACGGACAGGCGCGGCGTCGCCATCATCCAGGCGGTCGAAGAAAAATTGATGATCGAACCGCCGCCGATTTCCCGCATCGAGCGGCGCGCGATTTGCGCGGCGAAGAACTGGTGCTTGAGATTGACGTCCATCGTCCAATCCCAATCGGCCTCGGTCACTTCGTCGGCGTCCTGCCGTCGGTCGTTGGCGGCGTTGTTGACGAGCACGGCGATCGGTCCGAGCCTTTGGCGGGTCTCCTCCATCGCCGCTTCGAGCGCGGCGAGGTTCATCAGGTCGCATTCGATGAACAACGGCTTCTGCGGGCCGCCGGCCAGGCGCTCGACCACGGCGAGCAACTCGTCCTTGGCGATGTCCACGAAAGCGACGCTCGCGCCCTGACCGACGAAAGCCTCGACAATCGCCGCGCCTATTCCCGAACCGCCGCCGGTAATGAAGACAACGCGGTCACGCAAGCTAGGATATCGGGCGAAGGGCAAGGGAACGCCTCGTGGTGTTGATCGACCGCACGCAACCTAGCAGCCTCCAGGCGCACACCGCAAATTTTGCTCGCTCGGCCCTCCGCCGCCGCGCGCTGCCGGCGCAGCCGGCGGGCGAGCGCGGCGCCCGCGCCGACCGATATCGGGCGAATCGAACCGCTCAGCCCAGCGCCTTGAGCAAGGCTTCCGGCTGCTGCAACAGCTTTGCAAACAGCAGGATGACGAGGAGAGCCACAATAAGGATCGCGGTCTTGGAGACGATTCCCCGCCTCCCCTCACGGACTTTGTCGGCCTGACCCGCCGAGACCGCTTTCGCGCCGCCGAGGAACATGCGCCGCGTCAAGTCGCTCGGCGCCGCCGACAGGCCGGAAGCGTCTGAGGTTTTGCTCTCTCGCACCTTCGACTGCATGACTCGCGCAATATTCGCCAACGCGTCGAGCTCGCTCGGGCTGAGGTGAAAATGTTGATGATTGTCCGAGGAGATCACCGAGAGGACTGCGTAGGGCTCGCCCGAGCCGATCTCGCGCTTGGCGGTCAACCGCACCCGGGAATAGCCGAAATTGGCCGTCGTCTCGTCCGCCGCGAGGATCTCGCCGGACGCCATCCGCTTGAAGAGCTTCGGCAGGATCTTGAGCACCGCGAACGGATTGAACATCGACCTGCTCCTCGCGGACCGCGCCGTCGCGCGCAAGACCATTGGCCGCGCAAGCGCCCCGGCGCGCGGTTGGCGTCACGATTGCATCCGGATATTTCGGCGCGTCAACCCGGGCTCGCCGCTCCCCGCCCCTTCCCCGCCGAAGCGCCCGGATTGGCCTTCCCTCGCATCAGCGCCAGCAGCCCCTTGAGCAGCGCGGCCGGAGTGGGCGGGCACCCGGGAAGAAAGAGATCCACCGGCACGACGTCGCCGACGCCGCCGACGATCGCGTAGCTTCCGGCGAAGACGCCGCCGTCCTGGGCGCAGGCGCCCGAGGCGATCACCCATTTGGGCGCGGGCGTTGCGGCGTAAGTGCGCTCCAGCGCCTCGCGCATGTTGCGCGTCACCGGTCCCGTCACCAAAAGGACGTTGGCGTGGCGCGGCGAAGCGACGAAGCGCAGGCCAAAACGCTCAAGATCGTAAAAGGCGTTGCCGAGCGCGTGGATCTCGAGTTCGCAGCCGTTGCAGGAGCCGGCGTCGACATGGCGGATCGCCAGGCTGCGCCCGAGACGGGCGGCCGCCGCGTTTTCGACCTCTTCAGCAAGCGCGGCGAGTTCGGGATCGCTCGCGTCGGGCGCGCTCTCGGTCAAGGGAGGAAAAAACAGGCCTTCGAGCAGCGCGCGGCGCATCGTCTCCCCTTTACAGATCGTGTCCGGAATAGGAGCAGTTGAACGACTTGTTGCAGATCGGAAAATCCGCCACGATGTTGCCGTCGATTGCGGCTTCGAGCAGCGGCCACTGGAACCACGAGGGATCGCGCAAGTGACAGCGCGCGATGGTCCCGTCCGTGGCGAGGCGGAGGGCGACGAAAATATCGCCTCGAAATCCCTCCACCAGCGCCACGGCCTCGCCGGCCCCGCCGCCCGGCGCGACGTCGACGCGAAGCGGGCCGCTCGGCAGGCCATCGAGAATCTGCGTGATCAACCGCAGGCTCTCCTCCACCTCGCGGATGCGGATCCACACCCGCGCGTTGACGTCGCCCTCGCGCAGCACCGGCACATCGAAGCGCAGTTCGTCATAGGGCGCGTAGGGGCAGTCGCGGCGCGCGTCGAACGCGCGGCCCGAGGCGCGGCCGATGACGCCGCCGCAGCCGTAGAGTTCGGCCAGCTCGCCGTCGAGCACGCCCGTGCGCGCGGCCCGATCCTGCATCGAGGCGGTGTTGTCGTAGAGTTCGACCAGCCTGGGAAACTTTTCGCGGACGAGGGTCGCCAAATCGCGCAGCGCCTGGCGGCCGGCGAAGCTCAGATCGACGGCGACGCCGCCAGGCGCGAGCGTGTCCATCATCAGCCGATGGCCGAACGCTTGCCTCGCCGCGCGCAGCACGCGCTCGCGCAGGATGCCGCAATGGGCGTGCATCAGGGAAAACGAGGCGTCATTGCAGATCGCCCCGATGTCGCCGAGATGGTTGGCGAGCCGCTCCAATTCGGCCATCAGCGCACGAAGCCACGCGGCGCGGCGCGGAATTGCGACGCCGAGCGCATCCTCCGCGGCGCGCGCGAAGGCGATTTGATAGGCCACCGTGCTGTCGCCGCTGACGCGGGCCGCCAATTGCGCGCCGCGAGCGAGCGTGGCGCCCGACATCAGCGCATCGACGCCCTTATGGACGTAACCGAGCCGTTCCTCCAGCCGCACGATGGTCTCGCCGCTGGCGTGAAAGCGGAAGTGGCCGGGTTCGATGATCCCGGCGTGCACCGGCCCGACGGGAATCTGATGCAGGCCGGCGCCTTCCGCGGTGAGAAAGGGGTAAGGCGTCGGGGCCGCCCGGCTCGTCTCGCCGGCGCTGAGCGCGCCGAGGGCGCCGAGGGGATGGCGGATCGGCCAGCGGCCGTGATCGAGCCACGGTCGCGTGTCGCGCGCCCCGACCGCCGTCAGTCCGTTGAGATCGCAGAGCGCGCGCTCGAGCCGGATCGCGGGCGGGTGCGCCGCGCCGACCGAGGGAAACGCGCCGCCGATGCTGGGACAGCCGACCAGTTCGAATTCGGCGCGTCCGGCCGACGCCAACGCCATGCGCGCTTCCGTCCCGTCGCCCCACAGACTGACCAGCCGCGCCTGTCGCGCCGCGAGCCGCGCCGTCGCCTCGCGCCAGGGGCCGTCGCCGATTCTGTCGAGCGTCGTCATGCCGAATTCCCTAGCGCAACATCGCGGCGACGTGCTGGAACCACGCCACCAGCGGCGGCGGCAAATACAGCCCGGCCATGAGCACGAGGCCGAGATGGGCCGCGATCGGCAGCGGCGAGGCGGTCGAGCGTCTCTCGCCGGGGCTCGGCTCGCCGAACGCCATGCCCTGCAAGCGCAGGATCAGCGCGCCGAAGGCGAGGATCAATCCAAACACCAGCAAAATGGCGAGCCATGGCTCGCGCGCAAATGTCGAGCTGACGACCAGGAATTCGCTGGTGAAGATGCCCAGCGGCGGCAGCCCGGCGATGGCGAAGACGCCGAGCACCAGGCTCCAGCCCAGCGCCGGATGGGAGACGGTCAGTCCTCGGATATCGGCGATTTTCTGCGTTCCCTTGGCTTGCGAGATATGGCCGACGGTGAAGAAGATCGCCGATTTGGTGAGGCTGTGCATCGTCATGTGCAGGAGCCCGGCGAAATTGGCGAGCGGTCCGCCCATGCCGAAGGCGAAGACGATGATCCCCATGTGCTCGATCGAGGAAAAGGCGAACAGGCGTTTGATGTCGCGGCGCCGGTAGAGCATGAAGGCGGCGAAAATCAGCGAGACGATGCCCAGCGTCGCCATCAGCGGTCCCGGCGCGATCGCTTGGGCGTTGGCGTCGAGCAGCAGCTTGAAGCGCAACACCGCGTAGAGCGCGACATTGAGCAATAGCCCGGAGAGCACCGCCGAAATCGGCGTCGGCCCTTCCGCGTGCGCGTCGGGAAGCCAGGCGTGCAGGGGCGCGAGACCGACCTTGGTGCCGTAGCCGAGCATCAGGAAAACGAAGGCGAGGTTGAGCAGCGCCGGCTCGAACTCCGGCACGCGCGCCATCAGCGTCGTCCACACCATGCCGTCGAGCCCTTCGCCGACGACCGGGCGCGCCGCCATATAGACGAGGATCGTGCCGAACAGCGCCAGCGCGATGCCGACGCTGCCGAGAATGAAGTATTTCCACGCCGCCTCGATCGCCTCATGGGTGCGGTAGATGCCGACCATCGCCACCGTCGTCAGCGTCGCCATCTCGATGGCGACCCACATCAGCCCGATATTATTGGCCACCAGCGCCAGATTCATCGCAAACAGCAGCGCCTGGTACATCGCGTGATAGAAGCGCAGATGGGTCGGCGTCAGCCGCCCGATTTCCAGCTCGTGCGCGATGTAGCTGGCGCTGAACACGCTGGTGGTGAAGGCGACGAAGGTGTTGAGCACGATGAAGACGATGTTCAGATCGTCGACCAGAAAATAGGATCCGCTTGCCGGCTTGATCAGGAAAAACGACGACGCCGTCGCAAAGGTCGCGAAGGCCGAGACCACATTGACGAGCGCGGAGGCCCGGTAGCTCGGCAGAATCGCCAGCAGCGCCGCGGTCGCCGCCGGCAGCACGAGAATGGCGGTCACGCCGTCGAAGGGAGGCGCGGTCACTGGCGCTCTCCCTGGAACTGGTCGAGCGCGCGCGCATCGACCGTATCGAACCGCTCGCTGATGCGAAACAGGAAGACGCCGATGACGATCAAGGCCACCAGCACCGAGAAGGCGACCGCGATCTCGACCACCAGCGGCATGCCCTTGGCGCCGGCCGCCGCCAGGATCAGCCCGTTCTCGAGCGACATGAAGCCGACGACCATGCTCACCGCGTTGCGCCGCACCACCATCATCAGCATGCCGAGCAGCACCACCGACAGCGCGAAAGCGAGATCCTCGCGCGCCAGAGCGTCCGCCTCGCTCGCCACGCGCAGCATCACCACGACCGACAGCGCCACCAGCGCCAGGCCGGCGATCATCGTCGGACCGATGCCGACGACGTTCTCGACGTCGCGGTGGATGCCCAATCTGGCGATGATGCGATGCAGCGCCACGGGAATGATGATGGCTTTGAACGCCAGAGCGATTGCGGCGGTGAAATAGAGATGCGCCGCGTCCTGCACGTAGGCTTGCCAGGCGACGGAAAGCGACAGCACGACCGCCTGCAGCGCGAAGACGTTGAGCAGCGCATAGAGGCGGTTCTGGTAGAGCAGCAGGAAGCTGAAGAGCACCAGCGCGCCGGCGAGCAGATGCGAAACGTCGAAGGACAGCCCGGTCATTTCAGGCTCCGCGACACGAACAACAGCAGCGCGCCGAGAAAGCCGAGCATGAGCGCCGCGCCGAGAAAGTCCGGCACGCGAAAGACGCGCATCTTGGCGATGCTGGTCTCGAACGCCGCCAGCACGAGGCCGGCGACGCCCAGTTTGACGACGTAGGCCGCGGTCCCCAGCAGGCGGTCGCCGATGCTGGCGTCGGCGATCGCCAGGCCCCAGGGCGTGAAGACGCAGGCGATCAGCGAGACGTAGAGCAGCAATTTGAGCATCGAGGCGAGTTCGATCACCGCCAGGTGGCGCCCCGAATATTCGAGGATCATCGCCTCGTGAACCATCGTCAGCTCGAGATGGGTCGCCGGATTGTCGACGGGAATGCGGCCGTTCTCCGCCAGAGCGACAATGACCAGCGCGATCAGCGCCATGCCGAGGGTCACGCGCAGGCCGACCGCCGGGGACGCCATGAAGGCCGCCACGGTGGAGAGTTGCGTCGAGCCGGCGATGAGCGCCAGGCTGAAGACGATGACGATCATCGCGGGCTCGGCGAGCGAGGCGAACATCGCCTCTCGACTCGCCCCGAGACCGCCGAAACTCGTGCCGACGTCGAGACCGGCCAGCGCGAGGAAAAATCGCGCCGCGCCGAGCAGAGCGATGATGGCGATGAGGTCCGCCGCCCAGGAGAACAACAGCCCGGTGGCGAAGGTCGGGACCAGCGCCGCGGCGACCCATGTCGAGGCGAACACCAGGTAGGGCGCGACGCGGAAGAGCCAGGACGCGCTCTCGGCGACGACCGCCTCCTTGCGCGCCAGGCGAACGAGATCGCGGTAGGGCTGGAGCAACGGCGGGCCTTGGCGGCGCAGCAGGCGCGCTTTCGCCTTGCGCACCAGGCCGGTCAACAGCGGCGCCAGGCCGATGACCAGACTCATCTGCAGGAGCTGGAAGACCAAATTGACGGCGAGATCGTTCATGGCCAAGCCGCGAGCACGAGCAGAAGCGTGACGAGCGCGCCGAAGACGACGCTCAGATATTGCCGGATCGTGAGAAATTGCAGCCGGTTGAGCCGGGTGGAGGCTTGGGTGACCGCGGCGACGATCGGCAGGTAGAGGGTGTCCCAGAACGAGATCCTGCATCGCCACCTTCAGGCGCGCCGGCCGCATGTCGCCCGGCGCCGGCATGTCGACTTTGGCGCGCGCGCGGAACGCATAGGCGCCGAACACGCGCCGGATCGGCTCGGCAAAACTCGTGGCGGTGTATTGGGTCGCGGGGTTGGCGTCGGGAAAGCCGCAATCCCACGCCGGCGCCTTGCGCACCACATTGGAAGCCAGCCGATGGATCGCGGCGGCGGCCAGGGACGCGGACGCCGCGATGAAAAGGAGCACCAGCAGGCCGTTGTAGGAGCTGCGGCTTTCGGCGATCGGCACGATCGAGAGCCATTCGTTCCCAAGCTGCTCCGGCATTCGCGCGCCGAGGAGACTGTTCACCACCGGCGCCAAGGCGTCGATGAACAGCCCCGGCAGGACGCCGGCGATCAGGCACAGCGTCGCGAACGCGGCCATCGCCGCCAGCGAGCAAGGATCGGTCTCGCGCGCGCGCTCGGCCGCGCCGGTGCGGGGGCGCCCGAGAAAGGTTATGCCGAACGCCTTGACGAAACAGGCCGCGGCGAGCGCCGCCGACAGCGCGAGCAGCGCCCCGACGCCCGGCGCCAATATTTTCAGTCCCCACGAGGGCAATTGCGGACTGAGCAAGATCGCCTGGAAGGTCAGCCATTCCGAGACGAAGCCGTTGAACGGCGGCAGGGCGGAGATGGCGACGCAACCGACAAGCATAAAGAAGCCCGTGCCCGGCATGCGATTGAGGAGGCCGCCGAGATGCTCCATGTCGCGCTCCCCGGTCGCCGTCAGCACGGCGCCGGCGCCGAAGAACAGCAGGCTCTTGAAAAGCGAATGATTGAAAACATGCAGCAGACCGGCGGTGAGCGCCAGCGCCGCGGCGGTCGGCATGTGGAAGGCCGCGAACGCGAGGGCGAGCCCAAGCCCGATGAAGATGATCCCGATATTCTCCACGGTGTGATAGGCGAGCAGGCGCTTCAGGTCGTGCTGCATCAGCGCATAGAGGACGCCCATGACCGCGGTGACGGCGCCGAGCGCCAGCACCACGACGCTCCACCACCAAGCCGGAGGTCCCAAGAGATCGAAGACGATGCGCACGAAGCCGTAGACCGCGACCTTCGTCATGACGCCGCTCATCAGCGCCGAGACATGGCTGGGCGCGGCGGGATGGGCGAGCGGCAGCCAGACGTGGACGGGAACGAGGCCGGCCTTCGACCCGGCGCCCGCCAGGGCCAGGACGAGCACCAACCCCGACAGGCCCGCCGTCGGGACGCTGGCGCGCATCGCCGCGAACGTGTAGGCGCCGGCCGGTCCCGCCAGCAGCGCGAACGCCAGCAGCAGCGCCAAAGCGCCGAAGCTCGCCATCACAATATAGACGAAACCGGCGCGCGCGTTGCCGGGATCGCGATGATGGGCCATCACCAGCGCCCAGGAGGCGAGCGACATGAATTCCCAGGCGACGAGGAACGTGTAGGCGTCGTCGGCGATGAGCACGAGGTTCATGCCGGCCAGAAACGCCGGGAAGAAGGGCAGCACGCGCTCGGAATCGCGCTCGTGGCGCCCGTAGCCGATGCCGTAGAGGCTCGCGGCGGCCGCGCCGAGATTGACCACCGCGACAAAGAACGCCGACAACGCGTCGAGGCGGAAATTCGCGCCGACCCAGGACAGACCGATCGGCAGCACGAGCGTCGCCGGCGCCTGACGGCCGAGCAGGTGATAGAGGCCGCCGGCGAGCAGGACAGAGGACGCCGCCAAGGCCGCGCCATAGACGAATGCGCCGCCGCGCGCTCGCCGCGCCACGAGGGTCGCGGCGAGGCTCAACGCCAACAGAGCCGCGTCGCCGCCGAGGAGCAGAGTGAGCGCGCTCATCGGCGCGCGGCTTTGCTTGCGGAAGCCGTCAGGGACCGCCGCGCGGCGCGAGGCGGAAGGCGGAGAGGGGGAGGCATTGGGGCGATCGACCGAATCCTGTGGTCCGCACCCATGCTAGCGTCGGGGCCGGGCCCCGCGTCAAGACAAGATTTTTCTTTCCCTTGCTCCGGTCCGCCGATCGCCAGCCTCATCGCGCGGCGCGCAACAGCGCGAGAAGTTCGCGGTGCATCGTCTCGTTGCCGCAGCAGATCGAGCCGGTTTCAAGGAAATTGGCTTCCCCGTCGGCGCCCGAGACATAGCCGCCCGCCTCGCGAACCAGCAGTTCGCCGGCCGCGATGTCCCACGAATGGAGACCGCGCTCCCAGAAGGCGTCGAACCGGCCCGCGGCGACATAGGCGAGATCCAGCGAAGCGCAGCCCATGCGCCGGACGTTGACGACGCGCGCCATCACCGCCGCCAATTCCGCCTTGAAGAGCGGATGTTCCGCCGCCTTGCCCAAATGCGGGATGCCGCAGCCGAACAGCGCCTGCGACAATTCGCGGCGGGCCGCGACCCGCAGGCGGTGCGCGCCGCCGAAGGCGCCCTGCCCCTTTTCGCTGACGTACATCTCGTCGTTGGCCGGGTTGTACACGACGCCGCCGATGATATGCCCCTCGCGCTCCAAGGCGATCGAAATCGCGAACATCGGGATCGCATGGAGAAAATTGGTGGTCGCGTCGAGCGGATCGATATGCCAGGTGTGGCTCTTGTCCGGGCCTTCGACCCGTCCGCCCTCCTCCATCACGAAGCCGTAGCCTGGCCGGGCCCTGGCGAGTTCCTCGAACAGAACCTTTTCCGAGCGTTTGTCGGCGAGACTGACGAAATCGCCCGGACCCTTCATCGACACTTGCAACTGCTCGATTTCGCCGAAGTCGCGTTTCAAGCCACGGCCGGCCTTGATCGCGGCGTTGGTCATGACGGTCATCAGGGCGGAGCGGATCATCGGGCGGGGTCCGGATGGAGACGGGCGAGCGTGGCTTAAGGGATGCCTCGCCGCGAGGCAACTTTCGCCGGCGCGAGCGAGGCCCTCGCCCTCGCCTTGCGCAACAAGGCGATTGCGATCATCATCGAGGCGCGCGGACGGGCCGCGAACGGCCAGCGCCAGGAGAAAACCATGAAAATCAGCGCCCGGAACGTTTTGAGGGGCGCCATCGTCGACGTCAAGAAAGGCGCGACGACGGCGCACGTGACCATCGACGTCAAAGGCACGATCGTCACGGCCTCCATCACCAACGAATCCGTCGACGAGCTGAAACTCGCCAAAGGCAAGGAGGCCTTTGCGGTGATCAAGTCGTCGGACGTGATGGTCGGCGTCGAGTGAGGGCGTCCGTCTTCATGCTGGCGGTCGCGGGGCTGTTGGGGCCCGCTTTTTCCTTCGCCGCCGAGCCGAGCGGTTGCGACAAGTTCAAGTGGCCGATCGATCACGAGCGATCGGCGCTCTTGGCGCCGCGGACGGCGCGCCTCGAAGCCGGGGCGGCGCTGGCCTTCGACGCCGCCGCGAGCGTGCATTTGGCCCCCTTTGCGGAGGCGAAGCTCGCACTGCCGCCGGAGCGGGCCGCCCAAAACCTCGCCGAGCTTTGCCGGCGCGTTCGAACTCGGCGCGCCGGGCGCGGCCGGGATCTTCAAGATCAGCTTGTCCGCCGAGGGCTGGATCGACGTCATCCAGGACGGACGCTTCGTCAAGCCCGTTGCATTCACCGGCGCCACGGATTGCCAAGGCCTGCGCAAGAGCGTGAGATTTCCGCTCGAGGCCAAGCCCCTGACGATCCAGCTCAGCGACGTGAGGTCGTCCGACATTTCTGTTATCGTCTCGCCGGAGTAAGGACCGCGCGTCTTGGCGCCCTTCCCCGGCGCCGAGGCCGACGATCCAAGCTCTCGCCGCAATCCAGCCTCGCTCAATCCTCACTCGATAGGTTGGCGCGGGTTCAAGGCAGGGAAAACCAGACGGGCGACATAATGGCTGGAGACACGCCGACGCGCGCAACGATCGTGCATCCGACTGATTTTTCGCCCGGCGACGCTTCGGCGTTCACTCACGCCGTAGCGATCACATTGGCGTCGAAATCTCATTTGTGCTTGCTTCAGGTGAGAGAGGCGGACGGGGCCTATTTCTCGCAGACCCGAGGACTTCGCCATGTGCGCGACCTGCTCGTGCGCTGGAAGATGCTCGGCGAGGACATGCCGTACGACCGCTGGGAATCGGAACTCGACATGCAAGTGTCGAGCGTGAGCGTCGCAGCCCGCAGCGCCCGCGCCGGAATTTTGGCGTTTCTCGAGGACCGGCCGTGCAATCTCGTCGTGCTCGCCACGAACGAGCACAAGGCGCTGGCCCGTTGGCTCGATGTTTCCGTTCACGCAGGCGTCTTGCGCCAAATGCGCACCATGAGCCTCTTCTTGCGCGAAGGCGCCAAGCGATTCGTCGACGGCGAGACCGGCGCCCTCGCCTTGAAGAGGATCCTGATGCCGATCGACAGCGCTTTGCCGAGCATCCTCGCCATTCGCCGCGTCGAAGCGATGATCAAATTGGTGGGATCCGAGGCGAGCCTCCAGCTTCTGCATGTCGGAGAGCGCGCGCCGGAGCTCGTCAACGAGCAAGGCGGTCCGCTCGGCCTGCCGATCGTCTTGCGCACGGGGCCGGTCGTCGACACCATCCTTCGGGCGGCCGACGATCTGAAGGCCGACGTCATCGCCATGCCGACCTCGGGACGACACGGCCTGTTGGACGCGGTGCGCGGAAGCACGAGCGCGCGCGTCCTCGACGACGCGCAGTGGCCTCTGCTCGCCGTGCCGGTCGGCTGACTCCCCAGCGGCGAAGGCCCGGCGCGAGCGCCCGGCGGCTCCAGGGCGGCGGCGCGCCGGAGAGGCGCGAACTTGAGAATTGCGCCTCCTCTGATACATCAAGCGGCGCCGCGCCAGCTCGCCGGCAAGGGGAGGATCGTCATGCCGCAGCCGCCGTTCCGCGCCGATCACGTCGGCAGCTATCTGAGACCTGAGCGTTTAAGAGCGGCGCGCGAGAAGTTTTTCGCCAAGGCCCTGCCCGCCGAAGACTTGCGCGCGATCGAAGACCAATGCATTGGCGAAGTCGTGGGCGCGCAGGAGAACGTCGGGCTCAAAGGGATCACCGACGGCGAATTTCGCCGCACTTATTTTCATGTCGATTTTCTCGAGCGTCTCGAAGGCGTCGAGACCCATTACGGCGAGTTCGTCGCCAAGTTTCGCAAGGACGACGGCTCCGAGGTCGGCTTCAAGCCGCCGACCATGCACGTCGAGGGCAAGATCCGTCATTCCCAGCCGATCCAGGGCGGCGATTTCGATTTTCTCAAGGGCGTGGCGACGAAGACGCCGAAGGTCTGCATCCCTGCGCCCTCGATGCTGCATTTTCGCGGCGGTCGCGGCGCGATCAGCCGGAGCGTCTATCCCGACCTCGAAGCGTTCTACGACGACCTGACCGCCGCCTACCGCGACGAGATCGCGGATCTGGCGGCGCGGGGCTGCCGCTACTTGCAATTGGACGACACCAATCTCGCCTATCTCTGCGATCCCAAGATCCGCGAGTCGACGCGCGCCCGCGGCGACGACCCCGACGCGCTGACGCGTCTCTATTGCCGGCTGGTCAACGATTCGGTCCGCGACCGGCCCAAGGACATGACGATTTGCGTCCATCTGTGCCGCGGCAACTTCAAGAGCGCATGGGTCGCCGAGGGCGGCTACGAGCCGGTCGCGGAAATCCTGCTCAACGAAATGAGGATCGACGGCTTCTTCCTCGAATACGACGACGAACGCTCCGGCGATTTCGCGCCATTGCGCTTCACGCCGCGGGGAAAGACCATCGTCCTCGGCCTGATGAGCTCAAAGCGCGCCGCGGTCGAGGACAAGGACGAGGTCAAGCGCCGCATCGAGGAGGCTTCGCGTTACGTTGCGCTCGAGCAATGCGCGTTGAGCCACCAATGCGGCTTTTCCTCCACCGCCCACGGCAACGATTTGACCGAGGCCGACCAATGGAAAAAGCTCGCGCGTTGCGTCGAGATTGCGCGCGACGTGTGGGGCGAGGTCTAGCGCCCGAGGGCGTCTGCGGCGTCGCCCGCCGACGAAGAGGGCGTCGCCGTTCGTCGGCGCGCCCGTAAAGGCCGAGGTCGCCGCCTCTTGCCGCTTCGCCGGCGCAATTCCGACTGGAATCGCCGGGTCGGCGCATTTTGATCGATCGCAGGCTCGTCTATCGCCTCGAGGAGCGCGCATCCCGGCCAAGCCGCGACGGAGCGGAAATGCTGGAAAAGAGCTGCCCCTATACGAAAATGCGCCTTGGCCCCGGCGCCGGATCGGCGTCAGATGCCATCGAAACGGCGGTCAAAAGACCGCCGGCATGGATCCAGGGTGCGGCCAGGTCGGCGCCCCATCGGCGCAGCGCGCCACGCGCAAGGGGGCGACGACGATGAACCCGGACAGTCAAATCGCGCGCGAGGTCGAGCTCGCGCCGATCGCGGCGGTCGCCCCCAAGCTCGGCGTCCCCGAGGCGGCGTTGCACCCCTACGGGCGCGCCATCGCCAAGATCGACGATTCCTTCCTCGCCGGGCTCGCCGGCAAGCCGGACGGCAAGCTCGTCCTCGTCAGCGCGATCAGCCCGACCCCGGCGGGCGAAGGCAAGACGACGACCACGATCGGTCTCGGCGACGCGCTGGCGCTGATCGGCAAGCGCGTCGCGATCTGTCTGCGCGAGCCTTCGCTCGGGCCGTGCTTCGGTATGAAAGGCGGCGCGGCCGGGGGCGGGCGTTCGCAAGTCGCGCCGATGGACGAGATCAACCTGCATTTCACCGGCGACTTCCACGCGATCGCCGCCGCCCACAATTTGCTCGCCGCGATGATCGACAACCACCTCTACTGGGGCAATGGGCTCGACATCGACGCCCGTCGCGTCGTTTGGCGCCGCACGCTCGACGTCAACGATCGCGCGCTGCGGGAAATCGTCGGCGGGCTTGGCGGCGTCGCCAACGGCTTCCCGCGCGCCGACGGCTTCGACGTCACCGCCGCCTCCGAGGTGATGGCGGCGTTCTGTCTCGCCGACGATCTCGACGATCTCGAGGCGCGGCTCGCCCGCATGGTGGTCGCCTATTCGCGCGCCAGGCGGCCGGTGACGGCGAAGGATCTGAACGCGGCGGGCGCGATGACCGTGCTGCTCAGACAGGCGCTGCGCCCCAATCTGGTGCAGACCCTGGAGGGGAATCCGGCGCTGGTGCACGGCGGTCCGTTCGCCAATATCGCGCACGGCTGCAACTCCCTCGTCGCCACGCGCGCCGCGCTGAAGCTCGCCGATTACGTGGTCACCGAGGCCGGCTTCGGCGCCGATCTCGGCGCGGAAAAGTTCTTCGACATCAAGTGCCGCCAGGCGGGGTTGAAGCCGGCGGCGGCGGTCATCGTCGCGACCGCGCGAGCGCTCAAGATGCACGGCGGCCTCGCCAAGAGCGCGCTCGACGGCGAGGATCTGGCCGCGCTGCAGCGAGGCCTCGCCAATCTCGAGCGGCATGTGGCGAACGTCAGGAAATTCGGCGTCGACGTCGTCGTCGCGGTGAACCGCTTCGACGCCGACGCCGACGCCGAACTGGCGCTGATCCAGCGCTTCGTCGCCGAGACCTGCGGCGCGCGAGCGGTGATTTGCACCCATTGGGCGCGCGGCTCGGCCGGCGCGGAAGAATTGGCGCGCGTGGTGGCCGAGATGGCGGACGCTTCGCCGCTCCGCTTTCGCCCCCTCTATCCCGACGCGACCCCGCTATGGGAGAAGACGCGCCTGATCGCGCGCGAGATCTACGGCGCCGCGGATATCGCCGCCGAGCCGCGCGTTCGCGCCCATTTCAACGAACTTCAGGCGGCCGGATACGGCGCGTTGCCGATTTGCGTCGCCAAGACGCAATACTCGTTTTCGGCCGACCCGACCTTGCTCGGCGCGCCGAGCGGCCACATCGCGCCGATCCGCGAGGTCGGCCTGCGCGCCGGCGCGGGGTTCGTCGTCGCATTGATGGGCGACATCCGCACCATGCCAGGCCTGCCGCGCGTCCCGGCGGCCGAGCGAATCCGCCTGCGCGAGGGCCGGATCGAAGGGCTGTTCTAAACGACCTCTCAAGCCGGAGGGATGATTCCCTTCTTGAGAATGACATTGCCGTAGAGCCGGCGTTCGCCGGTGGCGATGACCGCAAAGCAATGGCGCGCCCGCTCGTAGAAGGCGAAGCGCTCGAGCCGTCCGAGCTTGAACCGCGGCCCCTCGCGCTTGGCGATGACGGCGCGGAACTCGGCGAAGATCGGTTCGTCGGACTCGGCGTCGCCGACGACTTCCATGCGCCAGCACGCCTCGTCGACGAAGGTGTCGAGCGGCATGACGCTGAGCACGGCGTCGAGCGCGCGGGTCGCATCGACGGCGTCGAGCCTGATAACGTCGGGTCCGGCCGATTGCGCGGGATAATTGGCGTCGACGATGACGATTTCGTCGCCGTGCCCCATGGCGCGCAGGACATAGAGAAGGTCGGGATTCAACAGCGGATCGATCGCTTTCAGCATGGCGGCGGCTCCTCGAACGAATTCAATGCGGCGTCGGCGCGTCGGCGCGCAACAGCCCTTCGGCTTTCAGCGCCCGCCAAAGCGCCGGCGGAATCCGGGCGTGCAACATGTCGGCGTTGCGACGGACTTCGCCGGCCTTATGCGCCCCGGGAATGACGCTGACAATAGCGGGATGGCTGAGCGGAAAGCGAAGCGCCGCATCGGCGAGTTTCACGCCGTGCGCCTTGCAGATCGCCTCGATCCGGCGCACGCGCTCGAGCACCGCCTCGGGCGCGGGCGCGTAGTTGTAAAACGCGCCGCGTTTCGGTCCGGTG
>CAVWKL010000300.1:0-9451 GCA_963755075.1 uncultured Alphaproteobacteria bacterium
CTCCAGCGCGCCGAGGCAAGCGGCGGCGATCGTCGCCTCGTCGTCGGCCGCCTCGACGATCTCGACGACGCCGCGCACGGCGAGGACGCCGTCCATCGTCGGCGGCGCGAGACCCGCGGTTTTGGCGGCTTCCTGCGCGGCCGCGACGATGGAGGCCAGCGCCGCCGCGTCGACGCGCGCCTCGGAACTGGCGCCCTCGCGTTGCGCCGAAATCGTTGCAAAACAGGTCCCGCGCGCCAGCGCTCGCGTGAGGCGCGCGCGCGCCTCGCCCTCGATGCGGTCGAACCCGGCCGGCGCGCGCAGGCGCAGATCGAGCCCTTTGGCGTTGACGCACTTGAGTTCGACCGTCCACCGCCAGGGGCCGTGCGCGCCGACGGCGCGGGCGAAGCCGGTCATGCTGGTGAGGGTCATGGGGGCGCTCCTGCGGCGGCGCGACTCGGCGCGCAACCGTCTTATACTAGACGACGGCGCGGCTGCGAGGCGCGAACTTGTTGATCGCTGGCAAGCAGGCTTGCCGCGATCCGGCCGACGGAAAATCGCCGCCGCCCTCCCCTCAATCCAGCGTCTCGCGATAGGCCCATACCGCGAAGGCGGTGATGGCGACGGTGAACAACGCGATCGGCCAGAGTTCCGGGGCGATCTCGCTCCAGCCGTTGCCCTTCAAGAGCATGCCGCGCACGATGCGCATCGCATGGGTCGTCGGGAAGACCTGGCCGACCGCCTGCGCCCAGACCGGCATGCCGCGGAACGGGAACATGAAGCCCGACAACATGAACGACGGCATCAGGGTGAACTGGGCGAGCTGCACCGCCTGCATCTGGCTCGCTGCGATGGTCGAGAAGGTGACGCCGAGCGCCAGGTTGCTGGCGATGAACAGCCCCAACGCGCCGAGCAGCAGCGGCAGCGAGCCGCGGATCGGCAATTGGAAGAACGCCGCCGAGGCGATGAGGATCAAGGCGACCTGGACGTAGCCGATGACCACGTAAGGGACGATCTTGGCGATCATCACCTCGATTGGCCTGACCGGCATCGCCAGCAGGTTCTCCATCGTGCCGCGCTCGCGCTCGCGGGTGATCGCCAGGGTGGTGACGAACAGCGTCGAGAAGGTCAGAACGATGCAGATGAGGCCCGGCACGATGTTGAGCACGGTGAGTTGCTCGGGATTGTAGCGTGCGTGCACGACGAACTGGAACGGCGGCGTCTGGGGCTGCACTTGACGGATCGGCGGCAGATCGCGGTTGATCGCCGCCACCGCCTGTTGCAGCGCCGCCACCGCGTTGCCGATGGCGCTGGGATCGGTGGCGTCGGCGTCGATCAGCACGCTCGGGCTCTCGCCGCGGTCGACCGCGCGATCGAAATCCGGCGGCATTTCGACGACGAACATCAGATCGCCGCGCGCCAAGCCGTCCTCGGCTTCGCTCTCTGACCTCAGCAGGCGCAAATCGTAGTAACCGGAATTGGTCAGCGCCGCGGCGATGGTGCGGGTGTATTTGGAATCGTCGATCGACAGTAGCCCGGCCGGCAGATGCTTGGGGTCGGAATTGATGGCGTAGCCGAAGAGGAACAGCTGCATGATCGGAATGGCGATGATCATGCGCAGCGTCATCGCGTCGCGGATCACCTGGATCGATTCCTTGCGCAACAGCGCCACGAGTCGCGCCAGAGAGAACCGGGTCATCGCGCCGCCTCCTCCACGCTCAGCATGTGGATGAAAACGTCCTCGAGTCGCGGCTCGACTTCGCGCCATTCGAGCCCGCCGCCGGCCGAGCCGATCGCAGCGGTCAGCGCCGCGCGGTCCATCCCCGCCACGTGCAGCGCCCGGCCGAACACCGCCGCCGCTTCGACGCCGGGCGTATGGCGCAGCGCGCGCGCCGTCGCGTCGAGATCCTCGCCCAACGCCTCGAAGGTGACGAGCCCCGAGGCGCCGACGACCGCGACCGCGCCGCCCTGCACGACGATGCGCCCCTGCGCGAGATAGACGATGCGCCCGCAACGCTCCGCTTCGTCCATGTAGTGGGTCGAGACCAGCGTCGTCAGCCCGTCGGCCGCCATGTCGTGAATGAGATCCCAGAATTCGCGACGCGCTTTGACGTCGACGCCGGCGGTCGGCTCGTCGAGCAGCAGGAGCTGAGGCTCGTGCAGGACGCAGGCGGCGAGCGCGAGACGCTGTTTCCAACCGCCGGAGAGCTGGCCGGCGAGCTGGCTGCGCCGGTCGCCCAGACCCATGCGTTCGATGATCGCGGCGACCGCCGCACGGCGATTCTTCATCTCGAAGACGCGCGCGACGAAATCGAGATTCTCGAATACGGTGAGGTCGTCGTAGAGGCTGAACCGTTGCGTCATGTAGCCGACTTCGCGGCGGATCTCATACGGCTCCCGGATGATGTCGTGGCCGATGCAGACGCCGGAGCCGCTGTCGGGAACGAGCAGGCCGCAGAGCATGCGGATCGTCGTCGTCTTGCCGCTGCCGTTGGCGCCGAGAAATCCGCAGATCTCGCCCTTGACGACTTGCAGGCTCAGCCCGTCGACCACTTTGAGATCGCCGAAACTCTTATGCAGGTCATGCACGTCGATGACGTAGTCGTTCATGGCGGGCCCGGTCGAGGCCGCACGGTGACCGGTTGGCCCGGATTGAACAGCGTCGCCTCAGCCATCTTCGGCCGCGCTTCGGCGAGATAGACGAACTTTGTCTGCGTCGTCTCGGAGTAGATGAAGGGCGGCGTGTATTCCGCCTGCGGCGCGATATAGGAAACGGTTCCCGTCAGATCGGCGGGGCAATTGTCGCACGACAGCGCCACCGTGTCGCCGAGGTGAACGTGGGCGAGCGACGGTTCGGGGACGAAGAAGCGGATGAAGATGTTTTCGGGCGGCAGCAGCGAGACGACCGGCGCGCCCGCCGCGAGCGTTTCGCCCGGCAGCGCCAGCACGTCGGCGACGCCGCCGGTGACCGGCGAGACGACCGAGCGCTGGGCGAGCCGCCAGCGCGCCATGGCGAGCGCAGCCTCGGCGGCGGCGACCGCCGAGGTCTGCGCCGTGATTTCGCCGGGCCGGCCGAGCGGCGCCTTGGCCTGTTCGAGCGCCGCCTCGTCCGCCGCGATCTTGGCGATCGCCGAGCGCAAATCGGCCTGCTCGTCGTCGACGATCTGAGCCGTCGCCGCGCCGGTCTTCAACAGGGTCTGGTTGCGTTCCAGGTCGGCGAGCACCTTGTCGCGCGCGGCTGTGGCGTCGCGCAGATTCGCCTCGGCCTGGGCGATTTCGGTCGGCTTGGCGGGGTTCTGCAGATTGGCGAGTTGATCCCTGGCCTGCTGAACCAGCCGAGTCGCCTGATCGACGGCGTAGCGATCGTTGGCGTCGTCCTGCTCGAAGAGCGGCGCGCCCTTGACCACGCGATCGCCGCGTTGGACGAGAACGGCGGTGACGAGACCCTGCTGGGTCGGCCCGACCTTGACGAAATCGGCGTCGGCGTAGCCCTGCCATTGCTCGGGACCGGGCGGCCCGGGGCGAAGAAACACCCACCAGCCCACCGCGCAGGCCGCGGCGAGCGCGACGAGAACAAGAATTCGACGCATCACGGAAGTACGTCCGGCGTTGGATCGCGTTGGGCGCGAACCTTAGTCGCCCGGGCGGGGGACGCAACCCGTCATGGCGCTTGGATCGCGCCCGCGCGCGTCCGCGCCGCGCGCTCGTGATCGCTGCGAACGCCAAACGCCGCAGGCCGCCGCCATCGCCGTCGAATGGGCCCAACGCAACCGGCGCGGCCAATGGCCGCGCCGCAAAAAGCCTAGCAGACGCCCGGGCGAGGCGGGCTCAGAAGCGATAGAGCAGACCGGTCGACAGCGTCCACGGATTGAACTGGGTCTTCAAGGTTCCGGCGACGGGGATAGGGACGCCAGCGAGGCCCGTGGTGTTGGTCGTGCCATCGGCGAACAGGCGCTTCACGTCGACCGACAGGCCCCAATGATTGTCGAGCATGTAATCGGCGCCGGCCTGCAGCACCAGCCCGACCGTCGGATTGACCGTCACGCCCGTCGTCGAGCCGTTTCTCGCCGCGAACGAGAAAACCGGAGCCAAACCGGCGCCGAGATAGGGTTGAAGCGCGCCGAGTTGAGTGAAATGATAGACGACCGTGATCGGCACGAACGCCGGCATGATCGTCGCCAGCGTGGTTCCGGGGAGCGGATTCCCATAGAGGGGCGGGTTCGGAAATGGCGGCGGGTTCCCCTTGGTGGTGACTTTCGCCCACAACGGTATGCCGGCGGAAACATCGAGCGAGACGTTCGGCATGACAAAGTAGCCCGCCTCGAAGCCGACAGTGGCGACATTGGCGATGTTGGCGCCGACGCCGGGGATTTCCAGCTGCGGACCCGTCCCGGTGGTAGCATCTTGCGAATACAGCTTCGAAGTGCTGTTGTTGATGGCGTAGGTGAAGCCAAGCTTCACAAAATACGGCAAGGGCGCGGCGACAGGCGGCGGCGGCGTGGCGGACGTCAGATCCGCGGCGGCGGCGAACCCGCTCATGGCGAGCAGCGAAACCAAAGACAACAACGTCTTTTTCGCCCGTGGACCGCGCCCCCCGCGCCTAAGACCGTGCTGCGCCATATCGACCCCCTCCCCGAAAACCCGCTTCGCCTTCTGGCGACACGACTTCAACCCCACGGCGAGTCACGCCCCGGACTGCAAAAATCTTCTCACGTTCGTCGGCGAGAATCCACATGGTTTAGGTGAGAACAATAACAATCCGACCACATGTGACAAAAATGTAACCCGGTCGGCTCGCCGGGCGCCGCCAAGGGCGGGATCAGGCGGCCGGCTTGTCTGGCCGATGGCGCTTGCGCGTCTGCACCTCGACGCGCGGCCCCTCGACGAGACGAACGACCGCGCCCCACAGCGTGCGCACGTCCTGTTCGGTCATCCCCATGCGGTGAAACATGTTGCGCAGGTTGCGCCGCATCCCCGGCCGCTTAGTCGCGGGGCGAAAGAATCCGGCGTCGTCGAGCTTTCCCTCCAGGAAGTCGAAAAACGCCAGGATCATCTCGCGCTGCGCGGGCGGCGAAACGGCGCGCGCGATCGCGGGCGGCGGCGGCGCGTCGCCGTGGGCCGCCTTGAACCATTCGTATCCGCAGAGCAGCACCGCCTGGGCGAGATTGAGCGAGGCGTAAGCCGGGTTGGCGGGAAAGGTGAGAATGGCGTCGGCGAGCGCGACTTCGTCGTTGTCGAGGCCGGTGCGCTCCGGCCCGAACAGCACGCCGCGCCTCTCGGCGGCGAGGGCTGCGCCCGACATCGCCCGAGCCGGCGTCAGCACGGGCTTCATCTGGCCGCGCTCGCGCGCCGTGGCGGCGTAGAGATAACGAAGATCGCCCACCGCCGCTTCGAGGCTGGCGAAGACGCGCGCGCCGTCGAGCAGATGGGCGGCCCCCGCCGCCGCCGCGTAGGCGACGTCGCGGTACTCGCCGACCCGCGGCCAGCCCTCGCGCGGGTTGACAAGGCGCAAATCGTCAAGGCCGAAGTTGGCCATCGCGCGCGCGCACATGCCGATATTCACCGCCAGTTGCGGGCGCACCAGGATGACGGCGGGGCCCCCGGCCAACGCCGCCCTGCTCCGGTCCGTTCCCGCTCCAACCATCGCCCCGCCTCAGGCCGCCGCGCGCGCAGCCGCGAACCGCCCCGCGATCTCATGCGCGATTTGCGCGCTCGAGTCGATCGGCTCGTAGCGGAAGGGCTCGATCGCGCCGGCGAACCGGCGCAATGCGCCTCGCCGCTCCAGGGCGTCGATCGCGCCGGCGAGCTTGCGGGAAGCCCCGCCCGACGGCTCGAAGACATACACCGGCGCGCCGGTCGCCGTCGCCTCGCCGACCATATTGGCGCTGTCGCCGGTCACCAGCACCGCGTCGGCCAGGGCGAGCATCGAAGCGTAAGGGTTGTCTCCCGATCGGTCCCAAACGAAGCCCGGCGCAGCGCCGAGGCCTTCGCGCACGGCGGCCAGAAGCTCGGGCGGCGTGCGGCGCGAGGGCGTCGCCATGACGCTGAACCCTTGGGCGACAATCGCTTGCGTCGCCGCGCGAAGCCGCGCGACGTCAGCCCTAGTGAAATGTTGCGCGCCGCTCGGCCCGCCGAGAACCACCGCGCAGCGTGGCGTCGGCAACGGCGCCAGCCTCGAGTCGGGCGCGGCGCGCGCGGCGGCGAGGCGCCGCAGCGAAAAAGGATGCGGCGAGGTCAACGTCGCAATCACGTTGGGGCCGCGAAGCCGGTCATGCTCCGGCACCCAGATCATATCCATCATCGCCCGGGAGAAGCGCGGATCCTGCAAGAACACCGCGAACACGCGACGTCCCGCGGCGCGCTTGAACGCCCGCAAATACGGCACCGTGACCCGTCCGCTGGCGATGACGATGTCGGGAAGGGGCCCGCTCAGGAGCGAGCCCGGCCGCCCGGCTTGGTCCCTGGGGTCGACCGGCCCGAACGGCGAGAGCCAGACGAAGAGCTTGCGCGGACAGACGCGGCGCAACTCATAAGGCGCGCCGAGCGCTTCGGCGACCCCGACCGCGTTGACTTCATGTCCCGCTTTGCCCGAACCCAGGAGAAGGACGCGCACGCCCTCGCCGACCAGCGCATCCTGCATAGTGCGTTACAGTCCCATTTGTCCCGGCAACCATTGCGCGAAGCTCTGGGCCAAGTTGGTCGCCCGCTGACGCGCGCCGACGCCCTCCGGATCGGGCGCCCGCGTGCTCGCCCGCAACGAACACAATAGCGGATAGGAGGCGATTTCGCGCCCATTCGCAGCGACCAAGACGCCCGCGCCTTCGATGAAGTCCATCGCGTCGTCCGAGGCGCCGCCGTGCATCGTGCTCAAACTGTCGGACGCGCCGAGCGTTATGCTGTCGATGCGCGCGCGAAGGATCGGCGCGTTGCGGTCGCCCGGCGCCAAATGCGCGCCGAACGCGCGGCGCAACGCCGCCGGCAGATCCTGCGCGACCCAACTCGCGACCACGTCGTCGCCGAGTTCGCGAGCCGGCCGCACGTCGACCTCGATCGAACGGAACCGCGTCCCGGGCGCCGGGGCCGCTTCGGCGCGGGCAAGGGCAGGCCAGGCAATCGTCGCCGCAAGCGCCGCGACGGCGGCCCGACGGGACATCAGAAGAGCGTTCATGTCCTCCTCCCAATCAGATCTCCGCCTCCCAGCGCCGACTTAGATAGGCGCGTTGACGAGGATTTCCCAGCTCTCGCCGCGGTCCGGCGCATTTGCCTATCCTTCCTCGTCGGCGCTCGCGACGGTCGGCCGCCTCGCGCGGTCGGGAAACAAGGACTTGAGCGCCCTCGCCGGACACGGCGCCGTGCGTTACAGTCCCATTTTTCCCGGCAGCCATTGCGCGAAGCTCTGGGCCAAACCGGTCGCCCGCTGGCGCGCGCCGATGCCCTCCGGATCGGGCTGGCTCGTGCTGGCGCCCAGCGAGCACAACAGCGGATAGGCGGCGATTTCGCGCCCGCCCGCCCCGAGGACAACGCCGGCGCCCTCAATGTAGTCGATCGTGTCGTCGCCCAGCACCATATGCAGGCCCGCGGTGTGGCTGCCGGGCGAACCGAACGTGACGCTGTCGATGCGCACGCGCAGAATCGGCGCATTGCGGTCGCCCGGCGCCAAATGCGCGGCGAATGCCTTGCGCAACGCCGCGGGCAGGTCCTGCGCGACCCAATTGGCGATTTCGCCGTCGCCCTGCTCGAGCGCCGGCCGCACGTCGACTTCAATCGCGCGGAAACGCTGCGCCGGACCCGTCGCGTCATCGGCCCGGCCGACGGCCGGCCAAGCGAACGCCGCCGCCAGCCCCGCAAGAGCGGCGCGACGCGAAACAAATTGATCGCTCATATCATCCTCCCGAGGAGCCCATGCTCCTGGACGCTTGCTTAGATATAAGCGACCTTGAGGATTTCGTAACTCTTGCCGCCGCCCGGCGTGTTCACTTCCACGCTATCGCCGACCTTCTTGCCGATCAGCGCGCGCGCGGTGGGCGAGGTGATCGAGACCTTGCCCGATTTCACGTCGGCCTCGCTCTCGCCGACGATCTGAAACACCTTCTCGGTGTCCGTGTCCTCGTCGATGAGCGTCACCGTCGCGCCGAATTTGATCGTCGACCCCGACAGTTTCGATACGTCGATCACTTCGGCCCGCTGGAGCATATCCTCGAGTTCGACGATGCGGCCCTCGTTATGGGACTGCGCCTCTTTCGCCGAATGATACTCGGCGTTTTCCGACAAATCGCCGTGCGAGCGCGCCTCCGAGATCGCTTGGATGATGCGCGGACGCTCCACCTGTTGAAGCCTCATGAATTCAGCCTCCAGCGCGGCGTGGCCGGCGGCCGTGATCGGAAATCTTTCCATCGCTTACCTTGCCTCGAACTCGCAAACCTCTGGCCCGCGATCGACCCCCGTCAGGGCGCCGGATCAGGCGAAATAGTCCTGCAACGCACGGACTTCAAGATCGCCGGCCAAATAGGCTTTGATGCCCTCGGCCGCGGCGATCGCTCCCGAAAGTGTGGTATAATAAGGGGTTCGTTGCAAGAGGGCGGCGCGGCGCAGCGGTTTGGAATCGGCGAGCGAGGTCGCCCCCTCGGTGGTGTTGAACATCAGTTGCACGCCGCCGTTGCGCACCGCGTCGGCCGCGTGCGGACGTCCCTCGGAGACCTTGTTGATCTTGTCCGCCGGAACGCCATGCTGCTCGAGATAGCGTTGCGTGCCCCCGGTGGCGATGATTTTGAAGCCCAGTTCGCGCAACAGGCGCATGGGCGCCACGACCCCCGGCTTGTCGGCTTCGCGCAGCGAAACGAACACGGTGCCCGAGCGGGGCAGGTTCGCTCCCGCGCCGAGCTGGCTCTTGGCGAAGGCGATGGCGAAGGTGCGGTCGATGCCCATGACCTCGCCGGTCGAGCGCATTTCCGGCCCGAGCACGGTGTCGACGCCGGGGAAACGGGCGAAGGGAAACACCGCCTCCTTGACGCCGACGTGACCAAGCGCGCCGAACCGCAGGTCGAACGAGGCCAGCGGTTCGCCGGCCATGACGCGGCTCGCGATCTTGGCGATCGGCTGGCCAACGACCTTGGCGACGAAAGGCACGGTGCGCGAGGCGCGAGGATTGACCTCGAGCACGTAGATCTCGCCGTCCTTCAGCGCGTACTGCACGTTCATTAGGCCGCCGACGTGGAGCGCCAGCGCGAGCTTGCGCGTCTGGTCCTCGAGGCGGGCGATGGTGTCGGGCGTGAGCGAACGCGGCGGCAACGAACACGCGCTGTCGCCGGAATGGATTCCCGCCTCCTCGATGTGTTCCATGATCCCGGCGACGACGACGGTTTTGCCGTCGCTGAGCGCGTCGACGTCGATCTCGATCGCGTCGGAGAGATAGCGGTCGAACAGCAGCGGATTCTTGCCCAGAACCGTGTTGATCTGGCCGGTCTTGTCGTTG
>CAVWKL010000301.1:0-49489 GCA_963755075.1 uncultured Alphaproteobacteria bacterium
GACTGATTGCTGTCGCGGGCACGTCGCCCTTCTGCATCGGCAGGAATTGCCGACGCACCGGCAGGCCGAGGCCCCTCTCGACCGCGTCGATAAAGTCGAGCAAGCCGATTGGCCGCCCGCCGCCGATATTGACCACGCGGTAGGGAGCCGCGGGAGACAGCGAATCGATCTCCGCGATCGGCTCACCCTCTCGAGGCGGGCGATCGACGAGCCGGACGATGGCCTCGACGATATCGTCGATGTAGGTGAAGTCGCGCCGCATCCGGCCCTCGCCGTAGACGTCGATCGACTCGCCCGCGAGCGTCGCCGTGACGAACTTGAACAGCGCCATGTCCGGTCGGCCCCAGGGTCCGTAAACGGTGAAGAAGCGAAAGGCGGTCGTCGGCATCTTCCACAGGTGCGCGTAAGCGTGCGCCATGTCCTCGCCGGCCTTCTTCGTCGCGGCGTAAAGCGTCAAGGGATGGTCGGCGCGGTCCGTTTCCCGGAACGGCATTGTCGCATTCGCGCCATAGACAGAACTGGTGGAGGCGAACAGAAAGTGCCTGACCTCGGCGAATTTCGCGACTTCCAGCACGTTGAACGCGCCCACCAAATTCGCGTCGACATAGGCGCGCGGATTCTCGAGGCTGTAGCGGACCCCCGCCTGCGCGGCGAGGTGCACGATGATTTCGGGCTTTTCGCCGGAGGCGATGTCCTGCAGACGATCCTTGTTCTCGAGCATGACGATGTGGCCGCGAAACGCGTTGGAGCGCTCGAGGAGCGCATGCCGGGCCTGCTTGAGCGTGACGTCGTAGTAGGGCGTCATGCCGTCCACGCCGCAAACGAAGTGACCGTCCGCGATCAGCCGTCGGGCGAGATGAAATCCGATGAAGCCGGCGGTCCCGGTGATGAGGAAACGCATGGTTTTTTCCTGTCTGCACCCATCGCCGTTGGTCGTCATCCCGGCTGGAAGGACGGCGCGTCGCGCGATTCCTCCAAGACGCAACGGCAATCCTGGTAAGCTTGGCAAGTTCGATCTGTCCAGCCCTGTTTCACCGAGACGCGGAGCCTTGCTGGCAAGCGCGCGCCAGCGCCTTTGTTCGACGCCGGGGCGGCGGCGACGCAAGCGGCGGATATATCGGGCCGAGACGGCCAAGCGGCGGGAACTCGATCGAGGCGGACCGACAATACGAAGGGAAGTTATGGCCAGGAATGCGCTCATCGTCGGCTATGGCAATCCGCTGCGCGGCGACGACGGGGTCGGTCGGGCGGTCGCCCAGGCGCTCGCCGACGAGGCCGCCATCGAGGGCGCCGAGGCGATCAGTTGCCGCCAGCTCACGCCGGAACTCGCCGAACGCTTTGCCGCGGCGGATCGGGTCGTCTTGATCGACGCCCAGGCCGGTCTCGAGCCCGGCGGCGTCCGCATAACCGAGCTGCGCGCGGCAATCGCGCGCGCCTCGGTTCTCGGTCACCATGTCGATCCCAGGGAGTTGCTCCGCATGGCGGGCGCGCTCTACGGCCGCTCGCCTGAGGCTTTCCTGGTCACGGTGGGGGCAAGCTCGTTGACGCTGGGCGAGGGCCTATCGGCAGCGGTGACGGCGGCGCTGCCGGAGGTCATTGCGACGGTGCGCGGCTTGGCGCTGAAGCCGGCGCGAAGCGACTGAGTCTTGCGCGCCCTCGCCGCCGGCGGCGATTCTCGCGCCTATTCGCTGCGCACCCGATCGACCACGACCCCCTCGGAGTTCACCAACTGAATCTCGAGGGGATACTGGTCCGCCGCGTGGGTCGAACAGCTCAGACAGGGGTCGTAGGCTCGAACCACCGCCGACACCCGATTGAGCATCCCCTCCTTCATCTTCTCTCCGTCGATGTAGCGGCGGCTCACCTGATCGATGCTGCGGCCGATGGCGAGATTATTGTGGCCGGTGGCGATGATGAGATTGGCCCAGACGATCGCCCCGTCCTCGTTGACCTTGTAGTGATGGATGAGGATGCCGCGCGGCGCTTCGGCGATGCCGACGCCTTCGAGGGCGTTCACCCCCGCCGTGGCGCGCACGTGCCGGTCGAGAATCGCCCCATCGTTCAGGAGGGCGTCCATTCGTTCGAGCGCATAGACGATCTCGATCAGGCGGGCGTAATGAAAATGGAATGAACTCTGCACGACCTTGCCGAACCGCTCGTGATATTCGGCGAATTCGGTGTCGGCTTGCGGCGTGCCGCAGCGATCGGCGCAATTCAACCGGGCAAGGGGGCCAACGCGATAGATGCCGCCGGGGAAGCCGAGCGGCTTGAAATACGGCGCCTTCAAGAACGAGTACGGCACCGCCGCTTCGCCGATGAATTGCTGATAATCGTCCGGCGCCATGCGATCGACGACGATCTTCCCGGCGGCGTCGACGAAGCGCACGCCGCCGTCGTAAAGCTGCAGATTGCCGCCGCTGTCGACCAGCCCGGCATACATGGTGGGCGCATTGCCGAAGTGAGCGATCTCGTCGCTGAATTGGTCGACGACGCCCTTGAAGAAATTCAGCGTCCGCAGGGCGATCGCCTTGGCCTCCGGCAGACCGGCCAGGATGCGGTCGCGCACCGCGCGGTCAAGCGGCGCGTTGACGCCGCCGGGAACGGTCCAAGAGGGATGGACGCGCTCTTTGGCCAGGCTCTCGATCACCTGCTGACCGAACTTACGCAGCGCGATGCCGTCCTTGGCCATCGCGGGGTGGTCTTCGATCACGCCAATCACGTTGCGCCGGGCCGGATCGGAATCGAAACCAAGGAGCAGATCGGGCGCGGAGAGATGAAAGAAACTCAGCGCGTGGGACTGCACGATTTGGCCGCAATGCAACAATTCCCGCAGCTTCGCCGCAGTCGGCGGGATTCGCACGCTCATGATCGCGTCGCAGGCCTTGACCGAGGCCAAGAGGTGGCTGATCGGGCAAATTCCGCAGATGCGGGCGGTGATGGCCGGCATTTCGTAGAAGGGCCGACCCTCGGTGAATTTCTCGAAGCCGCGAAGTTGCGTCACATGGAATTGCGTCTCGAAGACTTTGCCGTCGGAGTCGAGATGGATCGTGACTTTCGCGTGGCCTTCGATGCGCGTGACGGGGTCGATGACGATGGTCCGCATGACGGCCTCCTCAGCCAAAACGCACTTTGCTCTTCAGGTCCGGGATGCGGCCGTCCAAAAGTTCGCTGAGTACGAACAGAATCGAGGAGGCTGACGGCGGGCAACCGGGGACGTGCAGGTCGACTTTGACCACGTCGTGAAGCGGAATGGCGTGCTTGAGCAATATCGGAACGCCGTCGGTCGGGATCCCTTTCTGCACGTCGGCGCCCTCGATGTAGACGCGTTCGAGGATCGTCTTGACCGGCAGCCGATTGCGCATCGCCGGGACATTGCTGGTGACGGCGCAATCGCCGAGCGCCACAAGGATGCGGGTGTGCTCCCGGACGTGCTGAATCTTCTCAAGATCTTCCTGGGTGCTGACGGCGCCCTCGACGATGGTGACGTCGACGTCGGGCGGGAACTCCTGCGCGTCCACCAACGGCCCATAAACCAAATCCGCCCGCTGGGCGATGGCGACGATGGCTTCGTCGACATCGAGCAAGGACATATGGCACCCCGAACAGCCGTCGAGCCACAGGGTGGCCAGTCTCGCCTTCTTCATGGATGGGCCTCTCTCTTCGCGGCGAGTTGCGTGACAACGGCGTTCCGCTTGGTCATTTCCTCGACCGCATGGCCTTTCTCCACCAGCGCGCCGGTCGGGCAGGCCTGGACGCATTTGCCGCAGCTGGTGCAGGACTGGGATTCGCCCCAAGGCCGGTCAAGGTCGGAGACCAACAGGGAATTGATGCCGCGCGCCGCGATGTCCCAGACATGCGCGCCTTCGATCTCGTCGCAGACGCGGACGCAGCGGGAGCAAAGGATGCAACGATTGTGGTCCAGAACGTAGCGGGCATGGGAGTTGTCCACCGGCAGGCGCGGGTAGTTGTAGGGAAAGCGGACGTGGGTGAGGCCCAGGGTCACCGCCAGGTTCTGCAACTCGCAGTGGCCGTTCGACACGCACACGGCGCAAACGTGATTGCGCTCGACGAACAACAACTCCAAGGCCATCAGTCGGTGATGGGCCAGGTTCTCCGAGTTGGTGGTCACCGACATGCCGCTGTGAACCGGCGTCGTGCACGCCGGCAATAGCCGGCCGATGCCCGACACCTCGACCAGGCACAATCGGCACGACCCCGCCGAACTCAAACCCTCCATGTGGCAGAGGGAGGGAATGAATCGTCCATTGGCGCGAGCCACCTCGAAGATGGTCTCGCCTTCACTGGCGGTGCAGAGCTGACCGTCGATGCGCACCGAGAGTTGTTGGGACACGGCCGAGGCTCCTTACCGGTATGTGGCGGCGTAGTCGGCCGCTTCGCGGACATCGCAGCGCAGACAGCGGCAGGCCTCCTCGTGCGCCTCTTCAGGCAGAAGCGCCGACGCGGCTTCTTGGAATGTCTTGCCGCGTATCGCCACCGGCAGCTCATGCGCGTGGTGGCGGCGGCAAGGACTGGGCTGCGCCGGCGGCGTCTGGTCGTACTTGAAACTGGGCAAGATGCTGTCGAAGCGCGATTCGGCGGTCAACCAATAGTCGATATTTCTGGCCGCTTCCTTGCCGTAGCCCATGGCGTTGGAAATGTTGGACGCCCCGGACACCAGATCGCCGCCCGCATAGAACTTCTCGCGGCTCGTCACCAGCGTGTAACGATCGACGTCGAGCATGGCGTTTTCCTTGATCCTCAGGCCGGAAGCGCGACAGAAATCGGCGTCCACGCCTTCGCCGACCGCCAGGATGACGCTGCTGCAACTGATGATATGCACCTCGTCGGTCTCGATCGGCCGCCGGCGGCCCGACGCGTCGAATTCGCCCAGGCGCGTCTTGACTACTTCGATCGCCTTGACCGTCCCTTGCTCGCCGACGATGCGGTGCGGCGCGGCCAAGAAGCGAAAACGCACGCCCTCCTGCTCGGCGGCGTCGACTTCCTCTTGAATGGCGGGCATGTCCTTGCGTTCGCGGCGATAGACGACCAGCGCCGAGGCGCCCTTGCGGACCGCGGTGCGCGCCGAATCGATGGCGGCGTTGCCGCCGCCGATGATGACGACGCGATCGCCGAGCTTCATCGGCCTATCGCTGGCCTCGTTCTCGAGGAACGGAAGGGCCGGCGTGACGCCCGTCAGTTCGGTGCCGGGAAGATAGACCCAGGATTCCTTCCAGGTGCCGATCGACAGAAACACCGCGTCGAACTTGGCGTCGAGATCGTTCAGCGAAACGTCGGCGCCGACCCGCGTGTCGAAAACGAAGCGGACGCCGAGACGGCGGATGATCTCGACCTCGCGGTCGAGAACCGCCTTGGGCATCCGATATTCCGGCAGGGCGAAGCGCAACATGCCGCCGGCCTCGGAATGGGAGTCGAAGACGGTGACGTCGTGCCCCAGCAGGGCCAGATAGAAAGCGGCGGTGAGCCCGGTCGGGCCGGCGCCCGCCACCGCCACCGTGCGTCCCGTCGGCGGACGGCGCTTGGCGACGATGCGGCCAACCATTTCGTCGAACAAATCGGTCAGCAACACCGAGTCGGCGATGACCCGATGGACCTCGCGCATGTTGACGGACTCGTCGAGCGTCTGTCGGCGGCACCGATCGTCGCATGGATGCTGACAAACGCGGCCCGTGGAGGCGGGCAGAGGATTGTCCATGATGACGGATTCAAAAGCGTCCGCCAGACGGCCTTCCTTATAAAGCTGCAGGAACCTGGGGATGTTCATGTGCAGCGGACAGCTGTTCTCGCAAGGCGACAAGGCGAGATCCTGGCAGACGCCGGCGTGACAGCGCTTCGCCCGGATGTGGTCCTCGAATTCGTGGTGGAAGTGGCGTAGCGTGGTGAGGATGGAGTTCGGCGCGGTTTGGCCGAGCCCGCAGAGCGACGTGTCGCGGATCATCCGGCCCAGCTCGTTCAATTCGACCAGGTCCTCCTCGCGGCCCTCGCCCTTGGTGATGCGCGTCAGCGTGCGCAGCGCCTTGTCGAGGCCCACCCGGCAGGGGGTGCATTTGCCGCAGGATTCAGAGCGGGTGAATTCGACGAAATAGCGGGCGACGTCGACCATGCAATTGTCGTCGTCCATCACCACCATGCCGCCCGACCCCATGATCGAGCCGAGTTTGCCCAACGATTCGTAATCGACGGGCGTGTCGAACAACTCGTGAGGGATGCAACCGCCGGACGGGCCGCCGGTCTGCACCGCCTTGACCGGGTGGCCGCGCATGCTGCCGGCGCCGGCGTCATAGACGAAGCTCGAGAGCGGCGTGCCGAACGGCATCTCGACCAAGCCGGTGTTCTTCACCTTGCCGACCAGCGAGAAAACCTTGGTTCCGGCGCTCGCGTTGCTCCCCGTCTCGGTGAACCAGGCCGGGCCCATGGCGATAATGGGAGCGATGTTGAACCAAGTCTCGACGTTGTTGATGGTGGTTGGATAGCCCCACAGGCCTTTTTCCGCCGGGAATGGCGGCCGCGGCCGCGGGCGGCCGGCGCGCCCCTCCAACGAACTGATGAGCGCCGTTTCTTCGCCGCAGACAAAGGCGCCGGCGCCTTCGACCAGTTCGATGTCGAAGTGAAAGCCGCGGCCCAGAATGTCGTCGCCCAGCAAGCCGCATTCCTTGGCTTGCGCGAGGGCCACCCTCAGGCGATGGACGGCCAGGGGATATTCGGCGCGGACATAGATAATGCCTTGCGCGGCGCCGGTGATGTAGCCGCCGATCGCCATGCCCTCGATCAGCGAATGGGGATCGCTTTCGATTTCGTTGCGATTCATATAGGCGCCGGGGTCGCCCTCGTCGGCGTTGCAGATCAGATACTTACGATCCGCCACCGCCTTTCGCAAAAATTCCCATTTCAGGCCGGTCGAAAAGCCGGCGCCGCCGCGGCCGCGCAGACGCGAGATCTTGAGTTGCTCGTTCACGAGTTCCGGCGTGCCGTCGATCAGCACCTTGTACAGGGACTGGTAGCCGCCGATCGCGATATATTCTTGGATGTCGTCGGGGTTGATGAGGCCGCAGTTGCGTAGGACGATTTTCTTTTGTCCTCGGAAGAACGGAACCTCGTTCCACAAGGGAATATTCGGATACCCGCCGCCGAAGTGCAATTGAGCGGTAATGTGATCCCAATCCTCGATCTTGCACAGGGCCAGCCGGGCCGGAACGGTCTTCGCCGCCAAGGCGTCGAGAATCTGGTTGACGTGATCGGTCTGGACGCGATGCAGGATGACCAGCGGCTGGCCGGGAATCCAGACATTGACCAGCGGTTCCTCGGCGCAAAAACCAAAGCACCCGGTCCGCACGAGATGCACGTCCAGGCCGCGCTGAGCGATGGCGTCGGCGAGCGCGGCGTAGACGCCCTCGGCGCCATTGCCTGACCCGCATGTGCCCATGCCGACGGCCACGCGCGGGCGCGCAGGCTGGAGTTTGGCCAACCCGGCGCTCCGCACCGCGTTGAATGTGCTCAAGTCCCGAATTCGGGTCATGTCCGTGGCTCTCGCTTGTCCAGCGTTTCCAATTCACGCTGCAGGGACCGCTCGTTCATATGACCGAAAATCGCGTGATTGACCTCGACGACCGGCGCCAGCGCGCACTGGCCGAAGCAGGCGACGGTGCGCAAGGTCGTTTCGCCGTCGGGGGTCGTCAACGCCAGCTTCTCGGCCTCCCCGTCTTCGGCGGCGTGCAACCCGAGGCTCATCATCACCTGCTCGAGCAGTCAACTCGACCCTCGGGTGTGACAGGCGGTGCCGCGGCAAACGCAAACCGTATTGCGGCCCTGCGGCTCGAGATTGAACAACGCGTAAAAGGTGACGACGCTGAAAATTCTCGATAGAGGCACATTCGTCCTGCCGGCGATGTATTCGAGCGTTTCGCGCGGAAGAAACTTGCGAGCGTGACTCTCCTGAATTTTTTGCAAGATGCCCAACAGGGCGCCGGCGCGCCCGCTTTCGTCGGACACCACTTTATCGATGAAGGCTTTGGTGGTGTCCGATAGCGCTTGCGAAGAAAGGTTCTGCATTGGCCAACTCCGCCCCTGGCGCTCGGTCCTGCGCGTTCGAACCCGCTGGGGAGCGAGCCCGCAACCCGAGTTTCCCAGATGCGCGAGCCGACGAAAGCCGCCATCGCGCACGGCCGGAGAATGCCGACATCCTCTTTGTGTGTCTTGCGCAAGATCAAACGATGCGAACGAATTCAAAGCCTCGGCCGTCCGACGGAGGTATGCGGTTCGCCGACGCTTGGTGTCCCGGATTCGATCGAGGTCGCCAGGCTCTCGCCGGAGATGGGAGGAATTCGTGACGCGTCCGGCGCCGGAGCGGTCGCAGCGCAAATCAAATATGCTGTCAGACTTGCAATACACGGTCTTCTCGTAAGTCGCGTGGCCGCGGTCGAAAACCCCAATCGCCGCGCCGGCCAAACCGAACCGGCGCGACTTCGAATACTTGAGTTTGTACGGGCGAAATCAATAGCTTATGGAATTGTCAAACTATTCGCTTTGACCGAAAGCTCTCGACCAAATCGCGTACAATCAAAGGCGGCCGCGCGATCTTTCGACGTGGGGTGCGTTAATTTGTCGCACCCCGGAAAAGCTGTTGTTGCAGCCGATCACACCCGAAAAATCCGTAGTTTCGAGGCGTCGCCACGAACTTTAACCCGATCTTAAGCATCTGCACCCAGCGTGAGAGCGCCAAATTGCGACTTATTCTCGTTTAAGGGGTGCGCCGTGCCGTCGGTCGATTCGCCTTACACCCTGTCGTTGGCGGGGAGTCTCACGACGCCTCGGGCGCAGGCGATGCATTCGGAAGTGCATGCGGCTCTGAGCGATCATTCCGGCGTCACCATCGACTGCTCGAGCGCGACCGAAATGGATGTGGCCTTCATCCAGATTCTCGTCGCGGCGAGCCGATTCGCCTCGCAACGCGGCAAGACGATCGCCTTGGCTTCGCCGCCAGCGGGCCTGCTGGCTGAGACCTTGAGCCGCTGCGGCTTTCCGCCGCGACCGACGACCGCGTTGGCGGAAGCCCTGTCCCTGCAGTCGACGTGAGCCCGATGAAAACGATCCTTTCCGTAGACGACTCGGCGAGCGTTCGCCACATGGTCAAGATCACGCTCAGCGCCGCGGGTTACCGCGTCATCGAGGCTGGCGACGGTCGCGACGGCTTGGCCCAGGCCAAGAGCAATGCGGTCAACATGATCGTCACCGATCTCAATATGCCCGTCATGAACGGTCTCGATTTCATCCGCGAGCTCCGGACATTGCCATCGTATCGCGGCGTTCCGATCGTGTTCCTGACCACCGAGTCGGACGACGGAATGAAGCAACAGGCCAAGGCCGCCGGCGCCACCGGCTGGATCACCAAGCCCTTCAGGCAGGAACAACTCCTCGCCGCCGCAAAGAAGTTTTTGGGATGAACGAGAACGCCGACCCCGCCGACATCTTCCGCCAGGAAGCCGCCGAGCTGCTTGAGCAGCTCGAGCAGGCTTTGCTCGATCTCGAGCAATCGCCGGGCGACCACGATCTCATCAACAACGCGTTTCGCGCCCTCCATACGATCAAGGGCTCGGGAGCGATGTTCGGGTTCGAACAGGTCGCCGCGTTCACCCACGAATTCGAGAGCGCGTTCGATCGGATCCGCAAGGGCGAGGCCTCGCCCGACCACGAGCTGATCGCCATTGCGCTCAACGCCAAGGACTTCATCCGATCGCAGATCGAACGACCCGACGAGGCCGACGCCGTCATTGGCCTTTGCATCCTGGCCGATCTGCGCAAGTTGACCGCCGGCGCGGGCGCTCGCGCGAGGCTCGAGCCGAAGCCTTCGAGCCAAGCCGAGCCTTCCGCCAAGTCGGCGACCTGGCGTCTCAGTTTCCGTTTCCATAAAGACGTGTTGGTCAACGGCAGCAATCCGCTGCTCCTGCTCGACGAGTTGCGCGGTCTCGGCGAATGTCGGGTGAGGGTCGATTGCGGCCAGGTGCCGCCGCTCACCGAAATGGAGCCCGACGCCTGCT
This sequence comes from uncultured Alphaproteobacteria bacterium, assembly GCA_963755075.1. Taxonomy (GTDB): domain Bacteria; phylum Pseudomonadota; class Alphaproteobacteria; order Rhizobiales; family Beijerinckiaceae; genus Roseiarcus. The sequence goes on from CAVWKL010000301.1 coordinate 10,053, forward strand.
ACCTCCAGTGGGAGGTCGTTCTCGCCATGGCGCATCCGCGCAGCGCCATCGACGACGTCTTCATGTTCGTCTTGGACGACATGGATCTTAAGGTCGAAGCCGTCGAAGCCGTCGAACCCGACGAAGCCGTCGCGCCGGCCGCCGCGCCGGACATCGGCGCCCCGGCGCCTGCGGCGCCGGCGTCCCCGGCGCCGGTTCACGCCGAACACGCCGTCGGCCCGCCCGAGACGTCAGCCAAGCGCGCCGGCGGCAAGGAGACTTCGACCATCCGCGTCCCGGCGGAGCGGTTGGACGAGATGATGGATCGCGTCGGCGAACTGGTCATTGCGCAGGCGCGGCTGACGCAGCTCGCCGCGGCCGGGGGCGGCACCAAAGGCGTGGCGGAAGAGATCGAGCGTCTGACCTCGGCGCTGCGCGATGCGATGATGGGCATCCGCATGGTGCCGATCGGCTCTCTCTTCGGACACTTTCGCCGTCTCGTCCACGATGTGTCGCGGGATCTCGGCAAAGAGATCAATCTGACGACCGCCGGCGAAGAGACCGAATTGGATAAGACGATGATCGAGCGGCTCACCGATCCGCTCGTGCACGTGATTCGCAACGCCGCCGATCATGGCCTCGAGGACGCCGAGGCGCGAATCGCCGCCGGCAAGCCGGCGGCGGGCCATATCAGCCTCGTCGCGCGTCACGCGGGCGCCGAAGTGCTGATCAGCGTCAGCGACGACGGGCGAGGCCTCGACGCCAAGCGCATTCGCGCCAAGGCGGAGGAAAACGGCCTGATCGCCGCGGGCGCCGTCCTGTCCGAAGCCGAGCTGCATCAATTGATCTTCCAGCCCGGGTTCTCGACCGCCAAAGAGGTCTCCTCGCTGTCGGGCCGCGGCGTCGGTCTGGACGTCGTCAAGCGCACGATCGAGGGCATGCGCGGTTCGGTCGACGTCGCCACCCGGCCCGGGCAGGGCACGGACATCACCCTGCGCCTGCCGCTGACGCTGGCGATCATCGAAGGTCTGCTGGTGCGCGTCGCCGACGCGCGCTACGTCATTCCGCTGACGGCGGTCGAAGAATGCGTCGAGCTTTCCGCAGCCGACGATCTGCGCTCGAAGGGCCGCAGCTTCCTCAACATTCGCGGCGACCTGGTGCCGTTCCTGCGGCTGCGCGAATTGTTCGACGAGCCGGGCGAGCCCGACGCGCATCAAAAGGTCGTCATCGTCGCCGCCGCCGACACGCGGGTCGGCCTCGTCGTCGACCAGATCATCGGCAGCCACCAGACGGTCATAAAGTCGCTGTCCAAGCTTCACGCCGACGTGCCGAGCTTCTCCGGCGCCACCATTTTGGGCGACGGCGCGGTCGCCCTCATCCTCGACGTGCTGCACCTGATCGCTCTCGGTCAGGCTCGCGAGACGCGGATCAAATCGTCGACCCCGGAGTTCGCATAATGGTCAGCGCCGACGAACCGTCCCATCAGGTTCTCATGCTCGGCCTCGCGGGCGAAGTCTTCGCCCTCGACGCCCGCCAGGTGCGCGAAATTCTCGATCCTGTGCCCGTCACTCGGGTGCCGGGCGCGCAACCCTACGTCGCCAACGTCCTCAACGTGCGCGGCAAGGTGATCCCGCTCGCCGACCTCAGGGTGCGTTTCGGCATGGCGCCCGCATCGATCACCCCCGACTCGCGATTCATCGTCCTCGAAATCGACCTCGCCGGCGAGCCCACGACCATCGGCATCGTCGCCGACAAGGTCTACGAGGTCACCGAACTCGACACGACGACCTTTCAGAAGGCGCCGCCGATCGGCATGCGCTGGCAAGCGGAATTCATCGCCGCGATCGCCAAATGGAAAGACGAGTTCATCATCGTCCCGAACATGAAGCAGATTTTGAATTAAGCCGGGGGACTCCACCAATGCGATTGACCGTCAAAGCCAAACTCGCGGGCGCCTTCGGCGCCGTCATCATCCTGTCCATGATCACGGGCGGCGTGGCGTACATCAAGCTCAATCAACTCGCGGCGGCGAGCGCGGACCTCGTCGTCAGGGCGGGTCGGGGCGACAAGGCGGCCGAGATTCAGGCTTCGATCCTCAACCAGCTGCGGGCCGAAAAGAACCTCATCATCGCCGCGAACGACGCCGACATCGCCCAGTATGCGGCCGAAATCAAGAAGGATCGCGACAACGCCCTGCGTCTGAACGCCGAGGTGCTGGCCGCCACGACGGAGGCCGGCAAGGCGTTGCTCGAGAAATTCTCCGCCGCCTACGAAAAGTTGAATGGGGTCGAAGACAACGTCGTCAAGCTCGCCGCGCTCAATTCCGCCACCCGCGCCGACCAGTTCTGGCGCGGCGAAGGCGTCGCGGCGACCAAGGTCTTCAACGACACGCTCGACGCCGCCATCGCCTCCGTCAACCGCGCGCCGGCCACCGTGGAGGGCGGACGGGCGCTGTTTGCGCTGCAGACCGTCAGGCTCGAGGGGGTGCGCGCACTGAGAATATTGTATCAGGCCATTTCCGCTTCAACCGAAGACGAATTGGCCGGCTACCTCAAAGATCTCGCCGACAGAGACGACATCCTGGCAAAGGCCGTCCAACAGGCGACGTCGCAGATGTCGGCGCTCGGATTGCCGGGCGACGAAATCGGCGCGCCAATCGACCGCTTCGTCAAGGCGCTGACGCGCTCGGCCGAGATCGCGCGCGAGGGCGGTCACCTCAAGGCGGCGATCCTGTCGGAGAAGGACGGAAGAGCCGCCGCCGCCGATACGATGGCCGCACTCGGCGACTACGTCGGCCTAGTCAAGAAGGTGATGGCCGATTCGGCCGCGCAAGCGGCCCAGGACGCCAACGAGGCCGAACTCATCCTGACCGCCACGGTGATCGGATCGCTGCTGATCGCTCTCGGCTCGGCGTTCTGGATTTCGCTCAGCATCAGCCGCGGCTTGAGCCGGGCGGTGAGCCTGGCGGATGCGGTGGCGATCGGCGATCTCAGCCACAAGATTGAAATCTCCAGCAACGACGAGGTCGGCGATCTCGTCAAATCGCTCAACGCCATGACGGTCAACCTCAACGCCACGGCGGCGGTCGCCGACGCGATCGCCGCCGGCGATCTGACGGTCGAGGCGAAGCGCGCCTCCGACAAGGATCGACTCGGCGCCGCCCTCGAGCAGATGCTCGAAAAGCTACGGAAGGTGGTGAGCGATGCGCTCTCGGCGGCGCACAACGTCTCGTCCGGCAGTCAGCAATTGTCGTCCAGCGCCGAGCAGCTTTCGCAAGGCGCAACCGAACAGGCCTCCGCCGCGGAAGAAGCCTCTTCGTCGATGGAGGAAATGGCGTCCAACGTGAAGCAAAACGCCGACAACGCCAGCCAGACCGAGAAGATCGCGCGCCAGTCGTCGCAGGACGCCGAGGCGAGCGGCGCCGCCGTGGCGCGCGCCGTCAAGGCGATGGAAACGATCGCGCAGAAGATCAGCATCGTTCAGGAAATCGCCCGCCAGACCGATCTGCTCGCGCTCAACGCGGCGGTCGAGGCGGCGCGGGCCGGCGAGCACGGCCGCGGCTTCGCGGTCGTCGCCTCGGAGGTTCGCAAGCTCGCCGAGCGCAGCCAGGCCGCCGCGGCGGAGATCGGCACGTTGTCGACGGAAACGGTGAAATCGGCGCAGGAAGCCGGCGAGATGCTGACCCGCCTAGTGCCCGACATCAAGCGCACGGCGGAGCTGGTCGAGGAAATCACCGCCGCCTGCCGCGAGCAGGACGTCGGCTCCTCGCAGATCAATCAGGCGATCCAGCAGCTCGATACCGTGACGCAACAGAACGCCGCCGCCTCGGAAGAGGTGTCGGCGACCTCGGAGGAATTGAGTTCCCAGGCCGAGCAGTTGCAGGCGACGATCGCCTTCTTCAAGATCGACGAGGCCGGCTCCCCCGCCCACGCAATCGACGGCGCGGTCTCCAAGCTCAAGGCCAAGGTCGCATCGATGAAGGCCGCCGTCGCGCCTGCGGCGGCGAAGGCGGCGGCGCACAAGCCGAAAGCGTCTGCTGGCGGCAAGGGTTTCGCGCTCGAGCTGCGCTCGGGCGAAGACGAGACGGACGCGCATTTCAAGCGCGCCTGACCACGACGTGTCGCAAGGGTTCCTGACGACGTCGGAACGGGAATGAAACATGGCGCAAGCGATCCAATATCTCACCTTCGGGGTCGACAAGGAGCGCTTCGCCCTGCTCGTCGAGCAGGTGCAGGAAATCCTCGACCTCGGGGCGATTTCGCGAATTCCCCATGCGCCCGACTATGTGGTTGGGCTCATGGACGTGCGCGGGGTCGGAATGCTGCTCATCGACCTCAGGGCCAAATTTGGCCTCGAGCGGGTCGAGCCGACCAATCGAACCCGGGTCATCGTGGTCGACGCCGTGATTGACGGCCAGAAGTCGCGCGTCGGCCTCGTCGCCGACTGCGTCTTCGAAGTGACCGATCTCGGCGGCGGCGCGCTCGACCCGCCCCCGGCGATCGGCGGCCGCTGGCGGGCGGACTACATCGTCGGCGTCGGCCGCCATGCTTCGGCCTTCGTCATCGTCCTCGAACTGAATCGGCTGCTCGGCGGCGAAGAGCCTTTGATCGCGTCGGCCGCGTAGGCCGCGCAACCGATTTGGTCGCGTAACGGTTTTTGTAGCGTAAAGGGTTGCGTACCCCGATGTTGGACCAGCTTCAAGAAAGGCACTTCGTCAAGCTGTCGCGGCTTGTCGAGGAACACACCGGCATTCGCCTGCCGGCGGCGAAAAGGATGATGGTCGAAGGCCGGTTGCGCAAGCGAACGCGCGCCCTCGGCCTGGCAAGGCTCGAAGACTATGGTCACGCGATCTTCGAAGGCGGCAAGCTGGACAACGAGTTCAGCCACCTCATCGATTGCGTGACGACCAACAAGACGGACTTCTTTCGCGAGCCGGACCACTTCGACTTCCTCAGGGGAAAGGCGATGCCTGCCTTGGCGAGCCTGCGGAACGGCGCCAATACGCCATTCAAGTTCTGGAGCGCCGCCGCCTCGATCGGCGCCGAGGCCTACACCATCGCCATGGTCGCCGCCGAAGAACTCGGGCTCGAGGCGCGTCGCTTCTCCGTGTTGGGCACCGACATCAGCACCGAAGTCATCGCCCAAGCGCAGCGCGCCATCTATCCCTTGTCCATGATCGATCCCATCCCAGCGCCGCTGCGCGAGCGGTACGTGATGCGGGCGGTCAAGGCGGAGCGCCAAGAAATGCGGATCGTTCCCGAATTGCGGCGCACGGTTCGCTTTCAATGCCTCAATCTCATGGACGCCAGATATTGCGTCGAGCGCGACTTCGACGTGATCTTCTGTCGCAACATTCTCATCTATTTCGCCAAGACGACGCAGGACGCCGTGCTTCGGCGTCTCAACAATCACTTGCGCAACGGAGGATTTCTGATACTCGGACATTCGGAATCGCTCGCCGGCGCGGAGTTGACCTCGATGCGCCAGGTGGCGCCGACCATCTTTCGTCGTATGGCTTGAGAGGGTGGGATGAACGCCGCGAACCGCAAGATCCGCGTCCTGATCGTCGACGATTCGGCCTCGGTGCGCCAGACGCTGTGTTCGATCATCGAGGCGTCTCCCGACATGGAAGTCATGGCGACCGCGGGCGACCCGTTCATCGCCGCGCAGCGCATCCACGATGAGATTCCCGACGTCATTGTTCTCGACGTCGAGATGCCACGCATGGACGGCATCACCTTTCTGCGCAAGATCATGGCCCAACGCCCCATCCCGACGATCTTGTGCTCGACGTTGCTCGAGACCGGCTCGGAAACGCTGCTCGACGCGCTCGACGCGGGCGCCGTCGATGTCATCCTCAAGCCGCGAATCGACACCAAGCAATTCCTGAACGAGTCGCAGGTTCGAATTTGGGACTCCGTCAAGGCCGCCGCCAAGGTGAGATTCAGGGGCGCTCGCGCCGCGACCCCGCATACGGTTCAGAAGAAGCTGACCGCCGACGTCATCATGCCGCCGCCGGTGGCGACGCGCGCGCTGGCGCGAACCACCGATCAGGTCGTCTGCATCGGGGCTTCGACGGGCGGTACCGAATCGCTGCGGGAAGTCTTGACGGCGCTCGCCCCCAACAGCCCCGGAATCGTCATTGTTCAGCACATGCCCGAGCGCTTCACGGCGGCGTTCGCCAAGCGGCTGGACGGACTCTGCCAGGTCGACGTGAAGGAGGCCGAGGACGGCGATCAGGTGATCGCCGGCCGCGTTCTCATCGCCCCGGGCAATCGCCACATGCTGCTGCAACGAAGCGGCGCGCGCTACCACGTCGCAATCAAGGACGGCCCCCTGGTCTCGCGCCATCGCCCCTCTGTCGACGTCCTGTTTCGTTCGGCCGCGCAATATGCGGGAGCGAACGCGCTCGGCATCATCATGACCGGCATGGGCGACGACGGGGCGAGAGGGCTTCTCGAGATGAAGACGGCGGGGGCGGCCACCGTGGCGCAGAACGAAGAGACCTGCATCGTCTTTGGCATGCCGAAGGAGGCGATTGCCTTGGGCGCCGCCGACAAGATCGTGCCGCTGTCAGCGATTCCGGCGGAAATTCAGCAGTTGCGGGTCGGAGGCTGACGATGCCGGATTTGACGAGGACGGTCATGGCGACGGGGCGGGCGTCGCCAACGGCGGCCGGCCTCAGGGAGACCGCCGACGCGATCAGCCGGACGTTCGCGCCCTGCGAACGGACTTGTCTCGACGTCGGCGCGCGTCTCGGAGACGCCATTCCCGGCCTGAGCGATCTGGCGGGGCTCTTTGAGATGCTGTCGCAATCGCTCGAAAGCGAAGAGCTGCGCGGCGCCGGCCTCGATCTGCAGACGGTCGCCGGTCAGATCGTGGCGATCGCCAACGAACTTTCCGGGGAGAGCGCAGCGCTCGCGGACCTCGTCGCTCTGAACAAGGCGATCGCCGAGCGCGTCGCCGGACTGTCGGAAAGCAGCCGTACGATCGCCATGCTCGTGTTCAACGTCAAGATCGAGGCGGCTTCGCTGAGCGACGCGGGCGAGGATATGCGCAGTTTCGTCGAAGGGTTGCACGAGCTTGCGCAGCGCGCCCAGCAGGCGCTCCAACAATACCGGCTCACCCACGGCAAGCTTTACGATCTGCTTCGCGCCTCCAGCGAAGCGCAGAAGAACTTTCAGGAGAGCCACCAGGCGCGCCTGCAATCGATCGCGAGCGAGATCGCCGCCAGCGTCGCGGCGGTGGCGGATCGACGGCGCGACATCGCCGGAGTCCTTTTGGAGATCGGCGCGCAATCGCAGCGCGTCGGCGCGCAAATCGGTCAATGCGTGGTGGCGTTGCAGGTCGGCGACAGCGCCTGCCAGCGAATCGAGCACGTGCGTCGAGCGCTGCATCTCGCCGCGCAAGGGTTGGAGGCCGGAGCGGCGGACGAGACGTGGGCCGCGTTTGGAGGGGCCCCCGATCACGAGACGCGCAATGCGGCCGTCGCCGCGATATGCCGCCTGCAGTCGCGTCAACTCGACGCGGCGCTACGCGACTTTGCCGACGAGATGGACACGATATCTACGGCGCTGCAAGGGCTCCTGGCCGACTCGGAGGCGCTGGCGAAGCGCGACCGCGCCTTGTTCGGGTCGGGCGGCGCAGACAGCGATTCCTTTCTCGAGACTCTCGAACACCGGCTGGTGGCCGCGCGCGCCATCATGGGCGATTGTCGTCAGGCGCGCGCCATCGTCGACCGCGCCACCGCCGCGGTCGGCGCCACGATGGCCGACCTCGAACAGCGCACCGCAAGTCTGTCCGCAATCATCATCGATGTGACGATGATCGGCACGAACGCGCTGCTGAAATCGAGCCGTCTCGGCGATCGCGGCAAGGGCCTGAGCGTCATCGCGCAGGAGCTGCGCAACTATGCCTCAAAGATCGTCGAAGGCATTCACGAGCTGCCGGCGGCGCTACGCGAGGTCACCGCCTTCGTCGAGCGGTTCTCGGAAGCCGGCAGAGCGCGCGGCGCCGACCACCTGACCGCCTTGGACGAGCGCATGCTCAACGCGATCGAATCGTTCAAGGCGAACGGCAGAACCATGACCGAGGCGCTGACGCGGCTCGAGCGGGAGACGACCGCCGTCGGCGCCATGCTTGGCGAGGCGGCCAATCGGCTTGCAGGCGATCGCGACGAAATCGGATCGTCCCTAAGGGACGCCGTCGCCGATATCGACGCGCTCGCCAATGGGATCGACGACTCCGAGGAATGGCCGGCCGGCCGCGCCGAGGCCTTCGACGGCCTGCTGAGCTCCGCCTACACGATGGCCAGCGAACGCGAAATCCACGCGGCGTTTCTCGGCGAAGCGGAGTCGAACGCGCGGTTCTCCCGGCCCGAGGCCCGTCGGGGCCCGTTTGCCAGCGCCGAGACGATCGGCGAGACTCGCTCGGCGTGATTTTCGATCGGGCGGCCGGCGCGCCGCGGATCGGCGAATCGCGCTGATTGGCGCCGCGGAGGCCCCGGACGTCAGCGCATCCACAACTGCAGAATGTCGTTGGTCAGCAGAGCGTAGTCGACCGCGCCGCGCGAATGCGGACGATAGCAACGCACCGGCATGTTCGAACCGAAGGCTTCGGCGAGCGAGATGTCGGTCCGAATTCCGCGCAGAATGCGCTTGTGTCCGAATTCCTGGAGAAGCTTCGCCAGCACGAAGCGCTGCAAGTGCATGCGAATGTCGATCTGAACGGGGACGATCGCCAGATCCGTGAATCGCAGATTGACCATCGAGGCGACTTTGAAGAGGACGTTGGAGAAGCGGACGATGCCGTCGTAGGCGAGATGCTGGAGATGGGTCGGAATCAGCACGTGATGGGCCGCCGTCAGCGCGGCCACGGTCGTGACGTCGATCGAGGGGGAGGTGTCGATGACGATCTCGTCGTAGCAGTCCTCGAACGGCGCGAGCCCTTTCGCCAGCCTCAACGGATCGTCGACGGCGCCATGCACATCGAAATCGCGCTCGGCGGGCAGGACGTCGACGCCCGTTACGCCGCTCCTTCTCACCGCCAGCGCCAGATCGACGAGACCATTGCGAAAGATCTGATGAACGGTTGCGTCCGACCGCGAGGCGACGACGTCCAAGCCCACCCCGGCGTGGCCCTGGGGATCGAGGTCGACCACCAGCACGCGATGGCCTCGACTGGCCAGCTCGGCCGCCACGTTGACGGTGGTCGTCGTCTTGCCGACGCCTCCCTTGCGGTTCGCAACAGCGATGATCTGGGCGGTCATCTCGTGCTCGCCGTTGTCGGAGGCCTCGTTGGGGTCTCGGTCGGCGGGCCCCGGCGCCGGCTAGCTCTAGGGAGCATCGCCGGCCATGCCGCGAGGAGACGGTTCGCTCGAGTCGACGGGAGCGCCGGACCGTTCCATCTCCGCATAAGCGGAAAGGAATGCGTCAAGGCACGCGGGGTCGAAATGGCGGCCCCGTTCGGCCTCGAGAATTGACAATGCGCCGGCGACCGGAAGCGCCTTCTTGTAAGGCCGCTCCGTCGTCAGGGCGTCAAAGACGTCGGCGATGGCGACGATGCGCGCGCAGAGCGGAATCGCCTCTCCCGCGAGACCTATGGGATATCCCGTCCCGTCCCAACGCTCGTGATGGCATTCGGCGATTTGCGCCGCCAGTTTGATCAGATCCGACGTGCTTCCGCGCAGGATTCGAGCCCCGATCTCCGCGTGCGTCTTGATGATCGCCCGTTCGTCGTCGTCGAGCAGTCCGGGCTTCAACAAAATTCCGTCGGGGATCGCCACCTTTCCGATGTCGTGAAGCGGCGACGCCAAATAGACGCTCCGGCATTCTTGCGGCGATAGGCCCAGGCGTTCCGAAATCATCCGACTGTATTTCGCCACCCGCAAAGTGTGGTCGTTGGTGTCATTGTCACGGTATTCAAGCGCTTTCGACAAGCAAAAGACCATCTCTTCTTCACGAGAGAGCAGGGCCAGCGTCGCTTTCTCGATCTCACGGTCTTGCTCCGCGACATGGTCGTCGAGCCTGCGCAATGCGCTGGAGAGTTGGATGAGATTGCGCAGCCTGACCTTGAGCTCCACCGGGCTTTGCGACTTGCTCAGAAAATCCGTTGCGCCCGCCTCGAGGGCGGCGAGCCGAACCCCGTCGTCGGTCGTCGCCGTCAGCATGACCATCGGGACTTGCCCATGGCCATCAGTCTCCCGCATCCGGCGAATGAAGGTGATTCCGTCGACCTTCGGCATGATGTGATCGACGATCACCATGTCGAACCGCTGATTCGACGCCGCCTCGAGGGCCATCTCGGGATCAAGGAACGCCATCACGCGCACGTCCGCGGCGCGTTCAATCAGCTGCTGCAAATGCAGCAGGCTGCTTCGACTGTCATCGACGATCATGGCAAGCAAGAAACGGCGACCCTTCCGCAGCGGCCCAGACGGCTGCGAAGAATTCCCTGACGCTTCAACTCGAACTGGAGCCGACGCCGCACTTTACGAGACGCGTCGAATACCTGCCGCAGGAATCAGGCCCCAGGCAAATCCATAATGGAGAAATCGCTGAGATGAAAGGGGAGACTGGCGGTGCGCGCGGCATTGACGACTTCTCTTGGCGCGCTCGAGCCGAAGCGGGCCATCGAGTGGCCGATCGACTCCTCTCCTAATCGCCTCGCCGAACTGGCGCCGTGGAACTGGCCGAGCCTGCGAGGCCGATGTAATCTCGCCGCATGAGCGCCGTCGCCGTCGTCCGCCTCAAAGTCACGCTCGACGACGTCGAGCCCAAAGTCCTGCGCCGGATCGAGGTCCCGCTCGACGTCAAGCTCGACCGGCTGCATCTGGCCCTGCAAGCGGCCTTGGGGTGGACGAATAGCCATCTCTTTGAGATCCGCGCCGGGGACACGGGCTGGGGTATTCCCAGTCCCGATTGGCCCGACGGCCCGCTCGACGCCCGCAAGGTCAGGTTCGTCGACGCGCTCGAGGACGCCGGAACCAAGACGCTGCGCTATCTCTATGACTTCGGCGACGGCTGGGAACACACGATCAAGGTCGAACGCCTTATCGCCCCCGAACCCGGCGTCGTCTATCCACGCCTGATCGAAGCCGTCGGCCGCTGCCCGCCGGAAGACGTCGGCGGCCGCTGGGGCTACGCCGAGTTGATCGAGGCCCTCGAGGATTCCGAACACGAACGACACGACGAAATGCGCCGATGGGTCGGCGACGACTTCGACCCATACGTCCTCGACGCCGACGTTCTCAAAGCTGCGGTCGCCGACCTCGCCAAACGCTGGTCGCGAAAGCGCGCGTCAAAGACGTCGCGCATGCCTTGATCCGCCGCCCACGCCGGAGAGTTGCCGAGATGTCCCATCCGCCGCCTCAACTGCGCTATGAAGCCACCGCCGGATTCGTGCGCATCCTCGATGTGACGGGTTGCGCTCTGGCGATCTCGGTCTACTTGTCGAACCGGGTCGTTTTGCTCAGCGCGGAGAACGGTCGGGTTTTCATCGAACTCGTTCCGATTCAACAGGCCGATGGGCATGGCCGCGATGGTGACCGATGGCGAGTTGCGCCTGGCGATCGCCACCTTTCACGAGGTCGTCATCCTCGCCGACGCCCCCTTGTTGGCGGCGGCGCTGCCGGACAATCCGGGGGCCTACCAGCATCTGTTGGTTCCGCGCGCGACCCTGTTCTCCGGCGATATCGACGCGCATGATTTGGCGTGGGCGGGCGGCCAACTCTGCGCGGCCAACACGCGGTTCTCGTGCATCGCGGCCATTGACGGCCGATACAGTTTCACGCCGGTTTGGAGCCCGCCGTTCGTCACCCGCACGATGCCCGAGGATCGCTGTCACCTCAATGGTCTGGCGGTCGCCGACAATCGCACCGTCTACGCGACGGCGTTCGCGCCGTCGGACGAGCCGTGCGGTTGGCGCGAGGCGCGCTTCACGACCGGCGTGCTGATGGAGGTTCCGAGCGGCAAGCTGGCGTTCGAAGGTCTCTGCATGCCGCATTCGCCGCGAATCTTCGACGGTCAACTCCATGTGCTCGATTCGGGAACCGGGCGCGTGCTGCGCGTCGATCCGCAACGGCGCACGGCCCAACCCTTGGTCGAACTGCCGGGCTTCACACGCGGCCTCGATCGGCTCGGCGACGTTCTGTTCGTCGGACTGTCGCGCATCCGCGCGCGGCCGAACAGCGCGCCGCCGCCGATCGCCGCCAAATACGATGGGCTCGTTTGCGGCGTCGCGGCGGTGGACCGGCGGCAGGGTCGGATTCTCGGGTCCATCAAGTTCGATGAAACCTATGACGAAATCTTCGACGTCAAGGTTCTGCCGAATTTTCGGCGTGGCGGGATCTTGAGCGTTCAAGACGAGGGTCATCGACGGGCGCTGGTCCTGCCGGGGCGCGCCTTCTGGGGAGACGTCATCGAGACGAAATAGTAAAGGCTATCGCCTCCCGAGCAACAAGTTTCGCTTAATCTACTGGCCGACAATATTTGGGTTCCACTGCAAATTGCGAATTATTGTGGTCCAAGCTTGGCCATCGTTCCGTTCGGCAAACTTTCGGCGCGAGGCGCGGGGGAAACATGAGCTGCGCCGGCGCCTCGCCGCGATTCCGCGACGCCGGCCACCGCGCCGCTGTTTCGGCACGACGCTTCGCGGGCTTACGATTCACGACGAACGCCATGGCGCGGTCGCTTTCGCTGTCCATGCCGGGCGAAATTGTTGCCGCAGTTATGGTTAACGACGTTAACGACTGGGCGAGAAAAATTAAAATTTTCTAAATCGATGACCTTGAACGCGCCGCCGCTCTACAGTAGCGTGCGCAAGGTGCGTCATAGCGTCGCGCTTCGAATTGTCGCGCTTTGGCGCGCTTATCCACGGCGCGCCGGTTTAGAGCGATGGCGTTTTGGGCGAGCGCCTGGGGCTTCCCGGCGTCCGCTCGATGAACTCGCAGCTCCGTGTTTCGCGCCTAGGTGTTTGGAGTGAGGCTGATGGGCAAGATCGTTGGGCCGAGCGAATTGGGCATTCGCTCCGCCGGCGGCAGGAAATCCTCCAAACGCCGCAGCGGAATTTTTCTGCTCGAGCCGAGATTGATGTACGACGGCGCCGCGGCGGCGACCGCGGCCGCCCACCATGGCGATCATCATCACAATCCCGCCGACGATCATAACGCTCCCGCCTGGAGTTAAGCCGCGCCCGCCGTCGAGAACGCGGCCAATTCCCAGCCGACCGCTGGATGGGCGGCCAATCGAAGCGGCCTGCGGCCGGGCGATCAGGTGGTGTTCGTCGACTCGCAGATCGCCGACTACCAGGCGATCGTCGCGGCGATAGACCCTGGCGTCAAGGTGTTCGTCTACGACGGCACGAAGGACGGACTGGCGGAGATCGCGCAGGACTTGCAGGGCGTGCATGGCCTGGCTTCGATCGACATCATCGATCACGGCGCCCCGGACGTAATGGCGGTCGGCGCCGACGTGCTGGCCCCCAACACCATTTCCACTTACAGCGCCGAGTTGGCCGCGCTCGGCAACGCCCTCGCCCACAACGGGCAGCTCGATCTCTATGGCTGCGACGTCGCCGCGACTGGCGACGCCTTCATCGAGGCGCTGCAACAGGCAGTCGGCCGCAACGTGGCGGCGTCGACCGGACCGGTCGGCGCGACCGCGCTTGGCGGCGACTGGACGCTGGATGCGACAACCGGACCGGCGCCCGATGCGCTGCCTGCCAATCCGACGGCGCTGCAGGCCTTCGACAACGACCTGTTGACGGCGACGGCGCCGATTTACGTGATCAGCAACGCGACCGGAGAATTCAACAACGGCGACGGCGGCAACAACGGTCCGCAGCCCGTCAATACGTTTACGATCGGCCAAACGGCGACGGATTCGGCCGGCGACATATTCATGGTGGGCACGTTCCGCGGCACCGTCGATTTTGGCCTGAACCCCAGCAATAGTCTTGTCAGTCTCGACTCCAACGACAACAACACGGGATCTTCTGTCTTCGTTGTCAAATACAACTCGTCCTTCGTGGTGCAATGGGCCGAGGAACTCACGGGAACGACGAGCTCTCCGGCGGGTTACGGCTTTACCGGCAGCAGCATCGCGGTCAATGCGGCAGGCACGGATGTCGTCGTCGGCGGAAGCTATATCGGCGGAACCCATCCCAGCGCAAACTATCCCGCGCCCATCGGCAGTGATTACCCCGGGATCGATGCGCTGACCAACTATCAAGGCCAGAGCGAGGGCACGATTTCAATTACGAGCCAAAACGCAAACTATGATGGATTCGTCGTCAATCTGAACGTTTCGGGCGCTTTGCAATGGGACGCGTATTTCTTAGGGTCGGGCGGTCCGGTGCAAGTCGCGCTCGACTCGACCGGCAATGTCTATGTCGCAGGTCCCTATAACAACGAAGATCTTGTCCAAGACCCCGACAACACGCCTGAAGAAACCATTCCCGCCAATCACGGCAATGCCCAATTCGTCGATTCGACCGGCTCGATCGTGATCTCGTCGTTTCCGGGCAGCGAAAGCGACAATAACGCCGCGATCATAAAGCTGTCCTCGGCGGGCAAATTGGATTGGTCAAATACGATTATTGGACTAGAAGGCAACAATCCTAGTCTCACCGCCCTGGCGGTAGACCCGTCCGGGAATCCCTATCTGGCGGGAAGCTTCTTCAGCGCGTCGTTCGGGGGGACGAGCGGGCCGACCTACACGCCCAGCGGCGGCGACGGCGGCGCATTTGTGCTCGAGGCCAATCCCAGCACGGGCGCGTTCGAAACCGTCGACGTTTTCAATAACACCGCCAACGATGATGGCAATGGCGGCTACGCGGTCGCGGTCAATGGGATCGCCTTCGATGCGACCGGACCCGTCGTCACCGGCTTTTTCACTAACGGCACTGAGCTTGTGCCGGGAGTGAACGGGATTGCCGGGTCGGACGCCAAAAGTCTTTTTACCGCCACCTATCACAGCACAAGCGGCTTCAGCTCTACGGCATCGTCGCAACGTGTCTTCGTCGAGCAATTCAAGTCCACCTTGGCGTCGCCGTCGTCGACGCCCGTCGTCGAAGGCGGCAGCACCGGTTTCGCGCAGGACCAGGCCACGTCGATTACGGTCGACGCCACCGGCAACATCGTCGTCGGCGGCTATATCGAAAGCGGTCCCTCCGCCTTCTCGACCTATCCCACGTCGGACAACGCGGCGACAGCGACATTCGGCTCGACCACGATCACTTACGCGAGCTCCACGAGCCCCGAGCCGGAAGGATTCGTCTGGGACCTCACTCTCAACGGCGTCACCTTGTTCGCCGGCGCCATGCCGGGTGCGGGCGGCAGCGACAGCGGCAGCGTCGTCGGGGTGGATACCGTGTCGGGCGGCGGGGTGGTGGCCGTCCTGAACATCGACGGCAAGATCGACCCGCTGCCGAGCGGGTCGGCGATCGGAAACGTCGACGGCAGCAACAATCCCCTCCAAGGCGGCGCGTTCATCCCGCTGACTGCCGGCAATCTCGGCGAGAACGTGTACACGGCGCCGACGGTCACGCCGGGGACGCCGAGCGTGACGTTCGACGGCGGCAGCGCATCGACGGTGACGCTCGACTCCGGCCTCACCGTGACCGCCGGCACCGACGCAACGCTGACCAGCGCGATGGTTTCCATCGCCGGCGGCTATATCGGCGGCGACGCTTTGAATTACACGCCGATCGATGGCATCGCCATACAGTCGAATAGCGGCGGCGTGCTGAGACTCACCGGCTCGGCGAGCGTTGCCGATTACCAGGCCGCGCTTGACTCGATCACCTTTAGCTTCAGCCCAACGAACGGCGACCCGACGAACGGCGGCTCGGATACGATCCGCACCATCGATTGGGTCGTCAACGATGGCACGTCGAATTCCAACACCGGAACGAGCTCGCTGCACGTCGTTCACGAGCCGCCGACCGTATCCGCCGGCGCGACGGTGATCTTCGACGCTGGCGGTTCTGCGGCAATCGTCGACGGCGCCTTGACGGTCGGCGATCCCGACAGCGGCGGCAATCTTGCGGGCGCCACGGTGTCGATCGGGCCCGGCTTTGCCACCGGCGACACGCTGAACTTCACCGCTCAGAACGGGATCACCGGCAGCTACAATCCGACCACCGGCGCGCTCACCCTCAGCGGCGCGGCGACCCTTGCGCAGTACACGGCGGCGCTCGATTCCATCACGTTCAGCACGACAAACGCCGTTGCCGGCAATCGCACCATTGACTGGAGCGTGAATGACGGCAGCGCCAGCGCGGCGGCGACCAGCACGGTCGAGATTCACGAGAAGCCGGTGGTCACGGCCGGCGCGACCGCGACGTTCGACGGCGGCGGCGGCCCAGTTGTGCTGGATTCCCCTCTCACGGTGACCGACGCATCGAGCACGACGCTGTCGACCGCGACGGTGTCGATCGCCAGCGGCTATGTCAGCGGCGATACGCTGAGCTTCACCAACACGAGCGCGACAACCGAGGGCAACATCACGGGCAGCTACAGCGCCGGAACCCACGCACTGACGCTGACCTCGGCCGGGGCCACCGCGACGCTTGCGCAATGGCAGAAGGCGCTCGAGTCGATCGCCTATAGCTTCAGCCCGGTGAACGGCGACCCGACGAACGGCGGCGCGGACACCGCGCGCACCATCGACTGGGTGGTCAATGACGGCACGTTGAATTCCAGCACGGCGACCAGCACGTTGGACACGGTGCACGTCGCCGCCACCGTGATGGCCGGGGGGACCGCGACGTTCGACGGCGGCGGCTCGGCGGTAACGCTGGGCGGCGGGCTGATTGTCAGCGATGTCGACAGCGGCGGCGTGCTGTCGAGCGCGACCGTGTCGATCGCCAGCCGCTTCATCAGCGGCGACACGCTGAGCTTCACCGACACCAACCCGACGACCGAGGGCAACATCGCGGGCAGCTACAACGCCGCGACCGGCGTATTGACGCTGACCTCGACCGGCGACACGGCGACAGTCGCCCAGTGGCAGACGGCGCTCGAGGCGGTCGCCTACAGCTTCAGCCCGACAAACGGCGATCCGACCGGCGGCGGCGGCGACACCACCCGCACCATCGACTGGGTGGTCAACGACGGCGTCGCCAGCTCCGTCACGCAGACGAGCGCGCTCGACACCGTGCACGTGGCGCCGACGATCACGGCCGGCGCCACGGCGACCTTCGAGACCGGCGGCCCGGCGACGACGCTCGACAGCGCCATCACGCTCAGCGACGTCGACAGCGGCGGCGTTTTGAGCGGCGCCACGGTGTCGATCGGCGCCGGTTTCGTCAGCGCCAACGACGCGCTGCACTTCACCAACCAGAACGGGATCACAGGCAGCTACAATCCGACCACCGGCGCGCTCACCCTCAGCGGCGCGGCGACCCTCGCCCAGTATGCGGCGGCGCTCGATTCGATCACCTTCAGCACGACCAGCGCCACCGCCGGCGCACGGACCATCGACTGGAGCGTGACCGACGGCAGCAGCAGCAATGGCGCCGGCACAGCGACCAGCACGATCAATGTGCAGGTCGGGCCGGACGTGACCGCCGGCGCCACCGCGACCTTCACCGGCGGCGGGGCCGCGGTGACGCTCGACGGCGCGCTCACCGTCAGCGATATCGCCAGCGCGGACCTTCAGAGCGCCACGGTGACGATCGTCGGCGCCATTGCCGGCGACACGCTGAATTTCACCAACCAGCACAATATCACCGGGAGCTACAGCTACAATTCAGGCGCCAGCACGGGCGTGCTCACGCTCAGCGGCAAAGACACGCTGGCGGATTACCAGGCGGCGCTCGATTCGATCACGTACAGCTTCAGCCCGAGCGACGGCGACCCGACAGGCGGCGGCGCCAACACCAGCCGCACCATCGACTGGTCGGCGAATGACGGTACGGCGACTTCGGCCGCGGTGACCAGCACCCTGGACGTCACGCATGTGGCGCCGAGCGTCGCCGCCGGCGCCATTGCGACCTTCGAGATCGGCAGCACGACGCCGTTGACGCTCGACGGCGGGCTGACGGTCACCGACGTCGACAGCGGCGGGACGCTGGCGAGCGCAACGGTGACGATCGAGGGTTCTGCAGCCGGCGATACGCTGAACTTCACCAACACCAGCGCGACGGCCGAGGGCAATATCACCGGCAGCTACAACGCCGGGACCGGCGTGCTGACGCTGACCTCGGCCAGCCCCACCGCGACGCTTGCTCAATGGCAGGCTGCGCTCGAATCGATCACCTTCATCACGACCGGCACGACCGCGACCAGCCACACCATCGACTGGACTGTCGCCGACGGCGTGGCGAGTTCAACTCCGGCGACGAGCACGATCAACGAGACGCTCGGGCCGCAGGTGACGGCCGGCGGGACGGTGACTTACGACGGCGGCGGCGGTCCGGTGACGCTCGATGCGGGCCTTACGCTCGCCGACCCGTTCAGCACGACGCTGACCGGCGCGACCGTGACGATCGGCGGCTTCGTCGCCGGCGACACGCTCGCCATCAATGGCGCCACCAGCGGCTCGATCGACAACGGCAGCAACGGAACGATCAGCTACACGCTGTCCAGCGCGACCGGGGTGCTGACGTTGACCGGCGCCGACACGGTGGCCGACTATCAGGCCGCGCTCCGATCGGTCGTCTACAGCAGTAGCGGCGATCCGACCAACGGCGGGGTCGAGTTCTCCCGCACCGTGAGCTATACGGTCACCGACTCCAACTCCGTCACCAGCGCGGCCGCCACGAGCGCGCTCGACACCTACGCCGCGCCGACGTTGTCCGGCGGCGGCGACACCGCGGACTTCACCCAAGGCGGCGCGGCGGTGACGCTCGAAAGCAATTTCGTCGTGACGGATCCGAACGGATTGACGACGCTGTCGAGCGCCACGGCGTCGATCAGCAGCGATTTCGCCGTCGGCGACACGTTGAGCGTTGCCGCGAGCCTCGCGAGCACCGGCATTACCGCCAACTACAACAGCGCCGACGGCGTACTCACGCTGAGCGGCTCGTCGAGCATCGCCAATTACGAAGCCGCGCTCAATTCGGTGACCTTCGCCACCGCCGCGCCCATCCCGTTCGGCTCCGCGCCGACCCGGGCCATCTCTTGGACGGTGAATGACGAGGCCGGCGGGTTGAGCAACCCGAGCCTCGCCGTCACCAGCACAGTCGATCTCCTGCACACCGACAGCGCGCCGGCGCTCGGCAACGTCGCCAATACGGCGCTTGGCGCCGAGCAGACGCCTGTCGTGCTCGACGGCCTCGCCACGGTCTCCGACGCCGAGCTCGATTCGCTCAATAACGGGCTTGGCGATTACAACGGCGCGAGCCTTACGATCGCGCGCAGCGGCGCCGCCAATTCGCACGACGCCTTCGGCTTCCAGGCGGCGACCGACCCGAGCAACAGCAATACCCTGAGCCTGTCCGGCAACACGATTCAAAGCAACGGCGCCATCATCGCGTCTTTCACCAGCAGCGGCGGCGCGCTCACGCTGGCGTTCACGGATTCCGGCGGCGAGACGGTGACGACGGCGCTTGCCAACACGGTGCTGGAGAACATCACTTACACCAATACGGGCCCGACGCCGCCGGCGAGCGTCGTGCTCGACTGGACCTTCAGCGACGGCAATCGCGGCGCGCAGGGCGCCGGCGGCCCCATGACCGCGAGCGGAACCACCACCGTCGACATCGCCACGATCAACCACGCCCCTGTGGCGACGATTACGGATTCGACCTATAGCGCGACCGAAGGCCTCAGTCTCAACCTGAAAGACACGGGCCTCTCGGTGAGCGACGTCGACGGCGAAGGCGGCAGCGAGACGGCGACGCTGTCGGTCGGCGAAGGCGTCCTGACGGTGACGGCCGGCACTAGTGGCGCCACGGTAACAAACAGCGGCTCCGCGTCGGTGACGATCAGCGGCACGACCGCTGAGATCGACGCGTTGCTGAACACCGACGCGACCAGCGCCGTCGCCTATGTCGACGCCAATGCGACCCCGGCCGCGAGCACGGCGCTGACGCTGTCGATCGACGACAACGGCCACACCGGCGCCGGCGGCCCGCTGACCGGCGCCGCGACCGCCACGATCGACATCCACGCCTTGCCGACCGTGACGGCGGGTTCGACCGCGATCTACGAGATCGGGGCCGTCACGCCGACGACGCTCGATCCCAACCTTACTGTGTCGGATGCGTCGAGCACGACGCTCGCGAGCGCGACCGTGTCGATCGACAGCGGCGGATTCGTCAACGGCGACTCGCTGAACTTCATCAATCAGCACAACATCAGCGGGAGCTACAATTCGAGCGCCGGCGTCCTCACGCTGACCGGCTCCGATACGCTGGCGGATTATCAGGCGGCGCTCGAATCGATTACATTCAACACGACGGCCACGACGGGCGGGACCCGGACCATCGACTGGGTCGTCAACGACGCCACGGCGAACTCGGCGCAGGCGACGAGCACGGTCGATGTCGCGACTGGGGCGCAGATAACGGCCGGCGGAACGGCGTCCTACACCCAGGGCAGCGGAGCGGTTGCGCTCGATGCCGGCGTGACGGTCAGCGATCCAGGCAGCCCGACGCTTACCGGCGCGACGGTGAAGATCGTCAACGGCGCCGGTCCCAACGACACGTTCCTCAGCGGCGACACGCTGGCCTTCATCAATCAGAACAATATCACCGGCTCCTATAATGCGAGCACGGGCGCGTTGACGCTGAGCGGCGTGGACACGCTCGCCAATTACCAGAGCGCGCTCGAACTCGATCAGCTACAGCTTCGCGGGCAGCGATCCGACCAGCAGCGGCGCCGACGCCAGCCGGACCATCACCTGGTCGGTCACCGACGCCGTCGGCGCTTCGAATTCGGCGACAAGCACGTTGGGCACGGCGCCGGCGCCCACCCCGACCGCGCTCGTCATAACGCCGAGCGGCAGCACCGTGGACTTTGAGCAGGACGTCAACTCGACCGTCACGGTCGACAATCCCGGCGTCGGGGCCGGTATCACGATCACCGACAGCAGCACCAGCCCGAATGCGACTCCGGACATCGCGAGCGCGACCGTCAGCGTTGGCAATTTCCAAAGCGGCGATGTGCTCGCGATCCCGACGGGCGATTTGAACGGCAGCACGATCAAGACGACCAACATCGCCGAAAGCTACGACAGCACGACCGGCGTGTTGACGCTGACGGGCGAAGACACGATGGCGAATTATCAGACCGCGCTGCGCGAAGTCACCTTCAGCAGCACCGCCAGCGCGCCTTCGACGATTCCCCGCACCATCGTGTTTTCGGCGACCGACGACAACGGGGTGACGGGCTATGGCTCGACGACGGATACGGTGGACGTCGTTGACCAGCCGGTGGTGACGGCCGGCGCTTTCGCAACTTTTGACGGCGGCGGCGCGGCGACGCCGCTCGATAGCGCGCTCCTCGTCACCGACGCCTCGACGACGACGCTGACCGAGGCGACGGTGACGATCGGCGACGCCGTCGCCGGCGACGCCCTCACCATCGACGGGACGACGCACGGCACACTCGATGGCGGCGCCATCTCCTATTCGGTGTCGGGTTCGGCTCCGACGCTGACACTGACGCTCAGCGGTTCCGCCACGGTCGCCGAGTATCAGGCCGCGCTGCAGTCGGTCGACTATAGCTTCTCGCCGTCGGATGGCGATCCGACCGCCGGCGGCGTCGACCTCGTCCGCAGGGCGGACTATGCGGTGACCGACGCCAACGGGCTTGGCAACGCGACCGCGACCAGCACGGTGGACATCGTCCACGTCGCGCCGACGGTGACCGCCGCGGGGACCGTGACGTTCGACGGCGGCGGCGCGGCGGTGACGCTCGATGGCGCGCTGACGCTGAGCGATCCTGACAGCTCCAACACGCTTACCGGCGCGACTGTGACGATCAGCGGCGGCTACGCCAACGGCGACGCGCTCGCCATTCCGGCCGGCGATTTGAACGGCGGCATGTTCGAGAGCACCAACATCGCTGTGACGAGCTTCGACGCAAGCACCCATGAACTCGTGCTCAGCGGAACCGACACGCTCGCGAATTACCAAAGCGCGCTGGAGGCGGTTGCCTACAGCTTCACCGGCAATGGCGATCCAACCGTCGGCGGCGCCGACGCCGCGCGCACCATCAGTTGGTCGGTGACCGACGGCTCGGCCAGCAACGGCGCCAGCAATATTGCGATCACCGCGGTCGATACCGTGCACGAGGCGCCGACCGTAACGCCTTCGACGCTGTCGGGCTCGCCGGCAACTTTCGATGGCGACGGACCGGCGGTGGCGCTCGATGGCGGCATCACAGTGAACGATGCCGACAGCGGCGGCGCGCTCATGGGGGCGACGGTTTCCATCGTCGGCTACGTCGCCGGCGACACTTTGAATTTCACGCCCAATCCAACGACCGAGGGCGACATTGCGATCGATGCGACTCACAGCACGAGCAGTCAGCTGGTCCTGACTTCGGCCAGCGGCGACGCAACGCTGGCCCAATGGGACGCGGCGCTCGAGTTGATCACCTACAGCTTTAGCACGCCGAATGGCGATCCGACCGACGGCGGCGGCCACAATTACCGGCTGATCGACTGGTCGGTGAGCGATGGCGTCGCAACCTCGGCGACGGCGACCACCACGCTCGACACCGTGCATGTCGCGCCGACCCTGACCACGGGGGGCACGGCGACCTATATCCAGACCGAATCGCCGGCGACGCTCGACAGCACGCTGTCGTTGAGCGATCCGGACAGCGGCGGTCTCTTGACCGGCGCAACGGTCCAAATCTCGTCGGGCTTCCTCAACGGCGATGCCTTGAGCGCCATCACCACCGGCCTGCCCAGCATCACTGCGAGTTACAACAACAGCACCGGCGAGTTGACGCTGACCGGGAGCGATACGCTGGCCGACTATCAGGCGGTGCTGCGCTCCGTGGCCTTCAGTTCGAGCAGCGCCGATCCGACCGACGGCGGCGCCGATCTCAGCCGCACCGTCACATGGACGATCAACGACGGGGTGAACGCGAACCCGACGCCGCAAACCAGCACGATCGACGTGCACGGCTCGCCGTCCGTCACGGCCGGCGGCACGGTGACCTTCGACGGCGGCGGCGCCGCGGTTGCGCTCGATCCGGGCCTGACGGTGGCCACGGCGTCCAGTTCGCCGCTCATGAGCGCCACGGTGACGATCGGCGCCGGCTACCTCAGCGGCGACACGTTGACCTTCGCCAATGACCCATCGACCGAAGGGAATATCGAGGGCGTTTATTCCGATGGCGTGCTGAAGCTGACCTCGCTCGGCGACAGCGCAACGGCAGCGCAGTGGCAGGCGGCTTTGCGATCGGTCACCTATAGTTTCTCGGCCGGGGGCGATCCGACCGACGGTGGCGCCGACACCGGCCGGGGGATCAGCTGGGCGGTCAGCGACGGCGTGCTGAGCTCGGCCACGGCGACGAGCACGTTGGACACCTTGCACGAGGCCCCGATCGTGACCGCCGGCGCGACCGTAGCCTATGGCATCGGCGGCGCTGCAATGACGGTGGATAGCACGCTGACGGTGACCGACGCCGACAGCGGCGGCAATCTCACCGGCGCGACGGTCTCGATCGGCAGCGAATTTGTTTCCGGCGCTGCGCTCAACTTTACCCCGCAGAACGGCATCAGCGGCGTCTATTCCGCATCGACCGGCGTGCTCACGCTTTCCGGCACGGCGAGCGTTGCCGATTATCAGACCGCCCTCGAGTTCGATCACATTCAGCACGACCGCTACGACCCCGGGAAGCCGCACCATCGACTGGTCGGTCACCGATGGCTCGACGAGCAACGGCGCCAGCGCCACCGTCGCCGCGGCGAGGAGCACGATCGACCTGGTTCTGGGACCCGGTGTGACGACCGGCGCGCCGGCGACGTTCACCGGCGGCGGCCCGGCGGTGACGCTCAACGGGGCGCTCACCGTGTTAGATCCGTTCAGCACGACGCTTTCGAGCGCGACGGTTTCAGTCGTCGGCGCCATCAGCGGCGACACGCTGAACTTCGCCAACTCCGGCAGCGCCGCCGAGGGCAACATCGCGGTCGAGAGCGACAGCAACGGCGTGCTGACGCTGACCTCGGTCGGCGCCACCGCGACGCTCGCCCAATGGCAGACTGCGCTCGACTCCGTCACCTACAGCTTCAGCCCGAGCGACGGCGATCCGACTGGCGGCGGCTCGCATACCAGCCGCACCATCGATTGGGTGGTCAACGACGGCATCACCAATTCGAACACGGCGACCAGCCTCTTAAGTACGGTGCATGTGGCGCCGACCGTCGCCGCCGGCGGCGCGGCGACCTATGAGACCGGCGACGCGACGCCGGCAACGCTCGATGGCGGGCTGACGATTGATGACGTGGACAGCGGCGGGGTTTTGACCGGCGCCACGGTGTCGATCTCCGGTTTCGCCGTCGGCAGCGGCGACGTATTGAACTTCGCCAACACGCCCAACATCGCCGGCAGTTACGACCCGACAACGGGCGTGCTCACGCTGAGCGGCAACGACACGCTCGACAATTACCGCACCGCGCTCGAATCGGTCGCGTTCGACACGACCGGCGCCACGACCGGAACCCGCACCATCGACTGGACGGTTTCCGACAGTGCCGCGGCTTCGGCTCCGGCGACCAGCAGCGTGACGGTGGAACTGGGCCCGCAAGTGACGGCGGGCGCGACGGCGACCTTCTTCGGCGGCGGCGCGGCGGCGGCACTCGACCAGGGCCTGGCGCTCAGCGATTCATCGAACGCTACGCTCGCGAATGCGACTGTGTCGATCGGCGGGTTCGTCAGCGGCGATACGCTCAACTTCGCCAACACGAGCACTATCACCGAAAACTATGATTCGACGACGGGCGTGCTGACGCTGACCGGCGCCGACACGGTTGCGAATTACCAAGCGGCGCTCGAGTCGGTCACCTACAGTTTCGCCCCGAGCAATGGCGATCCGACCGGCGGCGGCGCCGACACGAGCCGCACCATCGATTGGTCGGTCAGCGACGGCGTCGCGAGTTCGCCCACGGCGACCAGCGTCTTGGACACGGTGCACGTGGCGCCGGCCGTTACGCCGTCGGGAAACACGGCGGATTTCGTGATCGGCAGTTCGCCGGTGGCGCTCGACGCCGGCTTGATGGTGAGCGATCCCGACAGCGGCGGGACGCTGGCCAGCGCGACAATCACCATCGAGTCCGCCGGATACCTCAGCGGCAATGACGCTCTGAGCTTCACCAATAGTGGAGCAACCGAGGGCAACATCACCGGCAGCTACAATGCGGGAACCGGCGCTCTGACGCTTGCCTCGGCCGGCGACACCGCGACGCTGGCTGACTGGCAGGCTGCGCTCGACTCGGTCACTTTCAGCACGACGACGACCACCACCGGCGCCCGCACCATCGATTGGACGGTGAGCGACGGCTCGACCAGCAACGGCGCCAGCGTGCTGGCGACGAGTACGCTCGAAGTGGTCAATGGGCCGCAAGTATCGGCCGGCGCAACCGCGACCTTCACCGCGGGCGGCTCCCCGGCGGCGCTCGACCCCGGCCTCAGCGTCACCGATCCGGCCAGTCCGACGCTCGCGAGCGCGACGGTGACGATCGTCGGAGCGTTCACCGGCGACACGCTGAATTTCACCAACACGACCGATATCCATGGAAGTTATGATTCGAGCACGGGCGTGCTCATGTTGACCGGCTCCGACACGGTCGCGGATTATCAAGCCGCGCTCGAGTCGATCACCTACAGCTTCAGCACGCCGAACGGCGATCCGACCCTTGGCGGGGCGCAACCCACCCGCACCATCGATTGGGTCGTGAACGACGGCGCGCTAAACAGCCCAACCGCGACCAGCACGCTCGACGTCGTGCATGTGGCGCCGGTTATAGCGGCGGGTGGGACCGCAACGTTCCAGGGAGGCGGCGCCCCGGTGACGCTCGACGGCTCGCTTGCGGTGACCGACGTCGACAGCAACGGCGATCTCAGCAGCGCTTCGGTGTCGATCAGCGCCGGCTTCACGAGCGGCGACACGCTGAGCGCTATCACGACCAATACCGGCATCACGGCGAGCTACGACGCCGTGAACGGCATTCTCAGTCTGACCGGCGTGGACACGCTCGCCAATTACCAAACCGTCCTCGATTCGGTCGCCTATAGTTTCAGCCCGACTAACAGCGATCCAACCGGCGGCGGCGGCGACACCGCTCGCACTATCAAGTGGGTCGCAAATGACGGCGTGCTCAACTCGACCGAGGCGGATAGCCATATCGACGTCATGCATGTCGCGCCGACCGTGACGCCTTCGGGCGCAACGCCGACCTTCACCGGCGATGGCGGCGCAGTCGCGCTCGACGACGCATTGACGTTGAGCGATCCGGACAGCGGCGGCGCCTTGAGCGGCGCGACCGTGTCGATCAGTTCGGGCTTCATCGCCGGGGACGCGCTGAACTTCACCAATCAGAATGGGATCACCGGCGCCTACGACGCGAGCACTGGCGTGCTGACATTGAGCGGCGCGACGAGCGTCGCCAACTATCAGACGGCGCTCGACTCGATCACTTACAGCTTTACGACGGGCGCCGATCCGACCGGCGGCGCCGCCAACGATGCGAGTCGGACGATCAGCTGGTCGGTCGTTGACGGCTCGACCAGCAACGGCTCCAGCAATCCCGCGAGCACTATGCTCGACGTCGTGCACGTGGCGCCGACCGTCACAGCCGGCGCGAGCGCGACCTTCATCGGCGGCGGTTCGCCGGTGACGCTCGACAGCATGATCACGGTGAACGACGTCGACAGCGGCGGCGACCTGACCGGGGCCACGGTGAAAATTGGCGTCGGTTTCATCAAAGGCGACACGCTGAGTTTCACCGCCCAGAACGGCATTACCGGCAGCTACAATGCGACTCTCGGCGTGCTGACGCTGAAAGGCGCGGCGTCCATCGCCAATTACCAGACGGCGCTCGACTCGATCAGCTACAGGTTCAATCCGAGCGACGGCGATCCGACCGGCGGCGTCAGCACCTCGCGAACCATCGACTGGACGGTGACCGACGGCGCGGCGATCAATGGCGCCAGCGCGCCGGCGACCAGCGCGTTGGAAACGGTGCATGTTGCGCCGAGCGTCGTCGCGGGAGCGACGGCGACGTTCACTCAGGACCAGCCAGGGGTGACGCTCGACGGCGCGTTCACGGTGAGCGACGTCGACAGCGGCGGGATTCTGAACGGCGCGACGATCCAGATCAGCACTGGGTTCCTCAGCGGCGATACGTTGAACGCCGTGACCACGGGCCTGCCCAGCATCACCACCAGCTACAACAGCGCCACGGGCGTGTTGACGCTGTCGGGACCCGATACGCTCGCGGATTATCAGGCGGCGCTGCGATCGGTGACGTTCAGCTCGATCAGTCCCAATCCGAGCAACGACGGGGCCGATATGGCGCGCACCATCACCTGGTCGGTGACCGACGGCTCAGCGAGCAACAGCGTCAGCAATCTGGCCACGAGCACGGTCGACGTCCGCCCGGTTCCCACCGTCGTGGCCGGCGCCGACGTCGCCTACCAAGCCGGACCCAATACATCCGTGGCGCTCGATCCGGCGGTCGGCGCCTATGACGGCGTAAACCTCACCGGCGCGACGGTCGCCATCACCAGCGGATTCTTCTCCGGCGATACGCTCGCCGCCAATACCTCGGGGACCGCGATCCACGCGAGTTACGACGCCGCGCACGGCGTCCTGACGCTGACCGGCGCCGACACGCCGCAGGACTATGATGCGGTGCTGAAGAGCGTCACGTTCAGCAGCAACCAACCCGTGAACGGCACGGCGACGTTCGCCTGGCAGATCACCGATCGGAACAGCCTTGCAAGCGCGGTGGCGACCAGTACGGCGGAGGTCACAGGTTACGTCATCGGCCTGCCGCCCCAGAGTCAAACGCCGGGTCAGAACCCTGGGCAATTCGGAGGGGCGGGCGATCAAGGTCCGCCGTCCGGCGGCTTTTCGGCGATCGTGACCAACGTCGCCGAGGTCGGCGGCGGCGGCGGGCCGGGCCTCGGCGAATTCGCCGGCTTCCAGAATTCCGGCGGCGGCGCCACTTACGTGATCAGCGCCGATCTCAACCTGAACCTGCGGGACGGGGTGGAATTTGCGTTCCAAGCGCCGTTGCTGACGCTTGAGGAGCAACTGCGCGGCGACGTGGTGTCGGTGACGGCGATGCTCGCCGACGGCGAGCCCTTGCCGAATTGGCTGCACTTCGACGCGGCGACCGGACAGTTCGCCGGCGTGGTGCCCGACACCTCGACGATCGGTTCGCTCGGCCATCCGACGACCGGCGACGTGACGGGCGGGCTGGCGACGACAGGGCCCAAAACCATCGACGTCAGTCTGATCGCGATCGATTCCAGAGGCGATGTGGTGAAACTGACCTTCCCCATCAATCTGACGGGGGCGGGCGATCCGCAAAATCGGGGCCAGGGCGGTCCGCACAGCTGGAACGCGCCCGGCCGCGACAAGGGTCAAGCGAACGGGACCGACGATCGCCGGCACGCGGCGACCGATCCCTACGACGATCTCGGTCCGCCGTTGGCGCGCAACGCTTGGGTTCGGGTCGCGGCGCCCCATCGGGACGGGCTGCCGGCCTATGGCGGCGACAACGCGCCTCCCGCGGGCCGGCCGGGCTTCTCCGAGCGGCTCAACGGCATCGGGTGGCGCGGCATGAGCGCCGCGCGGATGGCCCTGCTCGACAGCTTGCGCCAGAGCGCCGGCGGTTGACGGCGCCGTTGAGCGATCGCTGTAGGGGGCGGGCCAACGCTGACTGGGCTTCTCCGGCGGCCCGGGGGCGCCGATGCGCGATCTCCAGGACTTCTGTTATGTTGACGCTTGCGCTGGGACCTTGTCGCGGATTCCGTTTCCCTGCGCCTAGGGGCGCGAGCGGGATTGCGCCGCCGCGGGAAGGTCAAACCGGATGAAGCACGTGGCGTCGAACAATTTGGAGGCCCAGCTCTTCGGGCTGACCGCGCTGGTCGAGCTGGTTAAGCGCGCTCGCCACGCGTCGACGGCGCAAGAACTGGCCTTCGTCATCGTCAACGAGAGCCACGCGCTGGTCCCGTACCGCCAGGCGGCGCTCTGGCGGCGCGACGCGAAAGGTCGCGGCAAGATCGCGGCGGTTTCCGGCAGCTCGGCGGTCGAACGCAACGCCCCATTCGTCCTGTGGCTCAACCGGGCGCTCGCCGAACTCGACGACAAGGCCGAGCCGGGGGCGGCGGGCCCTGGGGCGGCGCGCGCCGTTGCGGCGGCCGATCTTGACGGGGCGCTCGGCGAGGAGTGGGCGGAATGGCTGCCGGCGCACGGGCTCTGGGCTCCGCTCATGGCGGGCCCCGATCACAAGCTTGGCGGCCTCCTGCTCGCCCGCGAGCAGCCGTGGACGGATGGCGAGCGGCATCTGGTTCAGGAACTCGCCGACGGCTACGCCTACGCCTGGGCGCTTTTTCTCGGCGGGCGGCGGGGCAGCGTTCTCTCCTGGCTGTGGCGTCGACGCGGGATCGCAAAATTCGCCGTGGCGGCCGCGGCGCTGGCGGCGCTGGCGCTGCCGTTCCCCCTTTCGGCGCTGGCGCCCGCCGAGGTCGTGGCGCTCAACCCGACGATCGTCCGGGCGCCGATCGACGGGGTCGTCGACCATTTCGCCATTCCGCCGAACGCCCCGGTGAAGGAGGGTCAGCTCCTGCTCGAACTCGACCCTCGCGCCATCCAGAATAAGCTCGACGTCGCTGGCAAGGCGCTTGCCGTCGCCGAGGCCGAATACCGTCAAGCGGCGCAATCGGCCTTGTTCGACGACAAGAGCCGGTCCCAGCTTGCCGTGTTGAAAGGGCGCATGGATGAGCGCCAGGCCGATCTGACTTACGCCAAGTCGCTGCTCGATCGCGTCCAAGTCACCGCCAGTCGCAGCGGCATCGCGGTCTATGACGATCCCAACGACTGGGTCGGCCGTCCGGTGACGATCGGCGAGCGATTGCTCGAGATCGCCGATCCCGCCCAAGCGGAACTCGAGGTCTGGTTGCCGGTCGCCGACGCCATCACCCTCAAGCCGGGGGCGAAGATCGAGTTCTTCCTCAACGTTTCTCCCGAGGCGCCGCTGCAGGCGAGCCTGCGGCAGGCGAGCTACGAAGCGACGATGTCGCCGAGCAATCTCCTCGGCTACCGGCTCAAAGCGAGCTTCGAGGCTCCCGCGAACGCGCCGCGGATCGGGCTCAGGGGAACGGCGAAGATTTACGGCGAGCGGGTGAGCCTGTTCTATTATTTGGCGCGCCGTCCGCTTGCCAGCGCGCGACAGCTTCTGGGCTTTTGAACCGCGATGGCGCAGGCGGCGACGTTTCCTCGAGCTTCCTCCGCGCTCCCGCCGTTGCGCGAGGAAATCGGCATTTTTCCGGGACCGGCGGCCAATGACGGATCGCCCACCTGGACGCTGCACGATCCCGCCCGCAACCGGTTCTATCGCTTGGGCTGGCAGGAGTTTGAGATCATCTCCCGATGGGACTGCGGTCAATTCGAGACGTTGAACTCGGCGCATCAACGCCGAGACCACGCTCGCCATCGACCGGGAGGACGTCGAGGAACTCGCGCGCTTTTTGTTCGCCTACGATCTATTGCGCGCCACAAGCGCGCAATCGACCGCCGGCCTCCTCGACAAGGCCAGGCGACAGCGCGAGACTTGGTGGCAATGGCTGCTGCACAATTATTTGTTTACCCGGATTCCGCTGGTCCGGCCCGATCGGTTTCTCGCGGCGGCCTATCCCTATGTGCGCATCGTCTACAGCCGTGGATTCGCTCTGACCATCCTCGGCGTCGGGTTGGCGGGCCTGTACTTGGTCGCGCGCCAATGGGACGTCTTTCTCGGCACCTTCGTCGACTTGTTCACGATGGCGGGCGTCGTTTGGTTCGGCGTGACATTGTTCTGTCTGAAGGTGGTGCACGAACTCGGTCACGCTTTCACGGCCAAGCGCTTCGGCTGCCGCGTGCCGAACATGGGACTGGCCCTCCTCGTCATGGTGCCGATGCTCTACACCGACGTGAACGACGCCTGGAAGCTGACCTCGCGGCGTCAGCGGCTGAGCATCGGGCTTGCCGGGGTGACCGCCGAACTCTGCTGCGCCGCGATCGCCCTCTTCGCGTGGGGCTTTCTGCCGAGCGGCCCGGCGCGCAGCGTGGCGTTCCTCGTGGCGACGTCGACCTGGATCACCACGGTGCTGATCAACCTGAGCCCTTTCATGCGATATGACGGCTACTTCGTGCTTTCCGACTGGCTGGAAACGCCAAACTTGCATACCCGCGCCTTCGCTTTGGCGCGGTGGTGGATGCGCGAGACGCTGCTCGGATTGGGCGACGAGCCGCCGGAGGAGTTTTCCCCGGGCAGGCGGCGGTTTCTCGTCGCCTTCGCCTACCTCACCTGGGTTTACCGTTTCTCGCTGTTCGTCGCCATTGCGGCGATCGTCTATCATTTCGTCGTCAAGGTTCTCGGAATTGCGATGATGGCGGTCGAGATCGGCTTCTTCGTCGTGCGGCCGGTCTTCAGCGAAGCGCGAGTCTGGTGGCGACGGCGCGAAGACATTCGTTTCAGCTGGCGCACGGCGTTGACCGCCGCTGGATTTGCCGCGATTGCGGCGCTGCTGCTGCTGCCTTGGCGGTCGGGCGTCGAGGCCCCTGCGGTGCTGAGGAGCCGCCAGCATATCGACGTCTTCGTGCCGGAATTCGGCGCCCGCGTGGCGGCGCTGCAAGTCGCCAACGCTGGGTCGGTCGAGAAAGGCGCGACACTCCTGCGGCTTGTCTCGCCCGACCTCGACTACAAGATCGCTGGCGTCAAGAGCGACCTCGACATCCTGGAATGGCGGATGAACGCCAAGGGGATGGATGCGGATCTTCTGGCAAAGAGCCAAGTGACCGAGCAGGAATACCTTGCCGCGCTCACCGAGTACCGCGGGCTTATCGAAGAGAAGGCGCGGCTCGACGTCACGGCCCCGATAGCGGGCGAGGTCGTCGACATCGCCGACGGGCTTGATCCCGGCGCATGGGTCGCGGCCAAGTCGCGGCTGCTTTCGGTGATCGACCCGACCAACGTCATCGTCGAGGCCTACATCGACGAAGCGGATCTTGCGCGCGTCGAGCCTGGCGGCTCGGGCGTCTTCGTGGCGGAGGCCGACAGCCGAATCGAGACCGCGTTGCGCGTCGTCGAGATCGCGGGCGCGAGCACGCCCGTGCTCATCGACCCGACTTTGGCGTCGACCTTTGGCGGCCCGATCACGGTGCGAAACACCAAGCAGAATGAGTTGATTCCGGATCGAGCCTTGTACCGCGTCACCCTCGCGCCGACCGGCGAGACCGATCCGCCGACCCGCATCCTGCGAGGTCACGTGGTGCTGCGCGGCGAGGCGATCAGCATTGCGGCCCGCGTCTGGCGGGCGCTGCTCGCCACCGTGATCCGCGAGGGCGGCGCGTGAGTGCGGCGAAGGCTTGGGTCGGCGGCGCCCGGCGCGATCGATCGGACCGAGGTCCGCCCTATCGCTTTCGAACGATTTGTCACTGCAGTTACAATTTTGCCACTCTCGCCGGGGCTCGATCGTGTTAACGATTGGCTTGTCCGGGCGGGCTCGGCGGGATATTGATTGTGAGGCGCGCGGGAGCGTCGACGTGGGCGGAATCCGCAAAGCGGGATATTGCGCGTAAGACGCAAAGTGATGGAATCACGAAGTTGGGGCG
The DNA here is from genome assembly GCA_963755075.1 of uncultured Alphaproteobacteria bacterium. Classification (GTDB taxonomy): domain Bacteria; phylum Pseudomonadota; class Alphaproteobacteria; order Rhizobiales; family Beijerinckiaceae; genus Roseiarcus. Next base: position 42,817 of record CAVWKL010000301.1, read on the forward strand.
TGGGCCATGATGTTGGGCGGCGAAGGAGGGAGTTTTCCGCCGAGGCGCTCGTGGGCGGCGCTCGCGGGAATTATCGGAGCGGCCGTTGTGTTGACGGGATGCGCCGTCACCCCACAGCCCTTGACCGACGAGGAACGCTGGTCGGAGGCGCAAAGCGATCGGGCGCAAATCTTTGCCGAGCAGGCGCCGCTGGCGGGCCCGCTGACCTTGCGCGCGGCCTTCGACCGCGCTCTCGCCTATAATCTCGATGCGCGCGTCAAGGCGATGGAGGGGGCGCTCGCGCAGGACGACCTCGACCTCAGCCGCTACGACCTTCTTCCCAAGGCGGGCTACAACGTCGACGCCTCGACCCGGTCGAACGTCAACGCCTCTTCCGAGGAGTCGATTCTGACGGGCCAGGAATCGCTGGCGCCGTCGACGTCGACCGATCGCAACGATCTAGCCGCCAATTTGACGCTTTCCTACAATTTGCTCGATTTCGGCGTGAGCTATTTCAACGCCCGGCAGCAAGCGGATCGGATGCTGATCGCCCAGGAGCAGCGTCGTAAGGTCGTCCAGGATCTGCTTCAGGATGTGCGGCGCGCATTCTGGCGCGCGGCGAGCGCCCAAGCGCTGAACAATCGGATCGCCGAGGCGATTCGTTCCGCGGAAGCCGCGCTGCCGAACGCGAGGAAGGTGGAGTCGGAGGCCGTTCGCTCGCCCGTCGACGCGTTGCGCTACCAGAAGGCGCTGCTCGACGAAATTCGGCGGCTCGAGGTCGCGCAGCACTTGCTCGCGACGTCGAAGGTCGAACTCGCCTCGCTTATCAATCTGCCGCCGGGCACGCCCTATTCGATCGCCCTTCCCAGAGGCAATTCCATGCGACTGGGCGCTCCCGGCGCGTCCGTGCCGGACATGGAGCGCATCGCCCTGGTGAAAAACCCGGATATCCGCCAGGAGAGTTACGAGGCGCGCATCAGCGTCGACGAAACCCAAAAGGCGCTTCTCAAGCTGCTGCCCGGCCTTACGCTGAGCTATGGCCCCAATTACGACTCCAACCATTTCCTGGTGAACAATTACTGGGCCTCTGGATCGGCGGTGTTGGGCGGCTATCTGAACAATCTAATCGTCGCCCCGGCGACCTTCGCGCGCACGCAAGACGCCGAAGGCGTCAGCGTATTGCGCCGACAGGCCGTGAGCATGGCGGTGCTCGCCAAGCTGCATATCGCCTACGAGCAGTATCGCGCCGCCGCCGAGGAATATCGCCGCTCGGCCGAGGTCGCCGATGTCGATCAGCGGCTCTTCCAACAGATCGCCAATCGAGCCCAGAGTGACGTCGAGAGCGATCTCGAGCGAATTTCGGCGCAGGTCAGCGCGGTGTTTTCGGCACTCGAACGCGACCAGAGCTACGCGGAGGCGCAGGCCGCGCTCGGCCGACTCTACGCCACGCTGGGCATCGACCCCGACCCCGACCAGACCGACATGCTCGACATTGGCAAACTGGACCGCGCCGTCCGCCGGGTCGTCGAGGAGGAGCGCCAAATCCCGCCGCCGGACGCGCCGGCCAACGCGACGCAGGGCCAGGCGCCGAATGTTCCGCCAGCGCCGAGCCCCGCCGCATCAGCGGATCTGACGGCGCCGGCGGATCCCCAAGGCGAACCGGCCGATCGCGCGGCGGCGCGGGAATCGCTGGCCGCCGCGGACATTCCGGCGACATCGACGCCGCGATGACGGCGCCGCAGGGTCGCTGGCCGCCGTTGACGGAGCTGCTGAGGATGCGCGTGCGAATGCGAGCGAGACTCCGTGTCGTTCTCTTAGGAGTTCTGGGCCTGGCGGCGATCGCCGCGAGCGCCAATGCGCATGCGCAGGCTTCCGCGCCGGACGATCACGGCGCGACGCCAGGCGTGGCGGCAGAACTGCGCGCGCAACTCATGCCGCGCGACTACACCACGCTGTCGAGCGAGATGGCGGGTCGAATCGACAAAATCAACACGCGGGTCGGCCAACATTTCAGCAAGGGCGACGTCCTGGTCGTGTTCGATTGCGCAATCCAGCGCGCTCAGGATGCGCGCGCGCGCGCCACGTTGGCCCAGGCCGAAAAGACCTATGCGGTCGACGCCCGTCTGGTTCAACTGAAGTCCTTGGGAGGGCTGGAGCTCGAGGTTGCCGGCGCCGAGGTGGCCAAGGCGAAGGCCGATGTCGACGGCGCTGACGCGGCGGCCTCGAAATGTTCGATCGCGGCCCCTTTCAACGGCGTGACGGTCGACCAAAAGGCGCGCGAATTCCAATACGCCACGCCGGGCCAACCGCTGCTCGACATCCTCGACGACAGCGGCCTCGACGTCGAAGTCATCGTGCCCTCGCGCTGGCTCACCTGGCTCAGGGTCGGCTACAAATTCGATTTGCATATCGAAGAAACGGACAAGAGCTATCCGGTCAGGGTCACGCGCCTGGCCGGTCGCGTCGACCCGGTGAGCCAATCCATAAAGGTGTTCGGCGAGATCGTCTCCGGGGCGAGCGAACTGATGGCGGGGATGAGCGGGCGCGCCAATATCTCTCCCCCGAACTGATAGCTTCCTTCGGAGGCGTGAAGCGCCGATCGCATTCGGCGACTCGAAAATGCCGGGTCCCGGAGCAAAGAGATCGCGAGCCGCCGCCCTATTGGAAGTCCGCCAAGCTGTGCGGAGCGCTTGCTTGCCCGCGAAAGACCTTAAGGCCCTTGGGGGTCGATACGATGTCGCCGTAGACCAGCGTATCGTCATTGAGCAGCGCGTCCATCGGGTCGGGCGCCCGAGCCTGCGAACAATGGCGACCCCTTGCGGCGACACACGCGACCCAGTCGGCGTGACGCTGTCGGGCGGCGTTCACCCGGTCCCGCCAATCGAGGCTCTCGGTGGGATCGTCGCTGACCTCCGCCTCAGGCGTGGCGGCGATCTCGGGAACGGGGGTCAACGCGGGCGCCGCGGGCGGAGCCGTCACCGCAGGGGTCTGCTGCGCGCAAGCGCCGTCGACGAACCAAGCCAGGACGAAGCTCGCGGAGGCCGCACGCCAATCCGGCATTGCACGTCTCCCCCGTTTCCTCCGACGAAATGTCGTCGCCGATTTCGCGCCGCAGCGCGAAGCTTATTCGAGTCCGCGCCCCAGCGAGACCGTCACGGCAGCCGCCATGATCGCCGCAAAATAGGCGCCGAGGCCCGGAATTTGCAGCGAAAAATCGACGATCGAGTGCAAGCTCGCAAGGATCAGCGCGGCGAGCCCCATAACCGGAATGAAGCGGAATTTGTGCCGGGCCTTGATGCCGCCGATAAAGGCGGCGATCAGGACGGAGTAGCCGATCGCCAGGGCGATGAGAAACGGCAAGCCGAGGCCGAGCCAGCCCTCGAGGAAGAAGTCGTGGGCCCGCTCCCACACGCCGAAGATGCCGGCGCAGCTGGAGTCGCGATAGACGGGAAAGACGTCCTGAAACGCGCCGAGCCCCGTGCCGAAGATCCAATTGTCCTTGATTGCCGCGAACGTCGAAGCAAAGGCGCACCAGCGCGCGTCTTCACTGCCCTGCTCCTGCATGCGGTAGACCGAGCGTCCGGCGAACAGCGCGAACAGGCCAACGACCACGAGAAGGCCGGCGGCGATCGTGGCGTAGCCGCGCCAGCTGACGAATTGGTCGCTTGGCTTGTCGGCGGTCAGTCGGTGGGTCGACATTAAAGCGACGGCGACGACGCAGGCGATAAACGTCGCCCCGACCGCGCCACGCGACTGAGTGAGGAACAGCGCCATCGCGACGATCAGGCAACAGAAGGCGTGGACCAGCACCAGCACATTCTTGTCGCGCCAGCCGATGGCGAAGTTGAACGCCTTCTTGACGAAGCTGGCGATGTGGATCTTCCGCAATTCGTGGAATTCGAGCCCGAGATTGAGCAACAGCGCGAGGCCGAAAAACGTTCCCGCCGTGTTGCGATTGACGAATGTCGCGGTGAGATAGCCGACGTAGTATTTCTTCGGCTCCAAGAAGAGTTGGTCGGGGAAGAGCAACTCCTGCAAGATGCCGAACGCCGCATAGGCCGCGCCGAAATAGGCGAGCGCCCGCCAAAGCCACAACGCTTCGTCGTCGCCCTGGAAGAAAACCAGCGCGGCGATGAAGGCCAGGAACGGCAGCGCCAGCGTGGTCAGCGCGTCGAGCGTCATGCCGGGCGCGACTGAGATGGTTCCATTCACCGGACCGATGTTCTCGCTCACCGACTTCCATGCGCCGTTGGCCAAGTCCAAGCCGGCCAGCGGCAGTGTCTGGAAGGCCGCGTAGCCGAGCAAGCCGGCAAGAACGAGGATCGAGGCCGCTTGGATGCGGCCGACCCGCCAGGAGCCGATCGGGTGAATCGTCGAGAGGATCGCGAGGATGGCGAAGGCGAGCGCCGCGAAGTTCACCTGAACCGTCGAGGCGGAGCCGTACGCCATCACGGTGAGGATGACCGCGCCGATGAAAGCCCTCGCCAGCCATGCGCGAAACCCGAGCTGAGCGGTTGCGAGCCCCTGCGTCATTTTGAAGCGGGCTCGAGGGCGGACACGCCGCTGGCGTCGATGCGAAGGACGGATAGCCGATTGGTCATGTAGGCGCCTGTGTCGATATTAATTCTGTTTTGCAGAAAGTCTATATTCGTAACCGGCGAGTGTCCATGGACCACGATGAAGCCGAAACTCCCGGTAAAGTTTAGGAAGTCATCGCGAATCCAGGCAAGGTCCTCCGGCGACTGCCGCTCGATCGCGACGCCAGGCCTGAGGCCGGCATGGACGAAGCAATAGCGGCCGGTCCTGTACACGCTTTCCAACGAGGAAATGAAACGCAAATGCGAAACAGGAACCTTTTCGGCCAGGTCGCGCGGTCCAATGCCGCCCTTCGCCAACAGGCCGCGCGCGTCGACGCCGTAGGAAAGCATCGTCTCGAGCCCTCCCAGCCGACGCCAGTCCTCGAAAGAGGTCTGCCCGCGCAAGAAGACTCCATGATGATCTCGTGATTGCCTCTTAAGCCCACGAGCCGGGTGCGTGCCGAGCGGGCGATGAGACTTTCGATGACACCTTTGGAGTCCGGGCCGCGATCGATGTAGTCGCCGATATAGATCTCCACCGCGGAGTCGCCTGCGCCGCGCTGCGCGACGTCGCGATCAATAAGATCGTGCGCGCGGGCGAGGCAGTCCGAGCGTCCGTGGATATCCCCAATGGCGTAGAGCAGCGTTCCCTCCGGACCAGGGGGGTAGGCGACCTGGCGACGTCGGAAGATGTTGAGCCAAGCAAGCATGGAATCTCGGGGGCGCGCCGACATCATAGCCGGGTCAGCGGCGAACGGAACCCCATAGAGCGCGACGTCGGTCGCGCCGCGTTTGCGCCATTCGTCGTCTTTGCCGTGGCGAATGGGTTCCAAGCTCGCGCCTCGCGCCCAACCTGCCTTTCCTGTGGCGTCGATGAGACCGGGGATCGGGCCGATGAACCGGCGCGCTTGCGGCCATTGCGGTTCCGGCGACCAGAAGGTGGAACCCGCCTCCCATTCCCCCGTCAGGCCGTGACAATCAATCGCCTTCGGTCGTGACAATTTCGGCCGCGATTTCGCGTTTGGTTGTGAGGCCGTAAATATTCTGTTAACGTCGCAACGAAATATGCGATAATCTATCCGGGTTGGGGGCGACAAGTGCATATTGCTCGCCAGTCGACTTACGTTGCGCGCCAGGAGTGGCGCGGCGCTAGGGTGTCGTGTCAAGCGCTGCCGGTGATCGCCGCAGCGGCCAACGTGACGCTGCTGATGTCCGCCAGCGTTGCGGGGCAAATCTGCTACCAATATTACGTTGCGAATGCATTGGCCCCGCTCGACGGCGCGGTCGGCATCGGTTTGATGTCTTCGATTCTTTTCGTCCTATTGGCTCGCTTGCAAGGCCTTTACCAACTCCCGGCGGTTTTAGGGCCGCTCCCTTATCTGGCCCGTGTCGTTGTAACGTTCGCGGTTAGCCAGCTCGCCGTGATCTGCATCCTGTTCCTGCTGAAGGTTGGCGCGGAGTACTCGCGCGGCGCGATGATCGTCTTTGCCGCGTTTGCGGTGGGTTTGGCGCCAACCGGCCGCCTCATCCTCGGCGCCGCGTCGCGTTACGGCGTCCGCCGAGGCGCCGTCACGGGGCGGCGCGTGGTGACGATTGGCGATCCGGTCGAGCTGGAGCGATTGAGCGCATCCGATTTCCTGCAATACGGGATTGAGGATATTGCGCGGATCGGCGTGGTGGGCGCTTCGAACATCGGGGGGTTGGGCGATAAGGACCGTGCTCGGATTGCCCAGGCGATCGACGCCTCGCGGCAACTCCATGCCGCGGAGTTTGCATTATTCATGCCGTGGACCCGCGACAGAGAGCTGGCCGAGGTCTGCAGAGCGATGCGTTGCCGGGCGCGCATTTGGTGTTTGCTACCAGCCTGGGCCTCTCTGGTTACGTGCGCAACCTGGACGATGGACGCGTCGAGGTGTCTACGCCGCCGGCCCCGAGGCCAAGCTCGCCGAGCTGGGCGGGATGCTGTACCGCGGCCCTCGCTGGGCGGATGTGCGGGGCGTAGACGAGCAAGAGGCGGAGCCGCGGGAATACGGAGGATTTCAGATTCAGTAGCAGGCGGCGTGTTATCCCAGCGGGACCAGCGCCGCCCGGCTTCCGCAACCACGCTGCGCTTCAAC
>CAVWKL010000302.1:0-3177 GCA_963755075.1 uncultured Alphaproteobacteria bacterium
TGACGCCGAACGTCTGCGCGGTCGTCTATCAGGACCGCAACCATCCCTTCGCTTGCCAGTTCTCCTTCGCCTGCGAAGGCCGTTCGCTGCGCATCGAGGAGCCAGGCCCGTGGGCGGCGGCGACCCGCATCGCGCAAGAGGTCGTCAGCGGCGCCAATTACAATCCGAAGGTCGCCGAGGCGCTGAACTATCACGCCAACTACGTCATGCCGTTCTGGGCGGGCTATCTGAAGCGCGTCGACCGCATCGGCAATCACATCTTCTACGCGATGCGCGGCGGCCTCAACTGGGCGCCGGGCGCCCTCAATGGCCGCGGCGACCTGCCGCCGGCGACGGCGACAGCGTCCGCCGTTCCGGCGATCGCGGCGGCGCGCTGAGCGTTCAGCCCAGCACGCTCTCCGCCGGCGTATAGGCGAGACCATGCGCCTCGGCGACCGGTTGGCAGGTCACCTTGCCCTCGTGCACGTTGAGCCCCGCGCGCAAGTGGACGTCGTCCTTCAGCGCCTGCCGCCAACCTTTGTCGGCGAGGGCGAGGGCGAAGGGAAGGGTGGCATTGTTGAGCGCGAAGGTCGAGGTGCGCGCCACCGCGCCGGGCATATTGGCGACGCAATAATGCACGACGCCGTCGACGACGTAGGTCGGATCCGAGTGAGTCGTCGCCTTCGAAGTTTCGCAGCAGCCGCCTTGGTCGATGGCGATGTCGACGATCACCGAGCCGGGCTTCATCGTCGACAGCATCGCGCCCGTCACCAGCTTCGGCGCCGCCGCGCCGGGCACCAGCACCGCGCCGATCACCAGATCGGCGCGCTTGACCAGTTCGGCGATCGCGGCGCGCGTCGAGTAGATCGTGCGAACGCCGGTGCCGAATTGCGCGGTGAGGCGCCGCAACGCGTCGTTCGACTTGTCGACCAGGGTGACATTGGCGCCCATGCCGAGCGCGATCGTCGCCGCGTGCGTGCCCGAAACGCCGCCGCCGATGACGACGACCTCCGCGGCCGGCACGCCCGGCACGCCGCCGAGGAGAATGCCGCGCCCGCCCTGCGCTTTTTCCAGCGCGTGGGCGCCGACCTGCGGCGCGAGGCGGCCGGCCACTTCCGACATCGGCGTCAGCAGGGGCAGGCCGCCGGTTGGCGAGGTCACCGTTTCATAGGCGATGCAGGTCGCGCCGCTGGCGATGAGATCCTTCGTTTGCGCCAGATCGGGCGCGAGATGGAGATAGGTGTATAGGATCTGGCCGGCGCGAAGCTGCGCGCGTTCGGCGGTGAGCGGCTCCTTGACCTTGACGATCATTTCAGCGCGCGCGAAGACCTCTCGCGGCGACTTGACCATCTCGGCGCCCGCTGCGACGTACTCGTCATCGGAAATTCCCGACCCGACGCCTGCCGACCTTTCGACCAGTACGGAATGACCGTGGTGGGTCAACTCGGCCACGGAAGCGGGCGTCAGCCCGACGCGAAACTCATTGTCCTTGATTTCCTTGGGCACGCCGATCAGCATCGCCTTCTCCCGCCGTATGAGGCGCGTATAATCCTGCGGCGCCGGAGAAATTTCTCTCCCAAATTGGGCTGTCGCCGCCCGGCGACAGCATGATATGCGAACGATATCATGCATCGAGGCACATTATGCGAATCGACGAAATCGACGATCGCGACAGGGCGATCTTGCGCGAATTGATGCGAGACGGCCGCCTGACCAATGCGGAACTGGCCGACCGGGTCCATCTCTCGCAATCGGCGTGCCTGCGGCGGGTGCGCATACTCGAGGACAGCGGCATCATCGCCGGCTACGTCATGCTTCTCGATCCAGCGGCAGCGGGCCTTTCCGGCGCGGCCTTCGTCTCGGTGACGCTCGACCAGCAGGGCCGCGCGGCGCTCGATCGATTCGAGCAGGAAGTGCGTCGCCACGCCGAGATCATCGAATGCTATCTTCTTGCCGGCGCCTCGGATTATCTGTTGCGCATCGCGTATCGCAACGCGCGCGACTTCGAGCGCATCCACACCGACATCCTCACGCAATTGCCGGGCGTCTCGCGGGTGCAGTCGACCATGACGCTGCGCACCGTGAAGAAGACCACCGCCTTGCCGCTGTGAGGCGCGCGCGCTAGGACCGTCGATCGAGCCGAGGATCGCGCCATGACCGAATCGCCCGCCGAAATCGCCACGATGCCGTTCGAGACGGCGCTGGCCGAACTCGAATCGATCGTCGACAAACTGGAAAAGGGGCCGTCGCGCTTGAGGCGTCGATCGAGCTCTATGAGCGCGGCGAAGCGCTGAAGGCGCACTGCGATCAATTGCTCAAGAACGCGGAAATGCGCATCGAAAAGATCGCGCTTTCCGCCGAAGGCAAGCCCAAGGGCGCGGCGCCGCTCGACGGCGAGTAAGGGGTCGCGAACGGCCCAAACCCGCCAGATGTCAGCAATGTGATGACATATCGTCCTGGACTTACAGGATTGCTTAATCCCGTCGCGTCGATGGTTACAGTTCGTTAACCATAATCGTTGCAAAAAAGGAGAGTCATTACAACCATTGATCCGCGCCGCGATTCGCGGTCGGACGCAATAAAAAAAGGGCGGAGTTCATGCGCACGATTGCCTTCGTTACTCAAAAGGGCGGGTCGGGGAAAAGCACTTTGGCGTCTTCGCTGGCGGTCGCTGCGACCGAACTCGGCGAGCGCGTCTGCGTGATCGACCTGGATCCGCAGTCTTCCCTCCTCAGTTGGGCCAAGACCCGCGAGCTCGACGACGTCGCCGTCGTCGCCGCGACAGCGGGCAAGCTGCCGGCGGTGATCGCCGCGCTGGAAAAGAAGGGGATCACGCTCGCCATCATCGACACTCCCGGCGCCGACGGCGCGGCCTCGGCGGCCGCGATGCGCGAGGCCGATCTCAATGTCATTCCCTCGCGCCCGAGCATCTTCGACCTCTGGGCCAGCGCTCAGACGCGCGTCGCCTTGCGGGCGTCGAACAGCGATTTCGTATTCATGCTCAACCAGTGCCCGCCAGCCCAACAATCCGCGCGGGTCGACAACGCCGTCGCCGCGCTCGAGGAGATGGGCGGCTTGATCACGCCGCTGGTGCTGGCTCGCGTCGACTATCAGGAAGCCGCGCGCCATGGCCTCGGCGTCACCGAGATTAATCCGAACGGCGCGGCCGCCCTCGAAGATACGAACCGAACCAAGCAA
>CAVWKL010000303.1:0-52430 GCA_963755075.1 uncultured Alphaproteobacteria bacterium
CATGCCGCACACCTGGATCGCGGCGGAGTTCGCCACAGCAATTCGCAGAATGTTGTTGCGGGAAAACGGCCGCACGCTGGAGCTATTCAGAGGCGCGCCGGACGCGTGGTGGGACAACGACGGCGTTACGCTCCGCGACTTGCCGACCAACTTCGGCGCCGTGAGCCTACGGGCCCGCCGCGATCGATTGCAAGCTACGGTCGACCTCGAGCTGTCGGGTCCCGCGCCGGAAGGCATTACGTTCCGCTATCCCGGCGCCAAGCGGGCTCGCGCGGACGGCAAGCCGTGCGACATCCGGGGCGACGTGATCCTGGCGCCGAACTTGAGCCGCCTCGTCATCGACTTCTGACGCTGCGCCTCGTCAAGGCGTCGATCAACTCCGACCTCCGACCCCTTTATGTTGACTTCGTTGCGCCATGGCGGGGCGCTCGGTCGGTTACTCTTCGTCCACTATGTGCGACGACAACCGCCGCTAACCCACGGATCGATAAAACTCAATGCAATTTGGAAAGTAAATCAACAGCGCCCATGTGAGAAAACTGCCTGTATTGGGATCACACGGTTAGGCGACTCAAGAAAGGAGTCTTCAATGACCAATCAACGCTTGGCCGAGACTTATCTAGCACGGGCGCTCGAATTGGAAGACTGCGCCCAGCGTGTGGAAAAAAACCCGCCTGCGATCCATGTGTCGCCGCGTTGGCGCGATACGGTGTTTCTGCGCCGCGAGGCCGCATGGTGGCGCGCCCATGCTCAGGCTCTTGCCGAAGCAGCCTGACTGACGATCCGCCCGAGCCGCGCCGCAGGATGGCGCGGCTTACGGCGGTCATGAGCCAAGATCCACAGGATGAACGTTGTTCTCGGCGCGTATGTGCGCCGAAGGTGGTCGTCGGGCCGTTGACCAAGGCCGGATCAATGTTCAGCAATAGCGCCCCACGATCGACAAGCTTCCCCGCCGCGCCAATATATCGATGAGGATTCGCGGTTGCGATCCGACGTCGCGATTGCAATGCGTCGCGCGTCGCGGACGAAGCCCCAGCGTCAGAACCAGGCCGACGGACTGACGCAGATATTGCGCGGTCAATCGATCGCGGCGCGCCGCGACACGCTGCAAGGCAAGCGCGATCGCGCCCTTCTCGCCAATGGACGCCACAAGACGCGACGGCGGCGCCGTCGGCGCTCGTCCCGTCATGCAAGCCGGCGGCTGGGAGTGGACGAACGCCTTGGCCGATAGGGAGAGCGCGCCGAATTTGGACCTCGCGCGCGCTTCTGTCGCGCGGGCGACCTCGCTATCCCGACCCATTGCTCCCGCCGGCGCTAGCTTCGCGTTCGCCCTTGCACTAAAATTTGCGCCAACCGATCGGAGCTGATCATGCGGTCAACCGTGATATGGTATGTTCTCGGCGGAAGCGTTGTCGCGGCGGGCGTGGTCGGGTTCGCGATCGAGCAAAATCTCGACCTTCACATCCCGAGCGTTTTCAGCCCTGGCGGAGACCTGCGAGCGCCCGCCGCGGTCAACGCCCCCGTCGCGGTCGCGCCGACCCCGGCGAGGCCTAGCCCCCAGCCGACGCCAGAGGCTGCGGGCGCCCCGGCGCCGGACTTTGACATCGTGCGGGTCGAGGCCGACGGCGAGGCCGTCGTCGCGGGCCACGCGACGCCACGCGCCAAGGTGGAATTGCGCGACGGCGCGCGCGTGCTTGCGTCGGTCGCGGCCGACGATTCCGGGCAGTTCGTGATTGTGCCCGAACCGCTGTCGGCGGGGACCCATCGGCTGCGTCTCGCCGCCCGTGTCGGCAATGGGCAACCCCAACTCTCCGCCGTCGCCGAGGTCGAGGTCGCGACGCCCAACGTCGGCTCGCCATCGCCTGTGGCCGCCGCCAATCCGTCCCAGGCAAAGCCGGGGTCTGTCGCTCCGACGGCGACGCTCGCCGCGGCGAACGCCGTCCAACCCGTCGCGTCGGGCGCGCTTGCGCCCAAGCCGTCGATCTCCTTACCGCTCCCAACTCCGTTGCCCGCTCCGTCTGTCGCCGCAGCGAACGCCGCTCAGCCCGTCGCCTCGAGCGCGCTTGCGCCCAAGCCGCCGATCCCCTTATCGGTCCCGAGCCCTTTGCCCCAACCGCCTGTCGTCGTGCCGATAGCGGCGCCCGCCGCGACGAGCGCCGTCCGGCCCATCGCGTCGACCACGCTTGCGCCCAAGCCGTCGATTTCCTCGCCGGTCTCCTCCCCTTCGCCCCAGCCGTCCATCGTCGTCGCCGCGGTCGCGCCGGAGACGAATTCGAAGGCGGACTTCGCGCCCGGCCCGGTATCGACGGGCGGTTCCCGCCTTGCGGTGAGCCGGGTCAAAGCCACCGAACCGGGGCGACTGGAGGCGGAGGGCTATGCGGAGCCGGGAACGCGCCTTCGTCTGACGCTCAACGGCGCCTATCTGGCCGAAGTCGCAGCGGGCGCGGATGGGCTCTGGTCGCTAACGATTGAGCACGGCATGACGGCGGGTCTCTACACGCTCGAAGCCCAACGGCTCGACCCGCCGCGAGGCCTGCGCGCCGAGGCGTCCTTCGCCTATCCGCAAAATCCCACTCCGAGCGTCGCGGCGCTCGCGAGCGCGGCGCCGCGTGCGGAGCCGCCAATCGAAGCCCTTGAACCGTCGCCCGAGCCTTCACCGGCGCCAGCGATCGTTCAGGCGACGCCAAGGGAACCGCCACAGGCTCCGCAATTGGCGGCGTCCGCCGCGATTCCCGCCGCGCCGCCGACGCCCTCCCTCCCGGCGCCGAAGTCACCCGAGGCGACGCCCATCTTCGCCGCAAGCGCACAACCCGCGCCGATCGAGCCGGCGACCGCGCCGCCAACAGCGGGGGTTCCGCCGGCCGCTTCGCCGCCCCCCCTCATTGTCGCCGCCTCCACGCCGACGCCGGGGCCGACCTTCTCAACCCCTTCGCACGCGATCGTCGCCGAAGTGCGGACGACGACGGTGGTTCGTGGGGACAATCTCTGGGACCTTGCGCGCCGATTCTATGGGGACGGACTGCGCTACGCCGACATCTATTCGGCCAACGCCGCACAGATCCGGAATCCGAACCTTATTTACATCGGACAGGTTTTCGTCGTGCCGCAAAATGCGCCGCCGCGCGTCTCCGAATAGGATCGGTCGCGCTTCGCCGGTTCGACGGGGCGGCGCGGCAATCCCTGCGATAGCGCCAAAGCGGTTTGGCTCATCAAGACGCTCGAAGTCGAAACGGCCAATCCGATGGCGTACGAAACCTTCGCCGACCTCGTCGAGGACAACTCCGCCGTTCCTCGACGAGGTCCACACCCGTCGTCGTCCAAATTCCGCTTTGGGTGATCTCAGCCTGGAACAGGTCGAGAATCGCAACCTTCAAGCCGCCGGCAAATTCGCCGCCTGACCGCTGTCCACCCCAAGCGACCGACTCCAATTGCGCCGGGGTCAATCTATCCGCGCCAAGACCTGCTCCAGATTTGCAAAGAACTGTCGCCACCCGCCCTTGGCGCCCTGGTAGGCCTGCTGCTGATCCGGCCGGAAGCCCGACTGCTCCATGCGCACGCGGGATCCCGCGCTCGTGGGGGTGAGCGTCCAGGTGACGACGCTTTCGAGACCATAGGCCGTCCACGTGTAAGACAGCCTTCTGTTCGGCTCGACCGGCACGACTTGACAGTCGACGGCGCCCCAGTTCGCACGAAGAGTGAAGCGGTGGTCCACGACCGGCATGAAGTCGTTCTTCATCAGCCACTCCTCGATCAGGTGCGGCTGCGTCAGCGCGCGCCAGATCTTTTCCGGCGGATGCGGCATCTCACGTTCGACAACGACGGAGAGCGCTTCGGTCGCAGCATTGGTCATTGGTCCATCCTATTGAGCAGATCTTCGAGGTCATCGAACCGGCTCCGCCAGAAGCCGGCCATTTGGCTCGTCCATTCGATCAGGGGGGCAAGCGCGCCGAGTTGCGCGCTAAAATGGGTCTGTCGTCCTTCGTGGCGACCGCGCACCAGACCGGCCTGCTTCAGAACGCCCAGATGCTTTGACACGGCTGGCTGCGAGACCTTGGCCCGAGCCGTTAGGGCCCCGACCGTCTGCTCTCCTTCGCGGCACAATCGCTCGAAGATAGCCCGCCGAGTCGGATCGGCGAGCGTTTTGAAGAGCAGATCATGAGCGTTCGGCATTTGGGATCGATAACCTATTGGTTATTGATTGACGTATAACCGCTGAGGAATGCGTTTGTCAAGCGCGCGCCAATGGAGCGGTTGCGGCCATGGGGGTCGTCGTTTCGCGCTGCACAATCAGCGGGACGACGCGGTCGCCGCAAGTTTACGATGTATGCGCCGCAAGCATTTGGGCGCGCTCAAGACTCGCTTTTCGTCTCCATCAGGGCGCGAGCGAGCGCGTCGCGCCAGCCAGCCCAGCGCGCGGCGCGGGTTTGGGGCTCCATGGCGGGGGAGAAGCGACGATCGAGCCGCCAATGACCGGCGAACGCGTCGGGTCCGGGATAGGCGCCCGCCCGCCAACCGGCCAAAAAGGCGACGCCGAGCGCCGTCGTCTCGGTGAGCGCCGGTCGATCGACCGGCGCGTCGACAATGTCCGACAGGAACTGCATCGTCCAATCGCTGGCCGCCATGCCCCCATCGACCCGGACCACCGGGTCGAACCGCCGGCCGAAAGCCGCAAAAGCGTCCTCCCCCATCGCCGACAACAAGTCTCCGGTCTGGTAGCCGACGCTTTCCAGCGCCGCGCGCGCCAACTCCTTGCGCGTTGCGCCGCGCGTCAGCCCGACCACCATGCCGCGTGCGTCGCTGCGCCAGTGGGGGGCGCCCAATCCGGCAAAGGCGGGAACGAGATAGACCGCCTGCTGGGGATCGGCCTCGGCGGCGAGGCGGCTCGCTTCCGCCGGGTGGGAAATGACGCCGAGCCCGTCGCGCAGCCATTGCACGGTCGCGCCAACGGAAAAGATCGAGCCTTCCAGCGCGTAGCGGCGCACGCCGCCCCACTGGTAGGCGATGGTGGTCAATATGCCGTGAGCGGAAGGGACGGGGATCTCGCCGGTATTCAGAAGAATGAAGCCGCCCGTCCCATAGGTCGCCTTGACCATGCCCGGTTTCAGGCAAGCCTGTCCGATCAAGGCCGATTGCTGATCGCCGGCCATTGCCAACACCGGCAAGGCGCCGCCGAGCCAGCGCGGCCCCAGCGCGCCGAAATCGTCGGCGGTCTCGCGAACTTCCGGCAACACGGCGCGCGGGACGCGGAAGAGCTCCAAGAGCTCGTCGTCCCATCGCCCGGAGCGAATGTCGAACAGCGATGTTCGCGCCGCGTTGGTGACGTCGGTGGCGTGCACGGCGCCCTCGGTGAAACGCCACAACAGAAACGAATCGACCGTGCCGAACGCCAGTTCGCCTCTTTCGGCGCGGTGGCGCGCGCCAGGGACCGCGTCGAGGATCCAGGCGATCTTGGCGGCGGAGAAGTAGGGGTCGAGCAGCAAGCCGGTCCGTTCCCTCACCAAGCGGTCATGACCGCCGGCGGCCAGTTCGGCGCAGCGGCCGGCGGTGCGCCGATCCTGCCAAACGATAGCGTTGTAGATTGGCTCGCCCGTCTTGCGGTCCCACACCAACGTCGTCTCGCGTTGGTTGGTTATTCCGACGCCGGCGATCGCGCCGACGGCGAGCCCCGCCCGCCCGATCGCCTCGCGCGCCGTCGCCAGGCTCGTCCGCCAGAGATCCTCGGGATCGTGTTCGATCCAGCCGGGACGCGGGTAGATTTGCGGGAATTCTTGCTGCGCCATCGCTTTCGGGACGCCGCCCGCCTCGAACACGATGGCGCGGGTCGAGGTGGTCCCCTGATCGATGACGAGGACGCTTCCGCTCATGGCGTTCCCCTCCTTGTCCCGCTGGCCCCTCCGGCGCTGCCGCTTCGCCAAAGCCCATCTCGCTGGCTTGGTCTCACCCCGCCGTTGACAGGGCAAGTCGAATGTTCGTTGGTGTCGCCTTTTCCGACCGTCGGCTCGCGCGAGCCCGCGGTCGCAAGTCACCGAATGGAGAAGTCGATTGCCCACTGTCGCGACGAAGGACGCCGTCCCTCTTTATGACCTCGCGGTGATCGGCGGCGGCGTCAACGGGTGCGGCATAGCCCGCGACGCGGCGGGGCGCGGCTGGTCGGTCTTCTTGTGCGAACAAGGCGATCTCGGGTCGGGAACGTCGAGCGCTTCGACCAAGCTGATCCACGGCGGCCTGCGCTATCTCGAGTACTACAAGTTTCGCTTGGTTCGCGAGTCTCTCATTGAGCGCGAGACGCTGTGGCGGATCGCTCCGCACATCATTTGGCCGCAGCGCTTCGTATTGCCGCATCACAAGGGCCTCAGGCCCGCCTGGCTCCTCCGGCTTGGCCTCATTCTTTACGATCATCTCGGCGGTCGCAAGCTCTTGCCCGCGACCCGCGTCCTGCGCCTTCGCGACGTTCCGGCCGGCGAACCGCTCAAAGCGCAATATGCGCTCGGGTTCGAGTATTCCGATTGTTGCGTCGACGATTCGCGGCTGGTGACGTTGACCGCCCGCGATGCGGCCGATCACGGCGCAACGATCGCGCCGCGCACGCGCTGCGTAGGCGGGGCGCGAAAGGACGGCGTTTGGAATCTGACGCTGCAGGACGCGTCGACCGGTCGGGCCGTCACCATTGGCGCGCGCGCGCTGGTCAACGCCGCCGGTCCGTGGGTGGGCGAGGTTCTCGCCTCGGTCGTCCGGGAAGGGGCGTCAGCGCCCGTGCGCCTGGTCAAAGGAAGCCATATCGTGGCGCCGCGGCTTTACCGGCACGACCGGTCATACATTTTCCAGAATGCCGACGGCCGCGTCTTTTTCGCCATTCCCTTCGAGCAGGATTTCACCCTCGTCGGCACGACGGATCTCGACTACGTCGGCGACCCTGCGGCGGTCGCGATCTCCGACGACGAAGTCGCCTATCTATGCGCCGCAGCGAGCGATTATTTCAATGTCCCCCTGACCGCGGATCAGGTCGTGTGGTCCTACTCCGGGGTGCGGCCGCTTTACGACGACGGCGCATCGGCGGCCCAGGATGCGACGCGCGATTACGTTTTCAAGCTCGACGCGCCCCTGGGCGAGCCCGCGCTGCTGAGCGTCATCGGCGGCAAGATCACCACCTACCGCCGGCTCGCGGAAGCCGCGCTCGCCATGCTGGCGCCCTTCTTGCCGCCCGCGCGCCGCGCCGCGGGTTGGACGGGCAAGTCGCCGCTGCCCGGCGGCGATTTTCCAGTGGACGGCTTCGAGGCCGAAGTCGCGGCCGCACGGGCGCGATATCCGTTTCTCGAGGCCAGCCATGCTCGCAGGCTGGTGCGCGCCTACGGCACGCGCGTGTCCGAACTCCTTGGCGAGGCGCGCGCCCCCGCCGACCTCGGCAGGATCTTCGGCGCCGATCTCACCGAGGCGGAGGTTCGCTATCTCGCGCGCCGGGAGTGGGCGATGACCGGGGAAGACGTGGCGTGGCGGCGCACCAAGCTGGGCCTACGGCTGTCGAAGGCCGAGATCGCGGACGTCGACGCGTATTTGGGCAGGCTACGCAGCGCGACGCACGAGGCTGAAGGGCAAAAGCAACGCCAGTAGCGTGACGTTCGCGCGCAATCTCCGCGCGCCTTCAACGGCTTCGACATTGCGTCGCCCGCAGGGCAAGTCGTTGACGTTCAACGGCGAAAACGCCTGCAGTCCGTGGCCGCGACGATTTCCTGCCTTGCCGGCGCCGACGCCGGCCATTATGGACGTGGCGGGGGGCCTTGGAGAGAGCGGCAGCATGGACGGCGCAGCCCAATCGCCAACGAAGGCCCTCGCCTCTCTCGCATGGATCGCCGTCTGGGGGCCCGGCCTCCTGGTGATGCTGGCCGACACCGACGCCGGCAACGTGGTGACCGGAGCCCAGGCGGGCGCCCAATGGGGCTATCGGCTGCTGCCGCTGCTGCTGGCGCTCGCCCCGATGCTTTACATGGTGCAGGAACTTACGGTGCGGCTGGGTCTCCACACCGGGCGCGGCCACGGCGAACTGATCCGCGAGCGCTTCGGCCTTGGATGGGCGTGGCTGTCTGTCGCCGGGCTGGCGACGGCGGCGATCGCCTCGCTGGTCACCGAATTCACCGGCGTGGCGGGCGTCGGAGAACTCTACGGCCTGCCGCGCGGAGCAACCTTGCCCCTCGCGGCGGCGGCCCTGCTCGCGGTCGTCGGCACCGGCTCCTACCGGCGGGTGGAGCGCATCGCAATCGTCATCGGGCTATTTGAGCTCGCCTTTTTCGCCGTCGCCTGGGCGGCGCATCCGAGCTTCGAAATCCTGGCGAAGGATGCGGTCGACCTGCCGCTGGGCAACCACGCGTTCATGTATATGGTCGCGGCGGTCATCGGGTCGGTGTTCAATCCCTGGATGATCTTCTACCAACAGTCCGCCATCGCCGACAAAAAGCTTCGGCTCGACTGCCTCGCCGCTGCCCGTTGGGACACCGCGTTCGGCGCGATTCTGACCCAGTGCCTGACGGGCGCGGTGCTGGTCGCCGGGGCTGCGACGCTGGCCTCCGGCGGCTCCTCGGCGGGCCTCAGCAGCGTCGGCCAGATCAGCGCCGCGCTGACGCCGCTTCTGGGGGAGACCTTCGGCCGGCTCGCGTTCAGCGTCGGCGTTCTCGGCGCCTCGCTGGTCGCCGCCATCGTCTGTTCGCTGGCGCTGACCTGGGGGGTGGGCGAGGTCGCCGGCTATAAGCATTCGCTGGAATATCACCCATTCGCGGCAAAATGGTTCTACGGCGTCTATGCGGCGGCCGTCGTCGGCTCCGCCGCCCTTGTAGGGTTCACGCCGGACCTCGTGTGGTTGAACATCGCGGCGCAGGTTCTCAACGCCTTCCTGCTGCCGCTGGTGATCGGACTCCTTGTGGCTTTGGCGTTGACGGCCCTGCCGGCGGCGCTGCGCCCGCGCGGGCTCTATCGCTGGACCTTGATCGGCGTCTCGACGATCGTGATCGCCCTCGGTCTCTACGGCGGAGTCGCCTAGGCGCCGCGTCGCCTCGCCGCGATCGAACGTCCTCGGCCGCGATTGGGAGCGCGGCCCGTCTTGGGGTTGCGCCGTTCGCCTCGGCCAGGAAACTTCCTGCGAGCGGCAATTTCATCCACTATATTCGCGCGTCAATGCTGTCACGTAGGCGGCATAAGGTTCATTCCACCCCCAGAGGGCGAAGAGGACGATTGTCATGGCCACACCGGCGCCGCTGCAGTTCCATGTGCCGGAGCCGGCCGTCCGGCCGGGCGACGCGCCCGATTTCTCCAACGTGGCGATCCCGGAAGCCGGCACCGTCAGGCGCCCCGACGTCGACGCCGAGCCCGAATCGATTCGCGACCTCGCCTATTCGATCATTCGCGTGCTCGACCGCAACGGCGAAGCGGTGGGCCCGTGGGCCGGGTCGCTGACTGACGAGGAATTGGCCGAGGGGCTCCGGCACATGATGACGCTGCGCAGCTTCGATGCGCGCATGCAAATGGCGCAGCGCCAGGGCAAGACGTCGTTCTATATGCAGCATATGGGCGAGGAGGCGGTGAGCTGCGCCTTCCGCCGAGCGCTCGAACCGGGCGACATGAACTTTCCCACCTATCGGCAAGCGGGTCTGCTGATCGCCGGCGGCTATCCGATGGTCGAGATGATGAATCAGATCTTCTCCAACGAAAGCGACCCGCTCAAGGGCCGTCAACTCCCCGTGATGTATTCGGCCAAGGATCACGGCTTCTTTTCGCTCTCTGGCAATCTCGCCACGCAGTTCGTCCAGGCGGTCGGCTGGGCGATGGCGTCGGCGATCAAGAACGACACCAAGATCGCCGTCGGCTGGGTCGGCGACGGCGCGACGGCGGAGTCGGATTTTCACGCGGCGCTGGTGTTCGCCTCCACCTACCGGGCGCCCGTCGTGCTCAACATCGTCAACAACCAGTGGGCGATCTCCACCTTCCAGGGCATCGCCCGCGGCGGTTCGGGAACCTTCGCGGCGCGTGGGCTCGGCTTCGGCCTTCCGGCGCTGCGCGTCGATGGCAACGACTATCTCGCCGTTCACGCGGTGGCGAAATGGGCGATCGACCGCGCCCGCCGCAATCTCGGGCCGACCCTGGTCGAATACGTCACCTATCGCGTCGGCGCCCATTCGACATCGGACGATCCCTCGGCCTATCGACCAAAGACGGAATCGGAGAAGTGGCCGCTTGGCGATCCGGTGATCCGGCTGAGGAACCATCTGATCGCGCGCGGACGATGGTCCGAAGAGCGCCACAGACAGGCTGAGGCCGAAGTGCTCGACGAAGTGATCGCGGCGCAGAAGGAGGCCGAGCGGCACGGCACGCTGCACGCCGGCGGCAAGCCGTCGATGCGCGATATGTTCGAAGGCGTCTATGCGGAGATGCCGCCGCACTTGCGCCGTCAGCGCCAGCAGGCCGGAGTTTAGCGCCATGGCGAGAATGACGATGATCGAAGCGATCCGCAGCGCCATGGACGTGTCGATGGCGCGCGACGACAACGTCGTCGTATTCGGCGAGGATGTCGGCTATTTCGGCGGCGTGTTCCGCTGCACGTCGGGCTTGCAGCAAAAATACGGCAAGCAACGCTGTTTCGACACGCCGATCAGCGAGCTCGGCATCGTCGGAACGGCGATCGGCATGGCGGCCTATGGCTTGCGCCCGTGCGTCGAGGTGCAATTCGCCGATTACGTCTATCCCGCTTACGACCAGATCGTTTCGGAAGCCGCGCGCTTGCGTTATCGATCCAACGGACAGTTCACCTGTCCGATCGTCATTCGCATGCCGACGGGCGGCGGCATCTTCGGCGGTCAGACGCATTCCCAGAGTCCCGAGGCGCTGTTCACCCACGTCTCCGGCCTGAAGGTCGTCGTGCCGTCCAATCCCCATGACGCCAAAGGGCTGCTCATCGCCGCGATCGAAGACCCAGATCCGGTGATCTTTCTCGAACCGAAGCGGCTCTACAACGGCCCGTTCGACGGTCATCCCGATCGACCGGTGACGCCGTGGTCGAAACACCCGCTCGGCGAGGCGCCCGAAGGCCATTACCTGACGCCGCTCGGCAAGGCGGCGGTCCGCCGCGAAGGCAAGGCGGCGACCATTCTCGCCTACGGCGCGATGGTCTATGTCGCCGAGGCCGCGGCTGCCGAGACGGGGATCGACGCGGAGATCCTCGATCTCAGGACCCTGCTGCCGCTCGATCTGGAGACGATCGGCGCCTCGGTGAAGAAGACCGGCCGCTGCGTCATCGTTCACGAGGCGACGCTCACCTCCGGCTTCGGCGCCGAGTTGGCGGCGCTGGTGCAAGCGACCTGCTTCTTCCATCTCGAGGCGCCGATCGCGCGCGTGACGGGCTGGGACACCCCCTACCCGCACGCCCAGGAATGGGACTATTTTCCCGGCCCGGCAAGGCTCGGCCGCGCGCTCATCGAGACCTTGGAGGCGTGAGATGGGCGAGCATGTGATCAAGCTGCCCGACGTCGGCGAAGGCGTCGCCGAGGCCGAACTGGTGGAGTGGCGCGTCAAGGTCGGCGACCTCGTGCGGGAAGACGCGATTCTCGCCGCGGTGATGACCGACAAGGCGACCGTGGAGATTCCCTCGCCGGTCAGCGGTGAAGTTCTCTGGCTTGGCGCGGAGATCGGGGATGCGGTCGCCGTGGGCTCGCCGTTGATCCGACTGAAAGTGGAAGGCGGGGCGACCCCAGCTTCGCCGGTTCCGGCCGCGGCGATTTCGCCGGCGCAACGGGAAGACCCGCTGCGCGTGATCGCCAAGCCCGCCACGCCGATGGCGGGAAAAGGGCCGGCGCCGTCGAGCGCGGGTTTTCCGACGCCTGGGGCGCCGCGGCCCGATGGCGACCGGCCGCTCGCCTCGCCGGCCGTCCGCCTGCGGGCCAAGGACGCCGGCGTCGATCTGCGCCAGGTTCAAGGCAGTGGACCGGCGGGCCGCATCAGCCACCAGGACCTCGAGGGGTTCATCGCGCGCGGCCCGCAGGCGCCGCGTTCGACGGGACTCCAGCCGAACCTTTCGGTCACGGACGTCAAGCTGCTGGGGTTGCGGCGGAAAATCGCGGAGCGGATGGCGCTGGCGAATGCGCGCATTCCGCACATCACCTATGTAGAAGAAGTCGACGTGACCGCGCTCGAGGATCTGCGCGCCGCGCTCAACACGAAGAAGCGCGCCGAACAGCCCAAGCTGACCGTGCTGCCGTTCCTCATGCGGGCGATGGTCAGGGCGATCGCCGAACAGCCGAATTTCAACGCCCTGTTCGACGACGAAGCCGCAGTCATTCGTCAGTATGGCGGCGTCCACATCGGCGTCGCCGCGCAAACGCCCTCCGGCCTCCTCGTGCCCGTCGTCAGACACGCCGAAGCCCGCGACATCTGGGACTGCGCCGCCGAGGTCGCCAGGCTCGCCGAGGCCGCCAAGACGGGCTCGGCGACCCGAGACGAGCTTTCGGGCTCGACCATCACCATCACTTCCCTTGGCGCCATGGGCGGCCTCGCCACGACGCCGATCATCAACCATCCCGAGGTCGCCATCGTCGGCGTCAACAAGATCGCGGCGCGGCCGGTTTGGGACGGATCGCGTTTCATTCCGCGCAGGATCATGAACCTCTCCTCGAGCTTCGACCATCGCGTGATCGACGGCTGGGACGCGGCCACATTCGTGCAACGGATCAAGTCGCTGCTGGAGACGCCGGCGATGATTTTTGTCGAGGGTTAGATGAGGGAAATCTCCTGCAAGCTGATCGTGGTCGGCGCGGGGCCCGGCGGCTACGTCTGCGCGATCCGCGCCGGGCAACTCGGACTGGATGCGGTGATCGTCGAGGCGGCCAAGCTTGGCGGCGCCTGCCTCAATGTCGGCTGCATTCCGTCCAAGGCGCTGATCCACGCCGCCGAGGAATTCGATTGCGCGCGGCGGATGGCGGATGGCCGGAACCCACTGGGAATTTCGCTGAGCAAGCCGGAAATCGACCTTGCCAAGACCATCGCCTGGAAAGACGGGATCGTCAGCCGATTGCGCGGCGGCGTCGCGAGCCTCTTGAAGAAGGGCAAGGTCAAGATCGTCGCGGGGGCGGCGAAGTTCCGCGACGGCAAAACGATCGCCGTGGAGACGGAAACCGGACTGCAAATCGTCCGCGCCGAGGCGATCGTCATCGCCACGGGTTCGGCGCCGGTCGGACTGCCGGCTTTGCCGTTCGGCGGACCGGTCATTTCGTCGACCCAGGCCCTGTCGCTCGACAAGGTTCCGCAACGGCTGGCGGTCGTCGGGGGCGGCTATATCGGCTTGGAGCTGGGCACGGCCTTCGCCAAGCTTGGGTCGACGGTTGCCGTGGTCGAGGCAATGCCCCGCATCCTGCCGCTCTATGACGTCGAGCTCACCCGCCCCGTCGCCAGGCGCCTGAGCGAACTCGGCGTCAATGCGCTGACCGGCGCCAAGGCGAAAGGCTTGAGCCCCAACGGAGACGCCTTGCTCGTCGACGCCGGCGAAGAGAAGGACGTCCGCCTCCGCGCCGACAAGATTCTCGTCGCCGTCGGTCGTAGGCCGGTCACCGAAGGCTGGGGCCGCGAGGAGTTGGTCATCGACATGGACGGCCCCTTCATCCGCATCGACGACCAGTGCCGCACCTCGATGCGCGGCGTCTATGCGATCGGCGACGTCACCGGCGAGCCGATGCTCGCCCATCGCGCCATGGCGCAGGGCGAGATGGTCGCCGAGATCGTCGCTGGCCACAAGCGAAGCTGGGACAAGCGCGCGATCCCCGCGGTGTGTTTCACCGATCCGGAGATCGTCGCCGCCGGCCTCTCCCCCGAGGAGGCCGCGCGCGCCGGGACGGCGATCAAGATCGGCCAGTTTCCGTTTTCGGCGAACGGGCGCGCCATGACCAAGCTCGACGAGGACGGCTTCGTGCGCGTCGTCGCGCACGCCGACAACCATCTCGTGCTCGGCCTTCAGGCTGTTGGCCGCGACGTTTCCGAACTCGCCAGCGCCTTCGGCCTGGCGCTGGAGATGGGCGCGCGCCTCGAGGATATCGCCGGAACGATTCACGCCCATCCGACGCTGGGCGAGGCGTTGCACGAGGCCGCGCTCCGGGCGCTCGGACGCGCGCTGCACATTTGATTGCCGAAACGACGAGCCGCCGTCCGTCACGAGGCCGCTATCGCCCAAAACCGCGAACCGGCGAAGCCGGCGCTATTTGGAAGCGCTATGCGCGGACGCGCGGACGCCCGACAAGGCCATGGCGACGACGGCGGCGAAGATCACCGCCCCGCCAACGAGCGTTGTCGGCGCCGGCCTTTCCCCGAACGCCAGCCAAACCCAGACCGGACCGAAGATCGTTTCGGTTTGCGCGAGCAAGGTCTGGCCGACCGCGGGCGTCGACGGCGCGCCGCGCAGAAACAAAGCGAAGCCCAACCCCATCAAGACGAACCCGGCGGCGAAGGCCCAGAGGACTTCCGAAAGCGGCGGCGTCAGCGTTGCGCCCTCGCTCAGCGCGACGGCGGCCGCGACGAGCGACGAGCAGACGCCGTAGCCGACCATCGCCGGGCCGAAGTCGCGTTTGGGCGCGAGACGCATGCAGATGCTGACGACGGCGAAGCTCAGCGCGCAGAGAAGCCCCCAGGCGTCGCCGACGATATGACCGGTCTCGAACCCGCCGCCGACGATGATGGCGAGGCCGCAAAAGCCGAGCGCCGTCGCTCCGATCTGTCTGAAGTCGAGACGCTCGCCGAGGATGAAAAAGCCGAGAATGGCCGAGAGCAGCGGCGCGCAGGACGAGAGAAACAGTGCGTTGGCGACGCTGGTGAGTTTCAGCGCGACGATGAAGCCGATCGCCGCCAGGCTCAGCGCCAGCGTCGCGACGACGCCGAGCGCCCCCAGAGCGACAAGATCGGCAAGGATCGCCCCGCGCCCCTTCGAGCGTGCGAGCAGCGTGAAAGCGACGGCGACGCCGAGCCCCCGAAAGACCAGGAATTGCCATGCGTCGAGGTGGGGCGCGAGACGAATGAAAACGCCGGTGAAGCTCCAGCACAATCCTCCAGCGAGCACGCTGAGCGCCCCGGCGAGGTGGCGAGACTGCGATCGCACCGCCGCCGCGTCGGCCATCCTACCGCCCCGTCCACGCGGGAGGGCGCTTCTCCACGAAGGCTCGCGGGCCCTCCCGCGCGTCATCGGAGGCCAGCAGCTCTTGATAGACCGCAACCCGGCCGGAACGCATCGCCGCGAAGGTCGCTTCGACGGACAATCCCTCGCCGGCGCGCGTCAGCGCCTTGGCGGCGCGCGTCGCCAGCGGCGCCTTGGCGGCGATTGTCGTCGCGTAGTCGCGCGCGGCGCTCATCAACGACCCCAGCGGCGCGAGCCGATTGACGAGGCCGAGGCCCAAAGCTTCCTCGGCCCCGACGCGCCGGCCGGTCAGCAACAATTCCATCGCCAGCGCGGGGGCGATGCGGCGCGGCAGTCGCTGAACGCCGCCGGCATTGGCGACAAGGCCGAGACCGGACTCCGGAAGCGCGAACTCAACCCCCTCGACCGCGACGATCAGATCGCACGCCAGCGCCAGTTCGAAGCCGCCGCCGAAGGCCAAGCCGTTGACCGCCGCGATCACCGGCTTGTCGAGATCGAAGAACTCGGTAATGCCGGCAAAGCCGCCGGGACCATGGTCGGCGCCGGCTTCCGCTCCCTCTGCGGCGCCCTTCAAGTCCCAGCCTGCCGAGAAGAAGCGGTCGCCCGCCCCCGTCAGGATCGCGACGCGCGCCTCCGGATCGTCCTGAAAGGCGCGAAAAGCGACATACAGCGCACGGCTCGTTGCGGCGTCGATCGCGTTGGCCTTGGGCCGGTCGAGCGTGACCTGGTAAAGCGCGCCGTGGCGCGTAACATGAACGGATGCCGTCATAGCGTTGCCTCTCGACCTTGCACGAAGTCGGCGTTGATTGCGCGTGCGGATCTCCCGGTTGCGACGATCCGCCGCGATTCGGGGACGAGGCTCGCCGAGGCCGAGCGCCGCGCTTTCCGCTCACACGCCGCCCAAATCCTCACGCCCGAAACTGCGCCATCGCGCCGGCGCGCGCAATGGAAGGCCCGACGCCGAGCAAAGCGGCTTCGACATCCCAAAATAGGAAAAAGGCGCGCCGACTTGCCAAGCGCCCTCGTTCGCTCGACAACGCGCCTGAACGCGCGCTTCGTCGAGCCGCGCGTCGACCCGAGGGCGGCGCCCCAGTCTCGCCGCTCCGACCGTAAGAAGAATGTCCACTTGAGCGTCCTCGCGATCAAATTGATCGTCACGCCTCTGATGATTCTCGCCGCCAGCCTTGTCGGTCGGCGCTGGGGCGACGCTCTGACCGGCTGGATCGTCGGCCTTCCCCTCACGTCGGGGCCTGTCGCGGTGTTTCTGGCCGTCGAGCACGGCGCGAACTTCGCCGCCGAAGCGAGCGCGGGCTCGCTCGCCGGGGTCATTGCGCAGGCTGTCTTCTGTCTGGGCTACGCGCTCGCCGCGCCTTGGGGCTGGCTGGCCGGCCTCATCGGCGGCGCAGCCGCCTTCGTGGCGACCGCCGCCACGTTGCACGCCGGCCGACTGCCTCCGGGCATGCTGTTCGCGCTTGCGCTGCTGACCCTCGTCGTCGCGCTCCGCCTGCTGCCGCGCGATTTGCGCGCTTTCGCGCCGATGCGCGAGGCATGGTGGGAAATCCCCGCGCGCATGGCGCTGGTGACGGCGCTGGTGGTGGGGGTGACCTCGTTCGCCTCCCTGCTCGGCGCGCGGGCCAGCGGAGTCGTCGCCACCTTTCCGCTGATCGGGGCCGCGCTCGGCGTTTTCGCCCATCGCGCCCACGGGCCCCGCGCCGGCGTCGCGCTGCTCAGGGGCATGACCGGCTCGTTGTTCGCGTTCGCGTTTTTCTTTCTTGTCGTCGGCCTGGCGATACCCCGCGCGGGAATCGTCCTCGCCTTTGCGGCCGCAACCCTCGCCGCGCTCATCGTGCAAGCCGCGACGCTCGCTCTGGTGTGCGACGTGAGGCCGCCCGGCGGGGCGTGACCCGGCGCTGAAACGGCCGGGACGAACCCGGCCTTCTCAGGACGCCGACGACTGGGCTCGGCGTCAATTCGCCTGGTCGTGGTCGCGACGCTCCCAGCGCGCCATCATGCGGCCGTCATGGGGCCCATGCTCCCGGAGCGCCATCAAAAGCGGGCCGAAATGACGCTGCTGCGTGGCGTCGAGGCTGTCGAACAGCGGCTTGGCGGCGCCGGCGATTGTCTTGATATCGGCGGAGGCCTTGGCCAGGCGGTCCGCCAACGTATTCATGTGCTCGATCGGCGAGGGGCGCTCGTCGCCGCGCTTTGCTTCGCGCAAGGCGCGCATCTCGTCCCTGCGCGCCTTGGCGGCGTCGCGCACCGCGGCCTCGAACGGCGCCCAATTCTTCTCCTGGTCGGGCGTGAGCTTCAGCGCCGCCTTCATGCCGGCCAGTCGCGCATCGAGCATGAAGGCGCGCCCTTCGCCCATATCGCGCATTGGCCCGGGGGGCGGCGCCGGATCGCCGGGCGCGGCGGCGGCGCCAATCGCAAAGACCGAACCCGCCAGCGCCATGGCGGCGACAGAACTTAGCATGAGCTTTTTCATTGGATCGCCTTTCTATCGGAATCAACAACGTGACGATCCTTCGCGGCCGCATTACTTTCAAGTTACATCCGTGTAATCGCGGCGGCGGGTCGCCGGCGGCCGAATTGGCGACGCCATTGACGCGGGCGCGCGCATCCCGCAATGGTCCACATTCGCGGAGGGTTGGGCATGAGCGACGGCGGCGTCATCGGCAAATTGGCGTTCGGCCTGGCGGCCGGGCGCGGCCTTCTCAGCGCCTGGGTCGGCGTCAACGACACGGCGATCGCCGATGCGCTGGCGCGCGAATCCTTTGACGTGGTGACGCTCGACATGCAGCACGGCGGCGTCGATTTCGTCGGCGCGGCGCGGGGGATTCTCATCGTCGCGTTGGCGGGAAAGCCGACAATCGTTCGCGTCCCCGTCGGCGACTTCGCTTGCGCGAGCCGTCTTGTCGACGCCGGCGCGGCGGCGATCATCGCGCCGATGATCAACGGCGCCGAGGACGCGCGCCGGTTCGCCGAATTCGTGAAATTCCCGCCGCTGGGGCGGCGCTCGTGGGGGCCGCGCGCGGCGCTCTCGCTTAGCGGCTTGATCGGCCCCGCTTACCTCCACAGCGCCAACGCGACGACATTGGCGATCGCGATGATCGAGACGCGAGAGGCCGTCGACGCCCTCGATGAAATCCTGACGACGCCGGGGATCGACGGCGTTTTCGTCGGGCCGAACGATCTTTCGATTGCGCTCAGCGACGGGACCGCCGTCGATCCTCACGGCGCCGAGATCGACGCCGCCTTGACGCGGATCGTCGAGCGCGCCAAGACGCACGGCAGGTTCGCCGGGCTCTATTGCTCCGACGGCGCGCACGCCAAAGCGGCGCTGGCGCGCGGCTTCGCGTTTTGCACGGTTTCGAACGATCTGACCCTGCTGCGCGCGGCGGCGCGCCTCGAGCTCGCCGCGGCGCGCTGAGCCGCCGTCGCGCGAAGCCGGGCGAGCGGCCAAGGCCTCGAGCGTGGCTTCGAGCGCTCAGGGCTCGTGGCTCTCCACGCCCTCGGGCCGATAGAGCGGGCGGCCGTCGAAACTCGTCACATTGTAGGCGCAGAACGGCATGATGCGGCGGTCGGGCGCGACGACGGAAATGTGACACTGGCGCAGCCAGTCGAAGTCAAGCGTCCAGGCGTCCTGAAGCGCCATGCCCGAGAGGCCCAGCGTCCGGGTCCGCGTCGCGAGAAAAACGTCGAGGGGTTCCCGTCCGGGCGCCGGCTCGGACGATGCGTCGCCGCGCGCGCCGGACCCTTCGGCGCCCGGTCGGAGGCGGCCCTCGGCGTCGACGTCGAAGCGCCCGCTGAATGAGCAATAGGGGTTCTCGGCCGAGCCGGGGACAAAGTCGTCGAGATCGATCGCGCCGCCGCAGTAGGCGATCAACGCTTCCATCACCTCGGGCAGGGTGATGCGCGCCGAAGCGTCGGGCGCCAAAGGGCCGCGTCCGGTATAGCTCACCGGCTGAAAATGCACAGCGCGAACGGTGGGCGTCTCCGCCTTGGCGAAGTCGACGATCGCGCCGATCTGATCGACGTTGACGTCCGGAACGAGGGTCGGGACGAGGACGACGCCGACCCCGGCCTCCGCGCAATTGCGGACGGCGAGCGTCTTCAGTCGCATCAGCTTGGCGCCCCGCAAACGCCGATAGACGTTGTCGGCGACGCCGTCGAATTGCAGGAACACGCAGTCGAGCCCCGCCTTCGCCAAAGCGGCGAGGTAATCGGGCTCGAGCGCAATGCGCACGCCGTTGGTGTTCAGTTGCACGATATCGAAGCCGCGCGAGCGGACCAGGGCGACGATTTCGGGCAGATCGTCGCGCACGGTCGGTTCGCCGCCGGAGAGTTGAATGTGAACGCGACCGCCCGATCCGACGAGGACGTCCAGCCAGCCCATGATCTCGGCAAGGCTCGCGTCGGAGCCGTGGCGATCGGCGGCGGCGAGGCACACCGGACAGGAAAGATCGCAGCGCGAGGTGACTTCCAGAACCACGCAACCGCTCTGCCGGCGATGATCCGGGCCGAGGTCGCCGTCCTCGGGGGAGCCGAGCGTCGCCTCCGTCGCGCGCGCCGGCGGGCGGGAACGGTCTTGGGCGGCCTTACCCCAGCGCAGATAGGAATTCAGTCCGCGCCACACCGGTGTGGAGATCGTTCCGTGTTCCGGGCAGGTCTTCTTGAGGTAAACCGTGTCGTTGGCGGCATAGCGTTCGGCCGGGATCGTCGCCAGGCACGCGGGGCAAACGCTTTCGGTGAGGCCGAGATGCAGGCGCTTGTCGCAAGAGGTCATCGTTCGATCTCGCTTTCAATGGGGACGCGGCCGAATGCGAGCCCCGGCGCCGCCGCGGGGTCCGGCGGAGCGCCCGCCTTGCAGCAACAACTCGGCGGCGCGGAGAGGTTCGTCATTCATGACCTTCACACCTAGCGTCGCCTTCGCCGACCGCTTTGAGCAGGATCATGAAAGGCGAGCCGGTCGTCGCTGCGCGGGCGGTCACGCGCCTCCCCACGGCGCGTCGAGCGATTCGCATCGAAAAAAATTACCGCTCCGCCCAGCGCTCCGGCGACGTTGGCCCTGTTCGATCGCCTCATAAAGCATGATGAATTGGGAAAGCGAGCCCTTGAACGGAGGTCGGCGCATCGCCGAAAATGCGCCGACGCCGAGCAGTGGACCACCGGCGCCGTCGCTGTCGGCGAACCGACACTCAGGGAGGACCGGCCAAGTGAGAAGCTATCAAGTCGTGGATTTTGGCCGCCCGCTGATGGGCGCCGACCTGCCGGACCCGCGGCCTTCGGGGCACGAAGCGGTCATCGCGGTCAAAGCGGTCGGCGTCTGCCATAGCGATCTCCACATCTGGGAAGGCGGCTACGACCTTGGCGCCGGGCGTCGGCTGATGCTGAAGGATCGCGGCATCGCCCTGCCCCTCACGCTCGGGCACGAGGTCGCTGGCGAAATCCTCTCGGTCGGGCCCAAGGTCGTCGACCGCAAAGTGGGCGAGATGTGCCTCGTCTATCCCTGGATCGGCTGCGGCGCATGTCGGGTCTGCCGAAGCGGCGACGAGAATTTGTGCATGAAGCCGCGCTGCATCGGCGTCCACTGCGACGGCGGCTATTCCGATCAGCTCCTCGTTCCGCATTCGAAATATCTGCTGCCGCTCGATGGGCTTGATCCCGCGGCGACGGCGCCTTTGGCATGCTCGGGCGTCACCACCTATTCGGCGCTGAAGAAACTCGGCCCCGCAATCAAGGAAGAGCTCGTTCTGGTGATCGGCGCCGGCGGCCTTGGATTGATGTGCCTCGGCATTCTCAAGGCCATGGGCGGCAAGGGCGCGGTGGTGGTCGACATCGACGAGAGGCGCCGCGCTGCAGCGCTGGGCGCGGGCGCCGTCGCGGCGATCGACGGTTCGGCCCCCGACGCGCTCGCTCGGGTCGCCGCGAGCCTCGGCGGACCCGGATGGGCGGCGATCGATCTGGTCGGCAGCCCCGCCACGGCCTCCCTCGCCTTCGATTGCCTTGCCAAGGGCGGCAAGATGATCATGGTCGGCCTGTTCGGCGGGGCGGCCCCATGGTCGCTGCCGCTCATTCCAATGAAGGCGATCGCGATCGAGGGCAGCTACACCGGCACTATCGCCGAGACCCGCGAACTCCTCGATCTCGCGAGATCAGGCGCCCTGCCGCCGATCCCGATCCGTCGCCGCCCGCTCAATGCGGCGACCGAAACCCTGGAGGATCTCGGAGCGGGACGGGTCGTCGGCCGCGTAGTCCTTGCTCCCTGACCTTCGCATGCGAAAGCGCGTGGGCTCGCAACGGGCCGCCCGGCGAGGCGTTCGATCGGCCGGATGCGAAGCGCTCACGAATGCGTCGCCAGCCGAATCGGGGGCAAAATGCCGGCGCATCCCCGCATCCGTGCGGATCGGGCGCCGCGCATAAGCGCTTCGTCACGCCTCGAAGCTGTCGTCGCCAAGCGCCTCGACGCGCTTGGCCGTCCGCGCGCGCGTCAGCCTTGCCCCAAAGCCTAAGGCCGGGTTCGCGCAACCGACCGATATAATGGAGCGAATTGCGATCGCCGCCGCGCCCCGATCGCGGCCGGTCACGACCCTTCTTCCAGGCGTAATCATTTAGCGACACCAAATACTTAACGCACTCTTGGATGAGATGCGGCATTGGCGCTTGTTGGCGCCCATTCAACGACCCCGCGGGCCGGCCCGCCAAAGCCCGGCGAGCCTAGTCGCGGCCAAAGACCTGCGCTATCGCCGCGGCGGCAAGTCCATTCTCGTCGAGCCGAGGCCGATAGAGCTCCAATGGCCAACGTTAACCGAAATACGATGTTCGTACATCATACGGAATTGCCCGCGCCGCAAGCGAAACATACGTCTTACTCAACGATTGATTGGGCCAGCTGCAGCCAACATCGCCGTGTTTTAGTGAAGGCGACCATTTTACTTGGTCACGAAATTCGGTCAGAGGCGGATTGGAATTCAAGATTTGAGTTGCGTACATCATAAATTTGATGCATCAGTCGTCCCGCGCAAACGGCGCTACGGTCAACGCTCGCTGCGAAGGCTTTCGCCGAGAGGGGGTGGATCGCTGTTTTGCAAAACGCCGCAGCCGAACGACCCGTCCGGTTCGGCTTGATTTGTTCGAACAGGACGGCAACGCCCTCATGGGAGGGCATATTTGGGGGATAAACGATGAAGCTCCTTAACGTACTGGCGGGGTCGCTCACGGCGATTGCCCTATGCCTGCCGCTCGCCACGACGGCGAGCGCCAGCCCGGCGAAACCGGTGATCGGCTTCTCGATCGACGATCTGCGCGTCGAGCGCTGGGCCCGCGACCGCGACTATTTCATTGCCGCGGCCAAGGAACTGGGCGCTGACGTCGTGGTGACCTCGGCCGACGCCAACGAACAGAAGCAGGTCAACCAGGTCGAAGACATGATCGCCCAGAAGGTCGACGCGATCGTTGTCGTGCCGATGAACTCGAAAGTCTTCGGCGCGGTGATCGACGAAGCCCACAAGGCCGGCATCAAGGTTCTGTCCTACGACCGCCTCATCCTCAATGCGGATGAAGACGCTTACATTTCCTTCGACAACGAGCGCGTCGGATTTATGCAGGCCGACGCAGTTCTCAAGGTCAAGCCGGAAGGCCGCTACTACATGCTCGGCGGCTCGCCGACCGACAACAACGCCAAGCTGCTGCGCGCCGGCCAGGAGAAGGCCCTCAAGGCCGCCGTCGACTCGGGCAAGATCAAGATCGTCGGCTCGCAGTGGGTTCCGGAGTGGAGCCCGACCACCGCGCTGTCGATCATGGAAAACGCCCTGACGGCTAACCAGAACAAGATCGACGCGGTCGTCGCCTCCAACGACGGCACCGCCGGCGGCGCCATTCAGGCTCTCGCCGCGCAAGGCCTGGCCGGCAAGGTTCCGGTTTCCGGCCAGGACGCCGACCTCGCCGCCGTCAAGCGCGTGATCGCCGGCACCCAGACCGTCACCGTCTACAAGCCGCTGAAGCTGATCGCCAGCGAAGCGGCCAAGCTGACCGTCGCCTTGATTCAAGGTAAGGCGTCGGGCTTCAACGCCAAGCTCGACAACGGCACGAAGCCGGTCGACTCGCTCCTGCTGACCCCAATCGCGCTGACGAAAGACAACGTCGATCTCGTTATCAAGGACGGCTTCTACACCAAGGAGCAGGTCGAGGGTAAGTGATCCCGACGCGATCCCTTCCGGGGCGGCCATCCGCCCCGGACCTTGCGCGCGGCCGGTGGTTTTGGCGAATGCCGGCGATGGTCGTCGAAGCGGCGCGATCCCGCGGACTGCAGCGCATCGACGCTTGCCGCTGAAGATCCTGTCGATCCCGAAGTTTGTCGGAATCGAGCCGATTGTCGGCGGGGCCGGCCGCCCAACAGGGCGGCGGGCCCCTCCCAAATTCAGGGTCAATTCCGCCCTCAGCGGAGCGACCGGGCTTTCCCGCGGCCCGCCTCGCCTCACATGGGACCGGCGCGGCGCGCCGACCCAAGGAATGGCGGCCGAGACGCGGGGCGGAAGAACCGTCAGTGAGACGCCTCGCCGCACCCAAGACCGCTTCACGAGGCGAGGGCGATGCGCCAGTATCCAATGTGGCGCCGTGGGCCGGCCGCGGAACGCCGCTGAAAGGGGAGAGGCAGCCATGTCCGAGTATCTCTTGGAGATGCGCGACATCACTAAGAAATTTGCCGGCGTCACCGCGATCGAAGGCATCGACCTGAAGGTTCGCGCCGGCGAATGCGTCGGTCTGTGCGGCGAGAACGGAGCCGGCAAGTCGACGTTGATGAAGGTGTTGTCGGCTGTCTTGCCCTACGGCTCCTGGACCGGAACCATCCTGTGGGACGGCCACGAACTCAAGGCGCGGAACATTCGAGAGACCGAGGAGGCCGGAATCGTCATCATCCATCAGGAATTGATGTTGGTTCCGCACCTGTCGGTCGCCGAAAACATCTTCCTTGGATCGGAGCTGACCACATCCGGCGGCTTCATGGACTACGACCGGATGAACGCTCGCGCCACCGAGCTGATGGTTCGCCTGAAGATGCCCGATATCAACGTTGCGCTTCCGGTCTCGGCCTACACGGGCGGCAAGCAGCAGTTGATCGAGATCGCCAAGGCGGTGAACAAGAACGCCAGGCTGCTTATTCTCGACGAACCGACATCAGCGCTGACCGCCACCGAGACGCGCACGCTGCTCAATCTCATCAAGGAGTTCAAGTCCAACGGCATGGCCTGCGTCTACATCTCCCACAAGGTGGACGAGGTCGCCGAAATCGCCGACACCGTGACGGTCCTGCGCGACGGCACGCATATCGCCACCCTGCCCATGTCCGAGTTGAACACCAACAAGATCATCACCATGATGGTCGGCCGCGAGATGAAGAACCTCTTCCCGCGCGAGACCCACGACATCGGGGACGTGATCTTCGAGGCGCGAAAGGTCACGTGCTGGGACACCACCAATCCCGAGCGCAAGCTGGTCGACAACGTCTCTTTCAAGCTGCGACGGGGCGAAATACTCGGCGTCGCCGGGTTGGTCGGCGCCGGACGCACCGAGATGGTCTCCGCGCTGTTTGGCAGCTACCCCGGTCGCTATGAGGCCGAGGTCTGGCTCGAGGGCCGGCAGCTCAAAATTCGCCAACCCATCGACGCCGTGCGCGCCGGCATCTGTATGGTGCCTGAAGACCGCAAGCGCCAGGGCATCGTGCCGCTCATGGGGGTCGGTTACAACATCACCCTGTCGGTCCTGGGGCGGCGCTACGCTCGCGGCGGAATCATGATCGACGCCGAGGCGGAGCTGGCGGCGATCCAGGCCGAGATCCTGCGCATGAAGATCAAAACGGCGCACCCGCTGCTGCCCATCGCCAATCTGTCCGGCGGCAACCAGCAGAAATCCGTGGTGGCCAAGATGCTGCTGCCGGAACCCAAGGTGCTCATCCTCGACGAGCCGACGCGCGGGATCGACGTCGGCGCCAAATACGAACTCTACAAGCTGATCTTCGAGCTGGCCAGACAAGGGGTCGCGGTGCTGATGGTGTCCTCGGAACTGCCTGAGGTGCTTGGCGTCTCCGACCGGGTCCTCGTCGTGGGCGAGGGACAGTTGCGCGGCGATTTCGTCAACGAGTCTCTCACCCAGGAAAAGGTAATGGCCGCCGCGATCGGCAAGGCCGAAGCCGAAGCCGCCTGACCCCGCCCTCACAAACATCGGTATCGCACTATGACCATTATGAAGAAAGATCTCCGGAGCTTTCTCTCCGAGTACAAGATTGTCGCACTGCTGCTGGTGATTGTCGTCATCTGGGCGTTCTTCGGCTTTCTCACCTACGACCGCGACGTCGGCGCCTCCCAGTTCTTGACCGCGCGCAATTTCTCGAATCTGCTTCGCCAGATGGCGATCACGGGCATGCTGGCCTCGGGAATGGTGTTCGTCATCGTCTCGGGCGAAATCGACCTGTCGGTCGGGTCGCTGCTCGGGATGCTCGGCGGCATCGCGGCGGTCCTGGACGTCACCTACCATTGGCCGCTGGCCGGGACGATCGCCGTCGTCATCATCCTGGGCATCGCGGTCGGGATGCTGGTCGGCTACGTGACCGCGTATCAAGGCGTTCCATCGTTCATTGTCACGTTGGGCGGCATGTTGGTCTTCCGCGGCGCTGTGCTCGGTCTGACCGGCGGCATCACCATCGCGCCGGTGTCCGACAACCTGAAAGTCATTGGACAGGGCTACCTGCCGGGCGGCGTCGGCGACGTCATTGCCGCCGCGCTCTTCGTCCTTCTCGTGATCATGGCTTTCAGGACGCGGGCCGGGCGGCGGAAACACAAACTGCCGGTCTCGTCGACAGCGGTGGAAATCGCCAAGCTCGTCGTCATCGGCGGGGTCATTCTCGGCTTCGTCCTGACCCTGAACAGCTATCAGGGCGTCCCAGTCCCCGTGCTGATCCTGCTCGTCATCCTCGGCGTCTTCACGGTCGTGGGCGATCAGACCGTGTTCGGACGCCGCATCTACGCGGTCGGCTCCAATATGGAGGCGACCCGGCTCTCCGGCGTCAACGTCAATCTGGTCAAGCTGATGGTCTTCGGCATGATGGGGCTGATGTGCGCCTTCGCCGGCCTGACCACCACCGCTCGCCTTGCCGCCGGCACCCCCTCGGCGGGCACCGGCAGCGAGCTTGACGCCATCGCCAGCTGCTTCATCGGCGGCACCTCGATGCGCGGCGGCATCGGCTCCGTGGTCGGCGCGCTGGTCGGCGCCACCATCATGGCCAGCCTCGATAACGGCATGTCCATGCTCGGCATCGACACGTTCTGGCAGCAGATCGTCAAAGGCCTAATTCTTGTGCTTGCGGTGTGGATGGACATCGTGTCCTCCGGCAACCGCCGCTGACTCGCTTCCCAAGGCCCTGAAGCCTTCGCCTCCCGGCCCGGTCGCTCGTTGCGGCCGGGTCTTTTTTCGAGCGCGAGCCTCTTGCGAGCCAATAGAAAACCCCGGCTCCCAAGGGAACCGGGGCGGCGCGAAACCAACGGTCGGAACGGATTGCCGTCACAACCTTCGGGCGAGAATCGTCTCCAGATACTCCTGTTTGCCGGAGCGAGGCTTGGGCGAAATCTGTTCGGCGATCGCCCGGTCGGCGACTTGAGCGAGCGTGCGCTGGCCGGCGAGGATGGCCTTGCCTTCGTCGCTGTCCCAGCCGGCGTAGCGGTCTTTGACGAAGGCGGTCAGAACGCCCTCGTTCAAAAGCGTCTCGGCGTTGAGGAGCGCTCGGGCGCAAATGTCGATCGATCCGACGTGGGCCTGGACCAGGTCCACGGGATCGATCGACTGGCGGCGGATCTTGGCGTCGAAGTTGAGCCCGCCGGTGGCAAAACCGCCGTTCCTCAGGATCTCGTGGAAGACCAGCGTCAACTCGCCGGCGTCCATGGCGAACTGGTCGGTGTCCCAGCCAAGCAGCGCGTCGCCCCGGTTGATGTCGACCGAGCCGAAAACGCCGAGCGCGAAGGCCAGCGCAATCTCGTGCTCGAAGCTGTGGCCGGCCAGGATCGCGTGGTTCTGCTCGACATTGACCTTCACGTCCTGGGTGAGCCCCCACTTCTCCAGGAAGCCGAAGACGGTGGCCACGTCGAAGTCATATTGGTGCTTGGTCGGTTCGCGCGGTTTCGGCTCGATGAGCAGGGGGCCCTCAAAGCCGATCTTGTGCTTGTGCTCGACCGCCATCGACAGGAAGCGCCCCATCTGGTCGTATTCGCGTTTGAGATCGGTGTTGAGCAGCGTCTCGTAGCCCTCGCGGCCGCCCCACAGCACATAGTTGCGCCCGCCGAGCCGCTGCGTCGCCTCGAGACAGGCCCGCACCGTGGCGGCGGCAAAGGCGAAAACCTCCGGGTCCGGGTTGGTGGCGGCTCCCGCCATATAGCGGCGATGCGAGAACAGGTTCGCCGTGCCCCATAACAGCTTCACCTTGGCGGTCGCCATCTTCTGCTCGAGCACGTCGACGATCGCGCCGAAGTTGGCCAGATGCTCGCGCAGCGTCTCGCCCGCCGGAGCCACGTCGGCGTCATGGAAGGTGTAGAACGGCACGTCGAGGATGCGGAACAGCTCGAAGGCCACATCGGCCTTGGCCTTGGCCATGGCCATCGGGTCGGCGCCGTGCATCCAGGGCCGCAGGAAGGTTTCGCCGCCGAAGGGGTCGCCGCCCGGCCAGCCAAACGAATGCCAGTAGCACACCGCGAAGCGCAGGTGGTCTTCCATGCGCCGCCCGGCGACGACGCGGTCCTTGTCGTAATATTGATAGGCGAGCGGGTTGACGCTCTCCCGACCTTCGAACCGAACGGGATCGGGCAGTCCGAAGAAAGTCGAAACCGGGGCGTTCATTGGCTGATCTCCTTTGCAAAGGGCGCAAGGCGGCGCCAACGGGCGCGGCTTTCGGTGAAGGTGGCGGCGCGCGTCGCGTCGGGTTCGAAGGTTTCGATGCGCCTGGCGCGCGCGCAAACCGCGTCCGGCGTCTCGCCGGTGGCCGCTATCCGCCCCAGACGCGCCGCGCCATGGGCGGCGCCGACTGCGCCCTCCTCGACCCGATGGACCGGGATTTCCAGCATGTCGGCGATGATCTGCGCCCAAACCCGCGACCGCGAGCCGCCGCCGACGATGTCGATCTCGGCGATGGCGGCGCCGGCCGCCGTCAGGCTGTCGCGATTGTCGCGAACCGCGTGGGCGACGCCCTCCAGCACGGCCCGTGTCAGATCGGCGCGGGTGTGCTCGGCGCCGAGGCCAGCGAAAACCGCCCTGAGCGTCGGGTCATTCGCGGGCGTCCGCTCGCCGGAGAGATAAGGCAGAAACAGAACCGGCGAAGCGCCCTTCGATTCCTCGCCCAGTTCAGCCACGAGGTCAGCCTCCTTGGCGCCGCAAACGCCGGCCCACCACGTCAGCGAGGACGCAGCCGACAGCATCACGCCCATTCTGGTGCCACGTGGCGGGAATGGCGTGGGCGAAGGCATGGACGGCCGACGCCGGATTGGGCGCGAAGCGATCCGTCG
Source organism: uncultured Alphaproteobacteria bacterium (assembly GCA_963755075.1). Taxonomy (GTDB): domain Bacteria; phylum Pseudomonadota; class Alphaproteobacteria; order Rhizobiales; family Beijerinckiaceae; genus Roseiarcus. The sequence continues at coordinate 28,696 of CAVWKL010000303.1, forward strand.
TCGACCACACGACGCCGGACGTCCCAAGTGAAACAAAGGCGTCTCCCGCACGGATGGCGCCAAGCCCGACAGCGGTGGCTGCGCAATCGCCCGCGCCGCCCGCCACCACGGGAGGGCTGGTCATCCCCCAACGCTGCGCCAGTTCGGGGATCAGAACGCCGGAGACGGCGGACCCCTCGACCAGCCGCGGCATCTGGGCGCGGGTCAATCCGGTTGCGGCAAGCGCGGCGTCGGACCAGTCGCGACGGGCCGGGTCGAGCCACAATGTGCCCGAGGCGTCCGACATATCCTCGACATAGCCGCCGGTCAGGCGATAGCGCACATAGGCTTTGGGCAGAAGCACCATCGCGATCTTGGCGAAGATCTCCGGCTCGTGGCGGGCGACCCATAGGAGCTTGGGCGCGGTGAACCCGGGCATCGCCAGATTGCCGGTCACTTGGCGGAGTTCAGGGAATTTTGCCTCGAGCTCGCCACATTCCGCACCGGAGCGGCCGTCGTTCCACAGAATGCAGGGGCGAAGCACCTTGCCGGCCGCGTCCAGAAGGGTCGCGCCGTGCATCTGGCCCGACAGGCCGATGCCGGCGACCGCGGCAAGATCCTTCGGGCGCGCGGCGTGCAGGGCGTCGGCGGCGGCGATTGTCGCCGACCACCAGTTCCTCGGGGTTCTGCTCCGACCAGAGGGGCCGCGGTCGCGAGACGGCGAGCGCCTGCTCCGCGAGCGCGACCACGCGATCGTCCCCGTCGAGAAGAACCGCTTTGACGCTGGACGTGCCGATGTCAAAACCGAGGAACATTGGGCAATCCTCTTCTTGGCGCCTTAGGGCCGGAACCGGGTCAGGGCAGATTGTCGCGAAGGACAATGTCGATGCCGATCTGCTCCTGCTCGGCGATAATCAATTCCTTGCGCGCCAACGCCATGAGAATGCGCGCCGCCGACCGAGCCTCATGGCCGGGGTTTTGCGTAATGACCGCCGCCATCACGCCCAGCACCAGGAAGCGGCGCGTCTGCGGCGTCAGGTCGTGGCCGATGAACACCACATCCCGCGCCCGCCCGGCGTCGATCAACGCGTTGCCGATGCCGGTGGTCCCGGCGCCGATATTATAGAGGCCCACCAAATCGGGATGATCGGCGACCAAGCGCCGGATGAGATCGGCATTATGGATGTCGTCATCCCGCCCTTCCACCGTCGGCAGGAGATCGAGATGGGGATATTCGGACGTAACGACCTGCTGCACGCCAAATAGACGCTCGGCATGGTCGCGCAGGGAAAGCGATCCGGCGACAACGGCGACCTTGCCTTTTCGTCCGCCCAGGAAACGTCCGAGCAGGGTTCCGGCGGTGCGGCCCGCCGCGATATTGTCGACGCCCACGTAGCGCAGGCGTCGGGACGAGGGAACGTCGGACACCAGCGTCACCACAATGATCCCGGCCGCCACCAGTTCGTCGATCGCGGCCCGCACGCGCGGATGATCGAGGGCGACCACCGCGATCCCCTCGTAACGCTTGCCGGCATCCTCGAGAGTTTCGGCCAGCGCGTCCGGGTCGAACACGTCGGTCTCGATGACGTCGACGAGCGTGCGTCGCGCCGCCATAAGCGTTCGCAGCCGGGCGACGTGCTCCACGATCTCGGCCATGAAGATATTCTGGTTGCGGGGCATGATGAAACAGAAGCGGTGGCTGCGTCCGCGCGCCAAATCCGCCGCCGCCGCATAGGGCTGAAATCCGAGCCGTTCGATGGTCTCCTTGACGCGTCGGATCGTCGCTTCCTTCACGCCGCGGCGGCCATGAAGAACGCGATCGACAGTGGCCGTGGAAACGCCTGCTTCTCTAGCGACGTCCTTCAACATGACCGTGGTGGGATCGACGGGATCGCTCATGCATGATGGATCGCGCATAATTGTGAGGTGCGCAACTCCAATCTTTGCCGCGCTGCGAACAATCGCCTTTCGACGCCGGCGACAAGATCGCGCTGGTACCCGACGTGCTCGCCCAATATCCTGAAAAATAACAATAAAGTCGCCAACCCAAGGCGTTTGCCGTGCATCAAAGGCTTTTGATGTGCGAACATCAATTTTTCGGGTTTGTTGCGCGCGAAACGATCAGGGCCATCATGGCTGCGAGACCGCCAGGGGGCAAAATGTCGGACACGAAGGCGCGGCGCGGTCTGCGCAAGATTGGTCCGCGGCCAAAATAGCGGCGGTCGCGCGCACCCGCCCCCGGCGCGGGCCGCGCCCCCGAAACGGCGGAGACCCCCAATCAATTCCAACGAGATCCGCGTCTGAATGCAAAGAATGGAGCGGGCGAAGGGAATCGAACCCTCGTATGAAGCTTGGGAAGCTTCCGTTCTGCCATTGAACTACGCCCGCGAATTCGAACGCTGAGAGCGGCCTCCACGGCCTCCTCTGGCGCGGGCGGGGCCCGCCGCCGTCGCGGCGACACCATAGGACACGATTCGACCCTCGGGCAAGCCTTGCTTTATCCGGCCTTCCTCGGGCGCCCACTGTCGGCCCGAGCGACGACAACCGTTGCGCCGGCGCTCGCTTGAGATCACTTGCCCTGGCAGGGATCAGGGTCGGCGTTCCAAGTCTTTGGCCCGAAGCCAAGCGACTGGGCCGCCTGTCTTTCGTTCCTGCTCAGCTCCGCCCAATCCTTCGAACTCGACGCCGGCTCCGCTTTGGGGTCTTCGGTTCCCCAGTTGTCCGAGCGCCATCCGAGCGTCATCCAGGCCTGCTGCTCGGCGTTGGTCATTTCATCCCAGTCGAGTTCATACCAGTCGCACACGCTATCTTGCGGACGGATGCCGCCGTCGATGACGTTGGCCGCCGCGACCGGCGCGACGAATATGGCGGTCCCGAACATCGCCCCGCCGAGGGCGACGAGGCTCCCGCAAACCAGCGCCGCGGAAACGTGGGAACGGATCGTTCGAAGGCCAATATTCATGCCATTCTCCTATGCGCCGGCGACGCGCGCCGTAAGACGTTAATCATAGCATTTCGCCGTCGATGGCCCTGCGATAGGGCGCCGCCGCCATGCAGGAGGTCATGAAGGGCTTCAGTCGGTTGAAAGCGTACAGCTTGCCGGCCCTTCGCGCCGCCTTTGCAAACCAAGGCCCGGCGGCGTAATTCTCAATGCGCAACGACCGCTTCGACAATTTCGGCAGCGGGAGCGACCGGGACGTCTCCCTCGTTCGGGCGCCGTGAGTGGGCAGCGGTCATCCGTCCTCCGCTGTCACAGATTCTTTGGGATTTCCATGCAGCAACGTCGCACCGGGCGAATCGCCGTCGTCGACGCCGCTCGACCAGTACACTTTGTCGCCGACCAGCGTCACCGGCGAGCAATCCCACGCCTCGCTCTCACCGTCGTTCTCTTCGTAACGGAAACAAATTTGACTGTCCGTAACGCGCCATGTTCCTGAATACCGCCCGTCCGCGCCGAGTTCCTCTTATGGTTCCGTCCGGCGCAATGAATTCGCTGTAGGCTTGGCCGTTCTCGACCCCGTCGATAGTGTTGCCGATGAAGCGCGCCTGGATTTCCGCGCCGCTCAACGGAGCCGCGTCGACTGCCGCGACCGCGCGAAAAGCAAGGCTGTAATGGCCTTCGGGGAGCATTTGCGATGACGCCGAAGTGGCGGCCGCCAGCATCACGACGACCGACGCGGCAGTCAACAAAGCAAATGATCGACTCATGGCGTTTCCGTCTGCGAACGACGCAACTCATCGACGCCGTCACGATCACGCGCGTGACGACACTTGTCCCTTACACGACGATCTCGCCCAAAACAAGTCTTGAAGAATGCGTGTCGTCCTGTCGCGACGTATCTCCTCATAATGATCGAGCGAGCGCACGTCGACTTTAGGCCTCTCGCTGATGGCGCCGAACGCTAGGCGCATGCGCGTCATTGTATTTTCGCACCGGCGATGCCGACACGTCCGTGCGTACATTGGAAAAGCAGATTTTATTCACATGGTTAATTGCAATAACGACAAAACAGTGACGAAATATTAAGAGATCCCGACAGGCGCTAACTTGAGCCATGGAGCCGATGCCGGATCTCACAGGGCTCACGCGTTCTATAAACAATCTTGTTGATAGCCTGGCCCTCGCAGATTGTGACGCCGTTGGGCGCGGAATCGTCCCCCCGCTCGCCCCGAATAAGCTTCAAATGCCCCGACTATGCAATCGTATTACCGATTTCGATTCGCCTCACGTGCAGCATGCCACGAGCGTAACATCGTTGACACAAATCAAAAAATGCTGCACGATTTTAATCGATATGCGGCGATTGGGTGCACAAGGCCACGTGTGCGCTATCATGCTGGCTTGGCCAGTATGGGGAGAGCGCGTTTGAGTGGGTGTGCCGCATAGTCGTTCGCCAATCCAGTAAGAGTTTGGACACTCCAGTCATCACTTTCACGTGTTGGCACAGGTGACGCCTGTCACGGCGTCTATCATTGCCATCAGTGCAGTTTGGTTGCGATTCATGGCACACTTAACTGTATAATATGTTCAGTGAACTGTGGCAAGCACACAGAGCGCGGAGGTCGTGTGTTGTTCATTTGTCAAGAGGTTCGTCATGCGTGAAAGCCAACCGCACGATTATCAGAGTGATCACGATAATCAGAGCGATCAAGAATCCTCATCCGGCCGGCGCCGGAAAACGCGGCATTCCGGATCGCCATTGTTGGCGGCGGACCCGGCGGCATGTTCTCGGCCTGGCAGCTCGCGCACAAGGCGGGCGCCGCCTGCAAGACGACGATCTATGAGGTGACCAATCGGCTGGGTGGAAAGATCGAGACCAGCAGCTTCGCCGGGACCGGCCTCTACGAGGCGGGGGTCGCGGAGATCTACGACTATTCCGACCTCGGCCCCGATCCGCTGCGCGAGTTGATCGAGAAGGATCTCGGCTTGGAGATCCGCCACATTCAGGGCGGCGCCTGCGTGCTCGCCGACAAGCCGCTCTCGAGCGTCGACGACCTCGCCGAGAGTTTCGGACACAATGCGCGCGACCAGGCGATGGCGTTCCGGGCGCGCTGCGCGCAGCTTCTGAGCCCGAAGGCGTTCTACAAGTGCGCGCGCGACGCCGACAACGCACACCCATGGTTCAATCGGACCGGCGAAGAGATTCTCGAGAGCGAAATCTCGGACCCCGTCGCGCGACGTTACATCCGCGTCATGAGCCACAGCGACGTCGCGGCGCCGCCACATCTGACGAACGGCCTGAACTTCCTCAAGAACGTTCTGATGGACGTGGGCGACTACATGAACATCTACTCCGTTGTCGGCGGCAACGAGGAGATCGTCCGAAGGATGACCGACGAGCTCGACGCCGAAGTGCGGCTGAACACGGGCATCCGATCGGTCGAGCCCCTGCCTGACGGAACCTATCGCCTGACGGCCGGCAGCAACGGAACGACGGAAGCGATCATCGCCGACTATGTGATTCTCGCGCTACCGTTAACTGCGCTTTCGATCATCGAGTGGCGTTCGCCGGCGCTGCATCACGCCATCGTCGATCACGTCCGTTATTTCGATCGCCCCGGCCACTACCTGCGCGCAAGCCTGTTGTTCCAACGTCCGTTCTGGCGCGAACACCTGCAGGGCGCATGGTGGATGCTCGACGCTTTCGACGGTTGCTGCGTATACGACGAAGGCGCGCGCCACGATCTCGGTCACTGGGGCGTGCTCAACTTTCTCATTCCCGGCAACGCGGCGCTCGGCCTCGCCAACATGCCCGATGAGGAAATCGAGCGCCTGTGCATCGAAGCCCTGCCGCACTGCCTCAGCGACGCCAAGAGCCTGCTGATCGACCGGCGCATCCATCGCTGGATGGCCTCGGTCAACGCCATCCCCGGCGGCGTGCCCGTCCGCAGCCTGCGCGAAAACCATCATCCCGATCCGGTCCGGCTGCCGGGCGTCTTCATCGCCGGCGACTACATCTTCGACGCCACCCTGAACGGCGTGCTCGACTCCGCCGACGCCGCGACCGAGATGCTGGTCGCCGATGTGCTGCAGCGCCGGCGGCGTGTCGTCGTCGCGCAGCAGCCGGAGCAGCACGGCGAGGTCTTCCAGCAGTTCTACGCCGTGGACTTCCTCGTCGACATGATGAGCATCGTATGGGGCGCCGAGCCGGGCGCGAAGGCGCTCGTCGCCGGTTCGGGCGCGGGCGAGACCGTGGCGGCGCTTCGCGCGCGGGGCTTCGACGCCTTTGGCATCGAGTCCGATCCGAAAATGCACGCGCGAACGCCGATCGATTTGCGGCCGTTTAATCTCTTGGGCGACTTCGCGTCGCTTCCCTTCCCCGACGGGTCATTCGACGTCGTCCTTGAGGCCAGCCTGTGCCGCACGCCGCGGGCCAGGCTCGACGCCGCCGCCGACGAACTCCGGCGCGTCACCCGCTCCGGCGTCTTTCTCGCTTCGGTCGCCAGCGACCTCGCGGTCGATTTGGTCGAACGCCACAGCCTGCTCAATGGCGTCGAGACGCTGCTGTCGCGATGGGAATGGTCCGAGCATCTCAATGCCCACGGTTTCGATCTCTCGCTGTCCGAACCGGAGAGGCTGGAGACGGCTTGGCGGCGTGCGCTCGAAGCCAGCGCCGGGCCAGGCCAGTGGTGCGAGGATTCCGAGGGGCTTCTCTACTGCTTCTACGACGCGATCAGTGTCGCAGCGGCGACGGACGCCAATACTGTTGACGGTGGACGCGCCGCCGCGGCCGTCTAATTGCCCACTTGATTCGAAGGGAATAGTTCCATGGATCAGATTGTCGATTATATTCGGACGTGGCGCGTCGCATTTTTGTATAAGGGCGCTCCGGTTGACTATGAAGACGGATCGTCGGTTATCGTCTTGCGCGATCTGGCGGAGACGGTCGCCGTCTCTCGGCCAATCGCCCTCGCAGACGCAATCGGAGACGGCGACAACCGACGGCCGGAAGGGGCGCTCGACATCATCTGGGCGCCGCCCTCCGCCGGTTCGACCCAGGACCTCGAGAAGCGATTGGAGGCGGTCGGCGCGGAGGGTCGGCCGCCGATTCGCGCAAGCCTGCGCTCGACCCGCGTCGTCTGGACCGATTCCTGCGTCCTGATCGCCGTCGCGCCGGACCAGCTCGAGGCCTCGCTCGACGCGGTCGTCCGCTTCACGCTTGCCGAGCGCAGCATGATCAAACTCGAGCGCGAGATGACGGCGCTCTGGCCGGAAATCGACATGGCCAAGACGCTTACCCACAGCGTCGGTCGGCGGCAGCTCGCACAGCGACGCAAGCTCGACACGCTAACGGAACGCGCCACAGATTTGAGTGTGGAGTTCATGAGACTCGAAGGCGCGATCGAGCAGCTTGACCCGCGCATTTCCGCAGGTTCAAAGCGCCTTTATGCGGAGCTCGTCCTCCAGGCGGCCATCCACGACCGTCTCGAGACGCTCGCCGATCCCGTCGACTATGCTGATGAGATCTTTGAGCGCGCCAACAGCCGACTCAGCGAGGCGGGTCACGCTCGAACCGGCTTCTATCTGGAAACGCTGATCATCGTGGCCCTGGCAGCCGAAATCCTCGCCGTCATCTTCGCGAAATTCTAAAACGCGCTCGCGCCAGATCGCGCCTGCGCGTATTGACGCGGACGGCGGGGGTCGAACCCGCACGCCCGAGCGGCCGAAGGATTCCAGGTTCTTTGCGCGCACCAGCGCCGTTACGTCCGCTTGCCTTCCATTTCAATAGTTTGACAGCAAGTCGTCATCATGTTCCTCATGATCGCCCTCGCCTACTTCGATCTGCGTCGCCGCGTCCTGCTCATCCAGATCGTTTTCGCCGCGCTGAACGGAGCGTTCTCTCTGACGAGCGTGCATATTGGATTTGCCTGGTACGGCTACGGTTATTTCCTTGCTTCGCTCGTGACCTGCACGCTCGCCTTCGGCGTGGCCCGGGAAAGCATCCGCCAGCTGCCTTATCTCGCCTTTATCGGGAACAACCCGGCGCGAAAACAGACTTGATCAAGAGGGATAAGCGATCTCTCCGCCCGCGGAACAAGCCGTCCCCGGCGAATTTCGCGCCGTCCCAAGACGTGGGCCGGTTGTTTTTCGATCGGTTGCGAGCGTTGGCTCGGTTTTGGAGCACATGGCATGAGCAGGAGTCGTAGACTTTCGACAGCGTTTTGCCGACTGTTTGCGTGCGCGCTCTTGGCCGCAAGCGCCGCCGCTGCGCAAGATGCCGCCCCACCGACTGTCGACGCCGCCACGCCGGCAAGCCCCAAGGTCAAGCTCGGCGAGGCCGTGCTTGCGACCGTCGACGTCGTCGTCACCAACAAGCGGTCGGTGGCGCTGACCGAGCTTTTCGCCGCGGTCTCAGGTTCGTCCGCGAGCGCCAAAATCGTCGGCGCGCTCGCGCCCGGCGGCAAGTACGTCGCCCGCCTCGCATACCGCAGGGACTGTCTTTTCGACCTGCGCGGCGACTATGAGGATGGCTCGTCGACCGACGCGGTGGGCGTCGCGCTGTGCCGAGACAAGCGGATCGATCTGGTCGATCCGGTCGCGGCGGACAATGTCGTCGACGGCGGCATCCGTCGACAAGACAACCTTTGCGACTGGTGGGAACTCGATTGGGACGAAATGACCAACGCCGAGCAGCAGGCTTGGGGGGCGCTCGGTTGGCGCTCGGACAACTGGGGAACGGACGACCCCAAGGCGGAGCCGGCGTCGAGTTCAAAGGATTGGGACGAGTTGAACGCGGCCGAAATGCAGGCGGCTCGGTCGCTTGGCTTCGAGCCAAAGACCTGGAACCCCGATCCCGATCCCTGCGAGGGAAAGTAATTTCGGGCGCGCGCCGCGGCCCGCGGGCTTGCGGGAAAGCCGCTGCGCGGAGGCTTCAGCCCTCGCAAAAGTCGCGAAAATGCTTCGATAGTTTCAGCCCCTGACCCTGGTAGTTGGAAGTCGCGCCCGCGCCGTAGAATCTCGTCAGCGGCGCCCGCGAGCTGCTCGAAGATCAGGCGGCCGACCGGCTGCCCGTCCTCGATGAGAAACGGCACATCGCGGCTGCGCACCTCGAGCACCGCGCGCGCGCTCGGGGCGCCGTCGGCGCCATGGCCGAAACCGGGGTCGAAGAAACCGGCGTAGTGAACGCGGAATTCGCCGATCGCCGGATCGATCGGCGCCATTTCGGCGGCGAGATCGGAGGGGATCTGCAGCTTTTCGTGGCTGGCGAGAATGTAGAATTCGCCCGGGTCGAGAATGAGCCGTCTGTCGGCGCGCGCGCGGATCGGCTCCCAGAAGTCCGCGGCGGCGTAACCGCCGGGGCGATCGACGTCGATCACGTCGCCGTTCTTGATGGCGCGATAGCCGACGATTCCCTCTGGCGCGCCGCCCAGCGCGACGCGCATGATCAGTCCTTCGCGCAGCGCCAGTTCGCCGTCGACGAGCGGCGCGGCGGCGTGCCGGGCGCGAATCTCGTCGTCCTTCAGGGCGAAATCGAACACGCTGAACTGTCGTGAATTGCGGCTGCGAAACCGCACCTGATTGAGCCGCGACCCTTCGCGCACCCGCACGCTGAAGCTGCGCGGCGAGATTTCGAGCCACAATTCGCCGCGATAGCCGAGCGGAACCTCGTCGAACGCCTCGGATCCGTCGACGATGAGGCGGGTGAAAATGTCGAGCCGCCCGGTCGAACTCTTCGGATTGGCGGCGCCGGAGAGACTGGGCCTGAGCTCCAATCGCTCCAGCAGCGGCGCGACATAGACGATGCCTTTTTCCAGGACGGCGCCGTCGCCGGCGAGCGAAATGCGCTCGGCGTTGAGGCTTTGCAGCCTTTGGCGGACGCTGTGGCCGCGCCCAGGCAGAAAGCTCGCGCGCACGCGATAGGCCTCCTTGCCGAGCCGCAGGTCGAGGCTGGCGGGCTGGAACTGGGTCTCGTCGATCTGCCGTTCCGCCTGGATGAGCTTGCGCGCCGCCATCGCTTTGATCTTTTGGCGCGAGAACAGGCCGAAAGGGGCGTCGAAATAGCCGTCGTCGGCGAGCGCGCCCGGGTCGAACAGTTTCGGCAGCGCCTGGCGCCGGCGCGCGGCGATCTTGGGCTCAGTGCTCATGGCGGGCCATTTCGTGCATCGCGGCCAGTATATCGGCTTTGCCGCGCGACGGGAGTTGTCCCGCGGCGCCGTCAACATGTTGTTGCGGCGGGGCGGCGGCGAGCGCCCGGACGCGCACCTGCGCCGGGCGCGGGCCTCGTCGCCGGGGGGCGGCCCCACGGCGGCGGGAAACAAATCGGAAATTGCGCGTGCGGCTGTCGCGGCAACGCAACAATTCGTGATTCCGCCGAATATTCCAGGGCTTAGCGGCTATGTGCAATGTCGCCGCAAGCCGTTAGGCGGCCGAAGGTTGCAAACCTCTTCGAAATTGGCCATTTTTCTCTTTTGTGACACCTGCCGCATGGGCGATGTCGATCAATACGCGTGGCGCGCGCCCCGGTGTTGACATCGCCCCTGAGGCGAAGGCGTTACTGTCGTTTTCAAGTCGAGGTCGAATTGCGTTGGCCCTGGCGGAGCACAAAGACAGTAGCGAGCGAAGCCCAGAGCATCGCCGCCTCGCGATTCGTCGATCGCCGTAATTACAACGCTGAGCTGCGCGAACGCCTCGAACGAAGAGAGAGCATCGTAATTTTCGGGCCTCCCCGACAAGGTAAGACGACGCTGGTGGCCCGCCATCTCAACAGCGACAATAGCATTTATGTGGAATGCCAGCCGGGTTTTAAGCGAACGCAGATCTATCGGCTGATTCTATCGAACCTTGGGTATGCAATAACGTTAGAAAGCAAGAGTCGGAGAAAAGGAAGTTGCAATATAGACATTGGGTTATTTGGCAATAAATTCACCGGCGCGGCCGAGGGAGAAATGGAAAAGAATTGGCAGCAAATTAACATTGATCTTGGCAATGCGTCGGAAGTGGCTCATCTTATTTCGAGAATCCCCGAAGTCCCGTGTATTATATTCAATCATTTTGATTTGCTTGACAAGAACACTCAAATCAATCTTCTTTTTGATTTGGTGTTTTTTATAGAGAGATCCAAACTTCGATTTGTTATTGTTGGATCCTGGACTAACGATGATTATTTGGACGTTTTGGAATCGAGTATATCGGGGAAGATTTCTCGCGTTATGGTGGATTTTTGGTCGCCGGATGAGATGCGTGAATTTTATGCGATCCGGGCGCATGTTCCTTGGTGAACGAAAATAGATTTAAGCGTGTCATTGAACTTTGTGGTGGAGATATTTCTCTATTTGAAACGATAACGCCGTTAATATCGATGGCAGATGACACAGAGTTTGATTTAGAAATGAATAGGCTTACGGTAAGAAGATCTATGTTATCTCTGCTCACTCAATTGAAAGCGATCTTTTCACAGCGGGAATTGGCGTTTTGGTATCAGCGAATTGGCTACAAATATGTGTACACCAAGAATCCGGAATACATCAGCGATGAGAGGCGGGATAGGGAAGGGCCCCGCACGTCGACAAATCCGGAAACAAGACGACCCTATGTGGACGGCCGCGCCGTGGCTCTTGACGTCCATGGACAGCCGGAATACTTCGAGCGGGCGGAGGCCATTTATATCAAAGTCAACGCAAGTGTTGCGTCTTTCCTAGTTCGCCGGTTGCACGAAGCGGTGAAGCGGGGCGAGGAGGCGCTGTCGATCCCGTCGATAGTGTCGGCATTTATAGAGACCGCGCTCCACGACGCGGTGGCGGTGAGCTACCCGAAGGTTCGCGATGTATTCCTGAGTGTAGAGGAAGCGCAAAGAAGAGCACTCACTCTTCCCACTCTTTTTTCAATTGATTTATCGCAAAACATTCAAATCGTAAACAGGCGATTAATCCTAGTTTTGAGGGCACTTAATCTTAATGAACTTGATGATTGGTTGGATGAAATCGAAAGCGGCCTGCCCAATCCGCGAAAGCGCGCCGGCGTGACGGTCTTCCGATCGCCTGCCGACGAGAAGCGGCTGTTGGCGGCGGCAATGGCGAAGGTTCCGAGACAGTCACAATTAAGCGACGCGACCGACGAAGATTCCGTAATCGACACGGATATTGATGATGACGATTCCGAATTGGGGTCAAACAAACCGGAATCGGAAGGTGAGACACACTAAACTGTCAGCGTTAGATAAAGTGGCAGTCGCGTGCGTCGCGTCTTCTGGGTCCGGGACGACAGATTGCCGTGAACGTGCGACGATGCGAATTTCCCGTTTCGGCGCGCCCGGTTGCAGCGTGGTCGGGCCAGCGGAACTTTCCATCGCCGCGGGGGGCGTGGGATGGACACAAAAGCGCGCTCAGAGCCTTGAAGTCGCTCGATCGCGGACAGGGTCGACCGCCCGCCTTCGACCTTCCGTGGCTTGCCCGCGCCGACCTGCCCCCCCCCCCCGCATGCCCGCCCTCGATCGCGCCCTTGCCCGATTTCGCCGCCTGCCCGCGGCGGCCGACTAGGGAACCCGTTCCGCATGACCTAGCTCAGACACATATGAGACCGATTGCATGATCGGAGGGGTTCTCCGAGGTTCGGGTTGCGAAGCTCGAATCACAAGGAGAACCCCATGCAGGTTTTTGGCCTGCCCGGCCATATTATCCGCAGCGCTAGGGGCGCGTCGCGTCTTCTGGCGGCGCAGACCCCAAATATCGAAGCCGCCAGAAGACGCGACGCGCTCGCGCGGTGGCGAAAGGCCATGGCGCAAGGGCTGAACGCCGATCAGGCCGCCCAGGCGGTCGGCGTCCCGCGCTCCACCCTCTATCGCTGGGAAGAACGAGCCGAGCCGGCCAGCCGGCGGCCCCGCCGGATGCGTCAACAAAAACGCCCCCAAGGGCTCGCCGCCGCCGTCGAGCGGCTGCGTTTGGATCATCCCATGTGGGGCAAGGAGAAGCTCGGGCCGATCCTGCGCGACCAAGGCTTTGCAACCTCCAACGCCACCGTCGGGCGCATCATCAGCGACCTCATCAGGCGCGGCAGGGTTCCCTCCGTCCCCGCCCTCATCCGCAAAGTCGCCGCCAGAAGCGCCGCCAAAAAGCGCCCCCACGCCATCCGCAAGCCCAAGGATGTCTCCTTCCACAAGCCTGGCGACGTCGTCCAGATCGACACGCTTTCGATCCATCCCTTGCCCGGCGTCACCATCAAGCATTTCAACGCCTATGATCCTTTCGCCAAATGGACCGTCGCCAGAGCCTGCAAGCAAGCCACCGCCAAAAACGCCGCCGCCTTCCTCGACCAGGTGCTCAAACAGATGCCCGATCCCGTCAAAGCCATCCAGGTCGACGGCGGGTCCGAGTTCATGGCCGAGTTCGAACAGGCCTGCGCCGACAGAAAGCTGCCCCTCTACGTCCTCCCGCCCCGATCGCCAAAGCTCAACGGCGCCGTCGAACGCTGCAATGGCGCATGGCGATACGAGTTCTACGCCTGCGTCGACCTGCCCATGCGCATCGATAAGATCGACGAAAGGGTCCAAGCCTTCCAGCACCTCTATAACCACCACAGACCCCACGGCGCCCTTGCAGGAAAAACCCCGGCACAATACCTCTCCGCCCGCCGAGCCAACGAAAGCCCCCAGTCTCATATGTCGTGAGCTAGGACACCGCATTGACGCGCCCAGTCCGCCGGGTCTAAAGAAGCGCGGTCGTGGTCATTTGAGCCGGTCGGCTTGCCGCCACGTTAAACAACGGGCTAAAAGATCGGGGCTCCACGAAAAGCGCGCCCTGTTCTTGAATCCCGCATCCGGACGCCAGTCCGGGCAGGAAAGGAGCGCGCCATGTCCAGTCCCCGCAAGACCCGCGATCCCCGGACGTTGCGTCCGGCGACCCGGCTCGTCCACGGCGGCGCGATGCGCTCCCAGTTCGAGGAGACCTCCGAAGCGCTGTTTCTCACTCAGGGCTATCTCTACGATACGATGGCGGACGCGGAAGCGCGTTTCAAGGGCGACGCGCCGGGGTTCATCTATTCACGCTTCGCCAATCCGACGGTCACGATGTTCGAGCGCCGCATGGCGCTGCTCGAGGGCGCGGAGGCGGCGCGCGCGACCGCCAGCGGCATGGCGGCGGTGACCGCCGCGCTGATGGGCCAACTCAAGGCCGGCGACCATGTCGTGGCCGCGAGGGCGCTGTTCGGGTCGTGTCTCTATGTCGTCGAGGAGTTGTTGCCGCGCTTCGGCGTCGCCTCGACGCTGGTGGAGGGCGCCGATCTTTCGGCCTGGCGCGCCGCGATGCGCCCCAACACCAAAACCGCGTTTCTCGAAAGCCCCACCAATCCGACGCTGGAGGTGATCGACATCGCGGCCGTGGCGACAATCGTCCACGAGGGTGGCGCAACGCTGGTGGTCGACAACGTCTTCGCTTCGCCGATGCTGCAGCATCCGCTGAAGCTCGGCGCGGACTGCGTCGTCTATTCCGCGACCAAGCACATCGACGGACAGGGACGCACGCTCGGCGGCGTCATTCTCGCCTCCGAAGCGTTCATCGTCGAGCACATCCACAATTTCCTGCGCCAGACCGGCCCCTGTCTATCGCCGTTCAACGCCTGGGTCATGCTCAAATCGCTAGAGACCTTGCCATTGCGCGTCGCTCAGCAGGACCGCTCGGCGGCAAAGGTCGCCGATTATCTCGCCGACCATCCGCAAGTCGCGCGCGTCCTCTATCCCGGACGCGCCGATCATCCCCAACGCGCCGTCGCCGAGCGGCAGATGTCGAGCGGCGGCACCCTGGTCGCGTTCGAAGTCAAGGGCGGCAAACGGGAAGCCTTCGCGATGGCCGACGCGCTGTCGATCATCGGCATCTCCAACAACCTCGGCGACGCGAAAAGCCTGATCACCCATCCCGAGACGACCACTCACCAACGCCTCAAGCCCGAGCAGCGCGGCGCGCTGGGCATCGGGCCAGGACTGCTGCGCCTGTCGGTCGGCCTCGAAGACGCCGACGATCTGATCGAGGATTTGGATCAAGCCCTCGCGGCGATGAGCGTGGGCGGCCGCCGGGCGGCCGAATGAGCTGGCGCACCGCCCGCCTCAGTGGCCCGGCGCCAGTTCCGCGGCGGTCGGCAGGCGGCCGTTCGGCGTCAGGTTGTTCACCAGTCCTGGGAGAACCTGGGCGAGCTGATTGAGCAAATCCTGCTCGCTCATTCCCGCCTTCGCCGCGAGCTGGCTGATCGTCTGCTGTCCGAGGGCGCTTGCGAGGGCGCCGGGCTGAACCGGCAAATTGGCGCCGGGGCCGATCCAGGAATTGACCTGCGCGGACTGGCCGCTCGCGCCGAGCTTCGCGACGAGATCCGTCAGGCCGCCGAGCAGACCGCCGCCCGCGGGAGCCGTCGGCGCCGCCGGGGCGGCCGGCGCGGCGCTGTGGCCGCCGAGAAAATGCCCGAGCAACAGCGCCCCCGCCGCGACCGCAATCGGGGTCGCGAGATCGCCGCCGGGAATGGCCCCCTTGAGCGCGTCATCGAAGAGTCCCATGTCTTGCTCCTTCTCAATGGATTCGCCTGGCGTGGCCGGGCGCGGACGAAGAATACCATGGGGCCGCACAATCTCGGCGGCGCGCATTATCGACTTGCGTTGTGCCCGCGCATTCCGCAACACTGCGCTTTGGGCGCCCGCGGGCCAAGCGGTTCGGTCGCGACGGCCCAATCGGCGGCAACGACCAAGGAGCGTAAATCATGGGAATCCTCAGCTGGATCATCCTCGGCCTGATCGCGGGGTTCATCGGCAGCAAGATCGTCAACAAGACCGGCGCGGGGATGCTCATGGACATCGTCCTCGGCATCGTCGGCGCGGTGGTCGGGGGCTACATCGGCAATATCCTCGGCATCGGCGGCGTTTCTGGGCTCAACATCACCAGTATCGTCCTCGCGGTCATCGGCGCGGTCGTCGTTCTGCTCGTCTACCGCGCCGTTACGAACCGCGCGTGACGACGCCCGCGCGAGCGGCTCGGGGCGGACCGCGTCTCGCGCGATCGGCGCCCGGCGCCCGCCTGGCGCTCTCAGGCCGTATCGGCTGCGCGCCAACGCGCCGCCAGCTCGTCGTCGCTCGACTTGGCTTCGATCCATTCCTCGGCTGAGGCGTCGACGCGACGCGCGCGCTTCCAGAACGGCGCCTCGGTCTTGAGATAATCCATTAGCATTTCAGCCGCTGCGAAGGCTTCGCGGCGGTGCGCGGCGGCCACGGCGGCGAGGACGATCTGAGCGCCCGGCGCTAGGGTCCCATAACGGTGGATCGCGGTGACGCCGATGAGCGGCCAGCGCGCTTCGGCGGCCGCGACGACGCGTGCGATCTCAGCCTCGGCCATGCCAGGATAATGCTCGATCTCCAGCGCCGCGAGCCGCCCGCCTTCGTCGCGGCAAAGCCCGACGAACGCGACAAGCGCGCCGACGTCGAGGCGTCCGGCCGCGAGCGCGCGCGTCTCGGCCGCAGCGTCGAAGTCCTCGGCCTGGACGCGCACGGTGCCCATCGCTTCAGCCGCCCGTCATCGGCGGAAAGAAGGCGATTTCGCGCGCGCCCGCAATCGCGGCCTCGTGCTTGACGTGGGCGCGATCGATGGCGACGCGGATAACGCTCGGCTTGTCGAATGCGTGCGCATAGCCCTCACCGCGCGCCGACAGCCAGGCGATGAGATCGCCAACAGTGGCGACCTCCACGGGCGGATCGAACTCCTCTTCGTTCTTGCCGACGCGTTCGCGCACCCAGGCGAAATAGATCGCTTTCATCGGCCCTCAATTGCTCCCGACGTGATCGTAACTCGCTTTCATATAGTCCCAGCCGGTATAGAGCGTCAGGATCGCCGCGATCCACAGAAGCACGATGCCGATCGTGATCGCGCCGGGCAGAACCGCTTCGCCCGCCGAGCCGGCGATGAGGAAGCCGAGCGCGATCATCTGCGCCGTCGTCTTCCATTTGGCGACGGCGGTGACGGGGACGGGCACGCGCAATTCGGCGAGATACTCGCGCAGCCCGGAGACGAGGATCTCGCGACAAAGAATGACGATCGCCGCCCACAGCGAGGGGCCGGAAATGGTGCGGTCGGCGACGAGCGCGAGCAGCGCCGCGGCGACCAGCAACTTGTCGGCGATCGGGTCGAGCATGCGGCCGAGCGAGGACTGCTGCGACCACACCCGCGCGAGATAACCGTCGAAGAAATCGGTGATCGCCGCCGCGGCGTAGATCGCCAGCGCGGTCCAGCGCGCCCACGCCACCGTCGGCCAGAAAAGGAACGCGACGACGAGCGGAACCGCCGCCACTCGACCGTAGGTGAGAAGGTTCGGCAGATTCCAGTTGCGATTGGCGACGCGCGGGGAGGTGTTGGCCATGGGCCATCCAAGAGACATTGAAGGCCGCCTTCCGTCAATAGACCCGTCGGGCGCTCCGCGCTCGCGGCGTTTCGTCACGCGAATAACTGGGGATGATCGGCTCGGCGACGCCGGGCGCGGCCCAACTTGGTCTAGTGTCGCTTAGAACTCGCTGATCGGGAGCCTCGCCATGTCCAATGTCCACGTCGTCGATCATCCCTTGGTGCAGCACAAGCTGACGCTGATGCGCGATAAGACGGTTTCCACCAAGGGCTTTCGCCAACTGCTCAACGAAATCGGTATGCTGCTCTGCTACGAGGTGACGCGCGATCTGCCGCTCGAACTGGTCGAAGTGGAGACGCCGCTCGCCAAAACGATGAAGCCGATGATCGCCGGAAAGAAACTGGTATTCGCGCCGATCTTGCGCGCCGGCGTCGGATTTCTCGACGGCATGCTCAACCTCGTGCCGAGCGCGCGCGTCGCTCATATCGGGCTCTACCGCGACCCCAAGACGCTCGAGGCCGTCGAATATTATTTCAAGGCGCCCGCCGACGTCGCCGATCGGCTGGTGATCGTCATGGACCCGATGCTGGCGACCGCCAATTCCGCAGTCGCCGCGATCGACCGCTTGAAGGGCCGCGGCGTCAAAGACATCCGCTTCGTCTGCCTGCTGGCCGCGCCCGAAGGCGTCGCGCGCCTGAGCAAGGTCCATCCCGACGTGGAGATCTGGACGTCGGCGATCGACGAGAGGCTCAACGACCACGGCTATATCGTGCCGGGCCTCGGCGACGCGGGCGACCGCATGTTCGGGACGAAGTGACGGCTGCTCGTGGACGCGATCGCTGCGCGCGTCCGGCGTCGTCGCAGCCAACATCTCTCCGGTTGGCGGGGTCGCGTCTGTGAGTCTATTCTTGAGGTTATGCCCCCGCCTCAAACGCCTTATCGAATTCCACATCGCCCTTTGGCATTTCGCCGGCGATCAATAACGCCGTAAAGACTTCCGGCCGGACGCCGGGGCTGCGCATCGCGTCCGTGTTTTCAAAACCGAAACGCCGGTAATATGCTGGATCGCCCACCAGCACACAGCCCTTGCCGCCGAGCGCGCGCAACCGTTCCAATCCCGCGCGCATCAAGGCGCTGCCGACGCCTTGTTTGTGGCGCTTCGGCAGAACCGACAATGGCCCGCAGGCATGCCAGCCGACATCGGCCCCGCCGATCTTCACTTTCGAAAACGCCACTTGTCCGACGATGGCGTCTGCATCTTCCGCCACCAGCGCCACCGTCGCCGCATCCGTGCGCCACAACGCGTCCATGATAAACTGCTCGCGTCCGCAGGCGTACGGCATCGTCTTGAACGCCGCGATCACGAGGTCGTGCAACGCCGCAAAATCGGATTCGGTCTGGTCGCGAACAATGATGTTCGTCATCAGAAAGCGCCCTATCCCAGGAACGCGTAACGGCGGCGCGCCGTGGTCGGCGAACGCCGGCGGCAATCGAGTCCCGCCCCCGCTACTCCGCCCCTCGCTGCGTCTCGATGCGGAAGGGATGCGCCGGATAGACGCCGAGAATGCGCATCTCGCGCGAGAAGAACTCAAGCTCCTCGAGGGCGCGCGCCAACGGCGGATCGTCGGGATGGCCGTCGACGTCGGCGAGGAACTGCGTCGCCGAGAATTCGCCCTCGACCATGTAGCTCTCGAGCTTGGTCATGTTGACGCCGTTGGTGGCGAAGCCGCCGAGCGCTTTGTAGAGCGCAGCGGGAACGTTGCGCACGCGAAAGACGAAGGTCGTCACCAGCGGGCCATTGTGCGCCGCGGCCCAACGGGGCGTCTTGGAGAGTACGACGAAGCGCGTGGTGTTGTGCGTTTCGTCCTCGACGTCGGCGGCGAGCCTCGTCAGGCCGTAGATTTCGCCCGCGAGCCCGGTCGCCAGCGAAGCGCGGGTCGGGTCGCGCCATTCCGCCACTTCGCGCGCCGAGCCGGCGGTGTCGCTGGACACCATCGCCTTGAGCGCGTGCCGGCGGATGATCTTGCGGCATTGGCCGAGCGCGTGAACGTGGCTGTAGACGCTGCGCAATCCCTCGAGCGTCGCGCCGGGAACCGCGAGAAGCTGAAAATGAATTGGCAGGAAGGTTTCGGCGACGATGTGCAGGCCGGACGCGGGCAAGAGCGTGTGGATGTCGGCGACGCGCCCGGCGATCGAATTCTCGATCGGGATCATGCCGAGGTCGGCGGTCTCGTCCTGGAGCGCGGCGAAGGCGTCCTCGAACGTGGCGCAAGGCAGCGGCGCAAATTCAGGATAATTGTCGAGGCAGGCGATGTGCGAATTGGCGCCCGGCTCGCCCTGGTAGGCGATGGTCTTGGCTGCGGTCATGACGTTTCCCTGGGCGCCAGCATTTCGCGGGCGCGGCGCAAGTCTTCCGGCGTGTCGACGCCGAGCGGCGCGACGTCGACGAGCGCGATGTCGATGCGCATGCCGGCTTCCAACGCGCGCAATTGTTCGAGCTTTTCGCGCCGTTCGAGCGGCGAGGGCGGCAGCGCGACGAAGCGCGCCAGCGCTTGGCGGCGGTAGGCGTAGAGGCCGATGTGATGCAGCAGCGGCCCGGCGCCCCAAGGCGCTCGGGACCGGGTGAAATAGAGCGCGCGCAGGCGGCCCGGGTCGATCTCCGTCCCCACCGCCTTGACGACGTTGGGATCATCGCACTCCTCGGCGCGCTTGATCTCGGTCGCCAGCGTCGCAATGTCGACAGCCGGATCGCCCAAGGGGCCGACCGCGGCGCGCACCGCGCTCCGCTCGATGGTCGGCAGATCGCCCTGCACATTGACGACGACGTCGTAGCGCGCGTCGGGATCGAAAGCGCCGACGGCCTCGAAAATTCGGTCGGAGCCCGAGGCGTGTTCGGGCCGCGTCAACACGGCGCGCCCGCCGACCGCCTCGATCGCCGCAATGATGCGCGGATCGTCGGCTGCGACCAGAACCGGCCCGACGTCGGCTTCGACCGCGCGCCGCCAGACGTGAGCGATCATCGGCTCGCCGTGGATCTCGGCCAGCGGTTTGCCGGGCAGGCGCGTTGAGGTCATGCGCGCGGGGATGAGAACGATGGGACGGGTCATGAATTGGTCGGCTCGCGGGAGGCCAAAAAAGCCCGCCGCGCCGCGCTTATACGTGTTGCCAAGTCCAACGCAAAGCGGCTAATCAGATTTTCCGCTGGGGGCTTCGATGGCTCCGCCGATCGACGTTTAGACGGGGGCTAACGCGCGAATGGAAACGACGAACGCCAACAAGATCGCTCTCGCCGTGCTCGGCACATTGCTGGGAACGATGGCGCTCGGTGTGTTTTCCAACGCGGTGTTCACGCCCAGCAAACCGGAGAAGCCGGGCTACGTCCTACCCGGCGGCGCGACGCCCGCCGCCGCCGCTGCGCCGGCCGCCGCCGCGCCGGAAGTCCCGCTTGCCACCCTGCTTGCAAAGGCGGACGCGGCCAAGGGAAAGGCTGACGCCAAGGCCTGCGAGGCCTGCCACACCTTCGACAAGGGCGGCGTCGCCAAGGTCGGCCCGCCGCTTTACGGGGTTGTCGGCCGCCCGGTCGCCTCGATCGCCGGCTTCGCCTATTCCGACGGCCTGAAGGCAATGGGCGGCGATTGGACCTACGAGACGCTGGACAAGTGGATCGCCAAGCCATCGGCGCTCATCAAGGGCACGAAGATGTCCTTCCCCGGCGAGCCGGACGCCCAGAAGCGCGCCGACATCCTCGCCTATCTCCAGACCGTTTCGGACAGCCCGGTCCCGTTCCCCGCGCCGGCCACACCTGCGCCCGCTGCAACGGCCGCTCCCGCTACGCCGACGCCGACGGCAACAGCCGCGCCTGCCGCCCCCGCTGCGCCGGCGCCGACCGACGCCGCTGCGCCTGCGGCGCCCGCTGCGACGTCCCCGGCGCCTGAGCCTCAGCCTGCGCCGAGTGCGACGCCTTAGCGCTGCACGCGTCGATTGAGCCGATGGTAGCCGGATCGGTCCATCGCCAGACCGTCTGATATCGCTGACCGTCCGATTGCGACCGACCCCGGACGCATTCCGACCGCCGTGTTCAGTTGCGCGCGGGGCGCAGCGAGCGTCGCGACGAGGCGCCGACGCCTCCTTCGCCCATTCGTGCGCGCGCGCCCTTGCGTGAAGGCGTGTTTGCGGATCAACTCGCGGCGCAAATCCGAACGGGGAGGAAGGCATGGATCTCGGCGTCACCGACAAGGTCCGCCCGCTCATCGCGGCGGTGCGCGCCATGGTGCGCAATGAAATCATGCCGCTGGAGGACGAGTACGAGGCCGAGGTCGGGCGCGACGGCGATCGCTTCACGCCGACCGCGCGGATGGTCGAGATCCGTGAATCGTTGAAGCGGAAGGCCCGCTCGCAGGGCCTGTGGAACTTCTGGCTGACGGCGTCGGACAAGGGATTCGGCTTGACGACCGTCGAATACGCCTATCTCGCGGAGGAAATGGGCTGGTCGCCGCTCGCCTCCGAGGCGTTCAATTGCTCGGCGCCCGACACCGGCAACATGGAAGTGCTGGAGCGCTACGGTTCGCTCGAACAAAAGGCTCGCTGGCTGCCCGATTTGCTCGAGGGCCGTGCGCGCTCGGCCTATCTGATGACCGAGCCCGACGTCGCTTCGTCGGACGCGACCAATATCGCGATGGACGCGCGCCTTGCAGGCGAAGAATGGGTGCTCAACGGCGAGAAGTGGTGGTCCTCGGGCGCCGGCGATCCGCGGTGCTCGCTTTACATCGTCATGGCGTTGACCGACCCGGACGCCCCGCGCCACGCGCGCCATTCGATGTTGCTGGTTCCCGCCGCCACTAGGGGCGTCGAGAAACTGCGCGCGCTGACGATCTACGGCGCCGACGACGCGCCGCACGGCCATTTGCACATTCGTTTTACCGACGTGCGCGTGCCCAAGGACGCGATCGTGCTGGCGCGCGGGCGTGGGTTCGAAATTGCGCAGGGCCGCCTGGGCCCGGGACGCATTCACCATTGCATGCGGGCCGTCGGCCAAGCCGAGCGCGCGCTTGAGGCGATGTGCCGGCGCGCGGTGGCGCGCGAGGCGTTCGGGCAGAAGCTGGCGGCGCTCGGCGCCAACCGCGACATTATCGCCGAGGCGCGCATGAACATCGAAATGGCGCGCCTTCTCTGCCTCAAGACTGCTTGGACGATGGATGCGCAAGGGGTGCGCGCCGCGGCGTCGCTCATCTCGCAGATCAAGGTGATCGCGCCGCGCGTCGCGCTCGAGGTGATCGATCAAGCCGTGCAGTTGCATGGCGGCGCCGGCGTCAGTCAGGATTTTCCGCTGGCGAGGATGTGGGCCAACGTGCGCACTCTGCGCCTGGCCGACGGCCCGGACGCGGTTCATCGGCGCGTCGTCGCCAAGGCCGAACTCAGGCGCTATGTCAACGAGAGCGCTCCTCGATGAACGAGGCGGGGTTCCCTGACGACACGTCGGCTCTCGACGCCTGGGCGAGCGCGCGTCTGAAAGGCTATGTCGGCCCGAGCCAAGCGCGCAAATTCGCCGACGGCCAATCGAACCCGACCTATCTCATCGCCACGCCGGGCGCGCGCTACGTGTTGCGGCGTAAGCCGCCGGGCAAACTGCTCAAGCTCCGCACATATGGTCGAGCGCGAGTATCGCGCCCTCGCGGCGCTCGCGGCCTCCGGCTTCCCCGCGCCGCGCGCGCTGGCGCTATGCGAGGACGAAAGCGTCGATCGGCTCCGTCTTCTATCTCATGAGCCATGTCGACGGGCGCATCTTCTGGGACCCGGCGATGCCGGGATCGACGCGCGAGGAGCGCGCCGGCGTCTACGACGCGATGAACGAGGCGCTCGCGCGGCTGCACGCGATCGACGTCGCCGCGGCGGGCCTTGTCGACTATGGCAAGCCCGGCAATTATTTCGCCCGTCAGTTGCAGCGCTGGAGCGAGCAATATCGCGCCAGCGAAACGGACGAGATCGACGACATGGACCGGCTGATCGCCTGGCTCGGCGACCACGTTCCCGCCGACGACGGCCGCGTCGCGCTGGTGCACGGCGACTGGCGCATCGACAACATGATCTTCGACGCCGATGCGCCGCGCCTGCTCGCGGTGCTCGACTGGGAGCTGTCGACGCTCGGCCATCCGTTCGCCGACCTCGCCTATCAGTGCATGCAATGGCGGCTGCCCAACGCCGGCGAGTTTCGCGGCCTCGGCGGCGTCGACCGCGCGGCGCTCGGGCATCCCGACCGAGGCGGAATATGTCGCCGCCTATTGCCGGCGCGCCGGGCTCGAAGGCGTTCCCGGACTGGACCTTCCTCATCGCCTTCAGCTTCTTCCGCATCGCCGCGATCGTGCCAAGGCGTCTACAAACGCTCGCTCGACGGCAACGCCTCCAACCCGGAGCGCGCGACGCAAGATGGGCGAGGCCGTGCCGCTGATGGGCC
>CAVWKL010000304.1:0-4125 GCA_963755075.1 uncultured Alphaproteobacteria bacterium
GATCCTCGGCGCGCTTTCCGCCAGCGGGCGCGCCGACGGACTCTTCGTCCTGCCGGGCACGCACTCGAAATGGGCCCATGTCGAGGCCGGCCGCGTCCTGGCCTTCGAAACCTTCATGACCGGCGAGGTTTTCGCCGCGCTGAGGGACCACACCGTGCTCGGACGGCTGATGGCGCCGGCGCACGGGGCGAGCGAGGCCGACGGCTTCGCGCTCGGCGTCCGCGCCGCCGCGGCGCTGGAGCGCCCGGGCGACCTCATGCACGCCATGTTCATGACGCGCACGCTCGGACTCTTCGACCGCCTCGCGCCGGGCGAACTTGCTGAATACCTCTCCGGCCTGCTCATCGCAGCCGAAATCGTCGCCGGCGCGCGCGGCGCGCCCTCCGCGCTCGTCATCGGCTCGCCGGCGCTCGCCGCGCGTTACGCCAAGGCCGGAGCCTGGCTCGGGATCGCGCTCGAATCGGCGCCGCGGAATTGCGCGATCTTGGGGCAGATCGCGCTGCTCGAGCGCCTCGAGAGGACCGGCGGCGGACAGTGAACCGGTCGCTTCTGTTTTCGCCGATTCAATGTTGGGCGTCGTCGGAACGGGCGAACGGGCCGAGTTCGGCGAGCAACGTCCCGAGCTTGGGGGCGAAGGCGCGCCAACGCGCCACCGAACCGCCATAGATGGGTTGGCGCACCTGAGCCGCGCTCGCCGTGCGAACCGGCCGTTCGGTTTGATGGAAGTCGAGGCAGCGCGGATCCCATTCCAGTCCGCAATAGGCGACGATGCGCCGGGCCTGCGCTTCGACATCGGCGACGACGTGTTCGTACTGCACGTCGATCATCGCCTCGGGCGGCAGCGCGCGGCTCCAGTGCGTCATCAGCCCCTGATAGGCGCGATAGTAGCGACCCAGCTCCCCGAGGTCGAAAGTGTAGGCGAGGTTGTCCTTGAACAGCAGCGAGAAGCAGGACAGGCAGTTTTCGAGGGGATCGCGGCGCATGTGGATGATTCGCGCGTTCGGCAGCGCCAGATGGATAAGCCCGACCCAGCGGAAGTTGTCCGTCGTCTTGTTGGTGATTCGCGCCGCCGTCGGCGCCAGCGCCCGGATGCGGTCGACGTAGCGAGCGCCGAGCCGGCGCAATTGCTCGGCCGACATTCGCGAGAGGGCCTCGGGTGAACTTGGCTTGGCCCCGTCCGAACTCGCCGAGTTCCGCCAAGGCTTCGGCGAAATCGGCGATCTCGCCCGCGCCGTAAACCTTGGGGTGGCTGGCCAGGATTTGCTCGACCAGGGTGGTGCCCGACCGCGGCATCCCCAGGATGAACACCGGCGCCGAGGACGGATCGCCTTGGCCTTGATGACGGCGCATCGCTTCGGCGGTGAAGCTCTGCCGCATGCGTTCGAACTCGGCCAAAACCGCCGCCTCGTCGTAGGCGATTTGCTTGCGCCTCAGCGCGTTGCCTTCGAGCAGGCGTCGAAACGATCGGTCATGGTCGCCGATGTCGGCGAACGCCTTCGCCAGCGCAAAATCGAGGTCGATCTGCCCGTTCGCGCCGAGCGAAGGCGCCTCATGCGACAATTCCTCCATCGCCCGCAGTCGCGGGTCGCCCGGCGATATTCGCCGGATCTCCGTCAGAACGCGATAAAAGTGGGCCTCCCGGGGGGCCAGGTCGATGGCTTTCTCGATCGCGGCGCTCGCCTCGGCGAGACGGCCGAGCGTTTGCAAGACCTTCGCTTTGCCGCCATAGGCGTCCGGACAGGCAGGCTCGGCGGCGAGCGCCTTGTCGTAGGCCGCCAAGGCGTCGTCGCAACGTCCCTGCATGGCGCATAGATTGCCCTTGGCGAGATTGGCGTTGGCGTAATTGGGATTGAGCCTCAGCGCGTTTTCGACGCTGGCGAGCGCAAGGTCGTACTGCGCCATCTCGGCGAGAACGATCCCCCGCTCGTTATGCGCGGCGGGGTGATTGGGCTGGATCGAAAGCAATTTGTCGAATTGCCCAAGCGCCTCTTGCAACTGCCCGAGCTTTAGCAAAGCTAGCGCGCCTATATACAGTAGTGACGTACGATTCGGTTGAACCGCGAGGCCATCGCGACACACGCTCAGCGCGTCGCGGAAGTCTTTCGTCTGAAACAGCAACGAGGCGTAATTCTCTATGAATTCGATGTTCGGCGATCGCCCGCGCACCGAGCGCGCAAGCAGCGCCTTGGCGGGTTCGATATTTCCGTTCCGCGCCTCGATCAGCCCAAGAAAATGAAGCGCATGAGGGCTATCGGGGATTTCTTCCAGCAATTCGCGATACAGCGTCGCGGCCTGCGTCAGCTGGCCCTTTTGGTGCAAGGAATGCGCGGCGCTTAATTTTTGCTGAAACTTAGACGAAACCATCGCTTGCCCATTTCCTGCGCTGGGATCGACTTTGGCCTTTCGTTTCCCGACCGCCGATCACACGCGAGCGAACGATCGGCGACGCTTGCTTCGCCGCTTGCGGGTTCGGCTCCCGCCGCGACTTGGCGGC
The DNA here is from genome assembly GCA_963755075.1 of uncultured Alphaproteobacteria bacterium. Lineage (GTDB taxonomy): Bacteria > Pseudomonadota > Alphaproteobacteria > Rhizobiales > Beijerinckiaceae > Roseiarcus. The sequence continues at coordinate 2,495 of CAVWKL010000304.1, forward strand.
GACGGGGCGGCGCGCGGGCGGCGAGCGCGACGGGATCGACGAGGGACGCGCCACAGCCGCGCCGCATGTTCGCCAGCGATTTCTTGCGGGACCTTGATGGCGAGATGATGAACGTCTCGCCGAGCCTGTGGCGCCGGCGCTCGGCCGCGTCGCATCGACGCAATTTCGGCTATTTCCGCCCATGGCCGGCAAAGGCCGCCGAGACCCCGAGGCCGATGAAGACGCCGCCGGTGACGTAGCGTTCCCAGCGCAAGACGCTCGCCTTGCGCTTGATCCATCGCCCGGCCGCGCCGGCGGCCACGGCGTAGAGACCGTCGCTCGTGAACCCCATCACGGCGAAGAGGAGACCGAGGAAGGCGATCTGGAACGCCACGGCGCCGCGCGAGGGATCGACGAATTGCGGCAGGAACGCCAGAAAGAACAGCGCGGTCTTCGGATTGAGGAGATTGACGACGAAGCCGTCGCGATAGAGCCGCCCCACGCTGCGCCGCGGCAGATCGAGGTGCGCGGCGGGCGCCGGGGTTCGATCGAGGATGCGGCGCACGCCGATATAAACGAGATAGGCGGTGCCGGCGTATTTGACCATGGCGAAGGCGAGCGCCGAGGAGGCGAGCAGCGCCGACAGCCCCAGCGCCGCCGCCATCACGTGCACGAGCGTTCCCGTGGTGATGCCGCAGACGGAGACGAGCCCCGCCAGGCGCCCCTGTTCGAGGCTGCGCGCGACGATATAGAGAACCGCCGGCCCCGGCGTCAGCAAGAGCGCGAGCGCCGCCAAGGCGAAGAACTCCAATCGATGTCGCAGTGGGGATGACGATGGTCATGCGGCGAGGTTCCCACGGGAAGAGGCGCGCCGCAGCTTACACCAAGGGACGCAGAGATCGACCGCTGACATGGCCGGACTTGCGGCGCAAACCATAGACCTCACGCATTTGTGTTCAGGGTCATGCGTCGCGCGCCGGCTGGAGGCTCCTCCTCCATGCGTCGCCGCATCGCGTTGCGGCGCTTCGGCGGCGCAGCCCCCTCGCGCAGGCGCCGCTCGTAGTCCTTGACCACCTCCCCGGCGGCGAAATCATTTTCGCGCAGCGCCGAAAGCACGGCGATGAGACAGTCGTCGCGTCGGGCCTCGAGGTCGCGGATCGAGGCCCCCGCCGCCTGGGCGTCGGACTGAGCGGAAATGCGATCGATCAGCTCTTCGGTGAGTTCGGGCGCCTCGAGCTTCGTCCACGGCAATTTCAGCGCCGGGCCGAATTGGGCGAGGAAATGGCGCATGCCGGCTTCGCCCCCGGCCATGCGGTAGATGAGAAAGGTCCCCATGAACGACCAGCGCAGCCCCGCCCCGAATCGGATCGCGTCGTCGACCTCCTCGGTGGTGGCGACGCCGTCGTTGACGAGCCAGCGCTTCCCGCCACAGCGCTTCCAGCAAACGGTCGGCGATGAAACCGTCGATTTCCTTGCGCACATGGAGCGGGCGCATGCCGAGGCCGCGATAGAGGCCCATCGCGGTGTGCTTCGCCGCTTCGCTCGTCCTCTCGCCGCCGCAGACTTCGACGAGCGGCAGGAGATAGACGGGATTGAAGGGGTGGCCGACGACGAAGCGCTCGGGGCGCCCCATCTCCGACTGCAGCCGCGTC
>CAVWKL010000305.1:0-13564 GCA_963755075.1 uncultured Alphaproteobacteria bacterium
GCTTAGCAATCGGCCATCGCGCATCGAGGAGATGGCCCCATGCTGAACCAGTCGCAAGTCGCCGCGGTCGCCCGCCCCAAATGGGGACACATGGTTTCCGCCGGCCTCGACAACGCGCCGTTCCTGGCGCGCCACCCCGGACTGGTGGCGACCGAATTCTCCTACGGCCGCAACGAATGCATCTACGGCGAGAGCGAGCCCGCCGAATACGTCTACCAGGTGATCAGCGGCGCGGTGCGCAGCTACAAGCTTCTCAATGACGGCCGGCGGCAAATCGGCGCGTTCCACCTGCCCGGCGACGTTTTCGGCCTGGAATCGGTGTCGACGCACCGTCTGTCGGCCGAAGCGATCGTCGACACCTCGGTGCGGATGGTGAAACGCCGCGCCTTGGAGGCGGCGGCCAAATCCGACGTCGAAATCGCCTGCACGTTGTGGACGATGACCGCCGGCGAATTGCGCCACGCCGAGGATCTCATGCTGCTGCTTGGCCGCAAAACCGCGGTGCAGCGGGTCGCCACATTCCTTCTGGAAATGGATCGCCGGCTGTCGATCGCGGGCATGTTCGCCCTCCCCATGAGCCGGGCCGATATCGCCGACTATCTCGGCCTCACCCTGGAAACCGTCTCGCGGACGTTTTCCCAATTGCACGCCGAGGGCGCGCTCGGCCTCTCCGGCGCGCGCCAAATCACGTTGCGCGACCGAAGGCGCCTGGCCGCCATGGACGCCTGATTCGTCCCCCCGGGCGGTCGGCCCGGCGTCCGAGGCGAGTTATCGACGCGCCGACGCCGCGCGACGGGCAAGCGGCGATCAGCCGCAACCGGCCTCGCGCGGGCCGCGCAGCGCGATAAGACGGCCCTGTTCGAACTCGGCGATGTCGCTCGCCAGCCGCTCGACCTCGCTGACGCGATGGCTGACGAAGATGATCGGAATCGCAAAAGCGTCGCGTAGCGTTTCGATCAGGTTCAAGATGTCGAGCCGGCGCGCCTCGTCGATGGCGTTCAGCGGTTCGTCCATCAGCAGCACGCGCGGATTGCTGAGCAGCGCGCGGCCGATCGCGACCCGCTGCTTCTCGCCGCCCGAGAGACGTGAGATCCCGCGCGCCAGCAAGGGCTCGATGCCCAGCAGCGCGACGACGTCGGCAAAGCCGACCAGGCTCGGGCCGCGCGAGGCGAATCGCGCGCCGTAGGTCAGATTGCGCGCGACGCTGAGGTGCGGAAAAAGGCGCGGCTCCTGGAAGACATAACCGATGCGGCGCCGGCGAGCGGGAACGTCGAGCCCGCGCGCCGAGTCGAGGAACGTCGCGTCGTCGACCGCGATGCGGCCGCGGCGCGGCCGCCTGAGCCCGGCGACGATGTCGAGCAGCGTCGTCTTGCCCGCGCCCGAGGGGCCGCACAGCGCCAGCACGCGGCCGTTGGCGCGGATCTCCGCCGCGATGGCGAAATCGCCTTGGACGTGCTCGACGGCGATTTCAATCATGGGCCGGCGTCCCGTTTGGCGACGCGGGCGGCCAGCGCCTCGGCGGCGAACAGCGTGACAAATGCGATCGCGATCGCGATTGCGGTGAGCCGCCACGTCGTTTCAGCGCCGTTCGGGTCCTGCGTGGCGCTATAGATCGCGGTGGCGATGGTCTGCGTCTGGCCGGGGATGTTGGCGACGAAGGTGATCGTCGCGCCGAACTCGCCGATCGCCTTGGCGAAGCCGAGAATCAGGCCGGCGATGATCCCGGGCGCGGCGAGGGGCAAGGTCACCGTGGCGAAAACGAACCAAGACGGCGCGCCGAGCGTTTGCGCCGCCTGTTCGAGTCGCGCGTCGACCGCCTCGATCGACAGGCGGATCGCTCGCACCATCAGCGGAAAGCCCATCACCGCCGCGGCGAGCGCCGCGCCGGTCCAGCGGAAGGAGAACGTGAATCCGCAACAGGCCTCCAAGGCGCGCCCGAATACTCCCTGCCGTCCGAAGGCGATCAGCAGCAACCAGCCGGTGACCACCGGCGGCAGCACCAACGGCAGATGCACCACCGCATTGAGGAGCGACTTGCCGGGAAATCGCCGCCGCGCCAGCAGCCAGGCGACGCCGACGGCGAACGGCAGGCTCGCCAGCGCGCCGACCGTGGCGACCTTGAGCGAGAGGACGATCGCCGTCCATTCCGCCGGCGAGACGATCAACGCCTCGCTCCAAGCCGCTCCATCCGCCACTTTCGACGCCCGCCAGGACTGAGGACTCCGCGCCCCGCCAAGGCGGCGAGCCTATATCGACACGTATATAGCGTGCGAGTCCCGCCGACGGCAATCCGCGCGCGTTCCGGCTGGCGTCGCCGTTCCCGCCAGATTAACATGAGGTCGAGACCGCTCGGGGAGAGCGGGTCGAAGCCAGGGGGAGAGCTTGATGGACCTTGTCGAGCGCGTGAAGGGGATTCTGCTGACTCCGAAAACGGAATGGCGGACGATCGAAGGCGAGCCGGGCGATCCTGTCTTTCTCTTCGCCAACTATGTCGCGATTCTCGCCGCCATCCCGCCGGTGTGCCGCTTTATCGGCATGTTGGTGTTCGGATTCCATGGCTACGGGATCGTCGTCGGCCTCGTCGGCGCCGTCTTGCAGTACGTGTTGGCGTTCGCGGCGGTTTACGTATTGGCGGTCATCACCGATGCGCTGGCGCCGACATTCGGCGGGCGGAAGAGCCAGCCCAACGCGCTGAAGCTCGCCGTCTATTCGATGACGCCGGTTTGGCTCGTCGGCGTTTTTTCGTTGATTCCCGGCCTGCGCATCCTGGCCATTCTCGGGCTCTACAGCGTCTATCTCTTCTGGCTCGGCGTTCCCGCTTTGATGAAAGCGCCTGACGACAAGTCGGTCCTCTACACCGCCGCGGTGGTCGTCTGCGGAATCGTCATCTACGTCGTCATTCGCCTCGTCGTCCAAGCGTTCGCCTTGGCGTGAGGGGCGGGCCGGGGAGGGCCGAATGAAGCAGACCTGGCGTTGGTTCGGGCCAGACGATCCGGTCACGTTGGCCAACGCCAAGCAGGCCGGCGCCGCGGGCGTCGTCACCGCCCTCCACCATATCTATGACGGGCGGGCTTGGCCTCTCGACGAAGTGATGGCGCGCAAGCGCGCTGTCGAGGCGTCGGGGCTGAGCTGGGAGGTCTGCGAGTCGATTCCGGTGCCGAGCGCGATCAAGCTGCGCGAGGGGGGCTATCGGCGCGAAATCGACGCTTGGAAGGACAGTCTCGTCAATCTCGCCAAGGCGGGCGTCTCGACCGTCTGCTACAACTTCATGCCGGTGGTCGACTGGACGCGGACGGACCTGAAATTTCCCTTGCCTTCAACGGGCTTCGCGCTGCGCTTCGACATGCCCTCGTTCGTCGCCTACGACGTTTTCGTGCTGCGGCGCCCCGGCGCGGAGGCGAACTATTCGGCCGAGGCGATCGAGGGGGCGCGAGCGCGCCTGACGAATCTCGACGCCGCGGCGCTGGCGGCGATCGAGAAGAACGTCATCGGCGGCATGCCGGCGCGCCAGGCCGCCTATACGCGCGAACAGTTTTCTCTGGCCTTGCAAGAATTCGCCGCGCTCACCCCCGAGGATCTGCGCGCCAATCTCATCGCCTTCCTCAAGGAGGTCGCGCCGGTGGCCGAGGAGGTCGGCGCGCGATTGGCGATCCATCCGGACGACCCGCCGTTCTCCCTGTTCGGGCTGCCGCGGGTCGTCTCGACCGCGGCCGATTATCGCGCCCTGTTTGCGGCGGTCGAGAGCCCCGCCAACGGCATGACGCTGTGCTCCGGCTCGCTCGGCGCGCGCCCCGACAATGATTGCGTCGCGATGGCGCAAGACTTCGGCCCGCGCATTCATTTCGCTCACCTGCGCAATGTCGCGCGCGAGGCGGACGGCTCGTTCTATGAAACCGACCATCTCGGCGGAGCGACCGACATGGTGGCGCTGGTCGGCGCGCTGCTCGGCGAGGAAAAGCGGCGGCGGAAAGTCGGCCGCGCCGACGCGGAGATGCCGATGCGTCCCGATCACGGCCATCTGCTCGCCGACGATATCGGCAAGGAAAGGATCAACCCCGGCTATTCCTGTGTCGGGCGGTTGAAGGGGCTCGCCGAACTGCGCGGCGTCATGCAGACCTTCGCTTGGCTGGAGGCGCGGCAATAGGGCGAGGGCGCGCCTTGCAGAACCGCGTCCTCGACGCCGCGCGCCGCATCGTTTACCGGCGCAATTCGCCGGTGTAGAGCACGGGCGCGCGGTTGTGGCGCGCGCGCTCAGGGATTGGCGATGCGGTTGTTGGTTACCGGCGGCGCCGGGTTCATCGGATCGGCGGTCGTCCGCATGGCGATCGGCGAAGGGAGCGATGACGTTCTCGTCCTGGACAAACTCACCTACGCGGGCAACCTCGCTTCGCTGGCGCCGGCCGCAGGCAGTCCGCGCTACGCCTTCCTGCGCGCCGACATCGGCGACCGCGCCGCGGTGAAAGCGGCCTTGACGCGGTTCCGGCCGGACGCGATCTTGCATCTGGCCGCCGAAAGCCACGTCGATCGCTCGATCGACGGCCCCGCCGCCTTCATCGAGACCAACGTGGTGGGAACCTTCGTCCTGTTGTCGGAGGCGCTCGCCTATTGGCGCGGCCTTGACGGCGCGGCGCGCGCGACGTTCCGCTTCCTGCAGGTTTCGACCGACGAGGTGTTCGGCTCGCTGGGGGCCGAGGGCCTGTTTTGCGAGGACAGCCCCTATCGGCCGAATTCCCCCTATTCGGCCTCCAAGGCCAGCGCCGACCATTTGGCGCGCGCCTGGCGGGAGACCTACGGCCTGCCGACGATCCTCACCAATTGCTCCAACAATTACGGACCCTATCATTTTCCGGAGAAGCTCGATTCCGCTGGCGATCCTCAACGCCGTCGAGGGCAAGCCGCTGCCGGTCTACGGGCGCGGCGAAAACGTCCGCGACTGGCTCTATGTCGAAGACCACGCCGCGGCGCTGCTGATGGTGGCGCGGCGCGGCGCGGTCGGACAATCCTACAATGTCGGCGGCCGCAGCGAGCGGCGCAACATCGACGTCGTCCATGCGATCTGCGACATTCTCGACGAGATCCGCCCGAGGGCGGCGGGCTCCTATCGCGAGCAGATCGCCTTCGTCGCCGACCGGCCGGGACATGACCTCCGCTACGCCATCGATCCCGCCAAGATCGAGCGCGAGCTCGGCTGGCGACCGCGCGAAAGCTTCGAGAGCGGCCTGCGCAAGACCGTGCGCTGGTATCTCGACAATCGTGACTGGTGGGGCGCGATCCGTTCGGGCCAATATCGCGGCGAGCGTCTCGGCTTGAGCGGCTAGCGGACGGCGCCATCGCCCGATTCACGGAGGCCTGCCAGCATGCAGATCGAGGATGCCCCGCTCGCCGGCGTCAAGGTGCTCACGCCGAAGCGATTCGGCGATCATCGCGGCTTCTTTTCCGAGGTCTACAACGAGGCGACCCTGCGCGCGGCCGGCCTTTCCTTTCGCGCCGTCCAGGACAATCATTCGCTGTCCCTCGCGGCGGGAACGATTCGCGGCTTGCATTTCCAGATCGCTCCGCAGGCGCAAGCCAAGCTCGTGCGCGTCGTGCGCGGGCGCATTCTCGACGTCGCGGTCGATCTGCGCCGCTCTTCGCCGACCTTCGGTCGCCATTTCGCCGTCGAACTCTCGGCCGAAAACCGGGCGCAACTGCTCGCCCCGATCGGCTTCGCGCACGGCTTCTGCACGCTGACCGACGACGCCGAAGTGCTCTACAAGGTCTCCGACTATTATTCGCCCGCCCACGATCGCGGGCTCGCCTGGGACGATCCCGACCTCGCCATCGCCTGGCCTGTCGGGCCCGAGGCGATCCTCTCCGACCGCGATCGCCGCTGGCCGCGCCTGCGCGACCTCGAGGAAACCTTCGCATGAGGCGGCGATGCGCATCGCGGTGACGGGCAAGCGCGGGCAGGTCGTCAGCGCGTTGCGCGAGCGTGCGGCGCCCGGTCTCGAAATCGTCGCGCTCGGGCGGCCCGAATGCGATCTTGCCGATCGCGCCGGCGTCCTCGACGCCTTCGACCGCGTCGGCTGCGACGTGATCGTCAACGCCGCCGCCTACACCGGGGTCGACCAGGCCGAATCCGAGCCCGAGGCGGCGATGCGCGTCAACGCGGACGGCGCGGCCCATGTCGCGGAGGCGGCGGCGCGGCTGAACGTCCCGCTCATTCACTTGTCCACCGATTATGTCTTCGACGGAAAGCTCGATCGTCCCTATCGCGAAACCGACCCGACCGGGCCGCTGGGCGCCTATGGCCGATCGAAACTCGCCGGCGAGCGGCGCGTGGCCGAGATTCATCCCCGCCATGCGATCCTGCGCACGGCTTGGGTTTACAGCCCCTTCGGCGCCAACTTCGTGCGCGCCATGCTGCGCCTCGGCGAGACCCGCGACGAGATCGGGGTCGTCGCCGACCAGCGCGGCAATCCGACCAGCGCGCTCGACGTCGCCGAGGCGCTGGCGCGCGCCGCGCGTCGCCTCGTCGAGGAGCCGTCGCCGCGTCTTCACGGCGTCTTCCATGTGGCGGGGGCGGGCGAGGCGACTTGGGCCGATCTCGCCGAAGCGATCTTCGCCATCGCCGCGCGCCATGGCCGGGCGCGTCCGAAGCTGCGGCGCATCGCCACAGCCGACTACCCCACCGTGGCGCGGCGGCCGGCCAATTCGCGGCTCGACACCGCAAAGTTCGCCGCCGCCTATGGATTTTCTCTCGCCGAATGGACACAGTCCCTGCCGGTCTGCGTCGAGCGGTTGCTCGGCGCCCCTTGAAGGTTGGAGAGCGACCTATGCGCGGCATCGTTCTGGCGGGCGGCAGCGGCAAGCGCCTGCACCCGATGACCCTCGCCGTGTCGAAGCAATTGCTGCCGGTCTACGACAAGCCGCTGATCTACTATCCGCTGAGCACTCTGATGGGGGCGGGGATTCGCGAAATTCTCCTCATTTCGACTCCCGACGACCTGCCGCTGTTCAAGCGCGTGCTGGGGTCGGGCGCGCAATGGGGCCTCGCGCTCAGCTACGCCGAACAGCCGCGTCCCGACGGCCTCGCGCAGGCCTACACGATCGGCGCCGAGTTCGTCGAAGGCTCCGCGTCGGCGCTCATACTCGGCGACAATGTCTTCTTCGGCCATGGCCTGACGGAAATCCTCACCGCGGCGGCGAGCGGGCGCGAGGGCGCGACCGTCTTCGCCTATCGCGTCAGCGATCCGCAACGCTACGGCGTCGTCGAGTTCGACGCCGCCGGGCGGGCGGTGTCGCTGGAGGAAAAGCCGGCGCGGCCGAAGTCGCCCTGGGCGGTGACTGGGCTTTACTTCTACGATTCGCGAGCGCCCGGCTTCGCCGCGGCGCTGAAGAAATCCGCGCGCGGCGAATACGAGATCACCGATCTCAACAAGGCCTACCTCGAGCGCGGCGCGCTCCAAGTGCGGCGCCTGGGGCGCGGGTTCGCCTGGCTCGACACCGGCACGCCCGATTCGCTGCTGCAGGCCGCCCAATACGTCCACGCCATCGAACAGCGGCAGGGCCAAAGCGTCGCCTGCCTCGAGGAGATCGCCCTCTCGCAAGGGATGGATCGGGGTCGAGGACGTTCGCCGCGCCGCGGCGCAACTGCCCAACAACCGTTACGGCGCCTATCTCTCGGCGTTGGCCGAGGAACGCGGTTAGACCGCCGCGCCCGCAAGCTCGAGCGTTACGACCTCCGGCGGCCGCAAAATCCTGACTGGCGCAAACGACGTGCCGAGCCCCCCGGAGACGACGAGTTGGCGCGCCGCCTCGGAATAGAGGCCATAAATATAGGGTTTCTGGCCGGGGAGGGCGTGCACGAAGGGCGCGCCGAGCAACGGCAGATTGATCTGCCCGCCATGGGTGTGGCCGCAGAGGGTCAAGGCGACCCGATCGGGAACGCGCGGGAAAACGTAGGGTTCGTGGGCGAGCAGAATCGCCGGCGCGTCGTCGTCGATCTCGCGCAACGCAGCGGGAAGATCGTCGACCCCATGCAATCCGAAGCGGCGACCGTTGCGGGCCAATTGATCGCCGAGGCCGATCAGCCAGAACGGCCGGCCGCTCTGGGCGAGCCGGATGGATTGGTTCTCGAGCACGGGAATGCCCGCGGCGGCGAGCGCGCGCCGGACGCTGCGCGAGGCGTCGGGCGGGTCGGTCGGAATGGCGGCGGACCACCAGTCGTGATTGCCGAGGATCGAATAGACCCCGAGCGGCGCGCTGAGGCGCGCGAGCTGTTCCGCCCAGGCCCCGGGCGGCACATGGCCGCTGACGAAGCGATGGGTGCAAACGAAATCCCCGAGCAGCACCGTCAAGTCCGGCCCCTGCGCGTTGGCCAGATCGACGATTTCGCCGACGCGCTCCTCCGACATCCAGGGATAGCAAGCGTGGATATCGGCGATGACGGCGATTTTGAGATTGAGCCCGGCCGGCCATCGCGGCGGGACCAGCGAATAGGAGGTCAGCGCCAGTTCCCAACCGGCCTCGAAAGCGGTCGCATAGCCGGCGAGGCCGGCGGCCGCCGCGAATACGCCGAGTCCGGTCAGAAGGCGGCGGCGGGTGACCAGCATTGTCAAGAAGCCTGGGTCTCGGGTGCGCCCCCGCGCCCTCGGTCTTTACGAAGGTCCGGTTTAGGAAGCAAGCTCCAAACCGGGCGGCGCCAGACGAGGCGCTTCGCGTTCGAGGGCGTCTTCGAGTTCGGGATCGAGATCCTCCAGGGGCAGTTCGAATTCGGCGGCGACGGCGGCCAGGCCGACTTCGTGGTAGAGGCGGGAAAGGAGGGGGCTTTGGCCGGCTCTGGCCTCGATGAGGTCAGGAATGGCGGTGAGATCGCGACGCATGGGAACACTCGACGACTGAAGGGGCTCGGCGCCGCTGGCGGCGGCGGGTCAATGGCGACAACCTGAATGAAATCGGTTAAGGGCGATTTAAAGGGCGAATCGCGGCCGATTGCGGCCGGCCGCGCGAGGCTCGTTCGTCATTGCGAAAGGCCGCGCCGCCATGCCCATCCTCGCGGTTCTCTTCGACAAAGACGGCACGCTGGTCGATTTCGACGAGACTTGGGGGCCGGCGACCCACGCGATCATCCACGCGCTCGCCGCGGGCGATCCCGAGTTGATGCGCGCCCAAGCCGAGACGCTGCAATTCTCGCTGGAGAACAAGCGATTCCGTCCGACCTCGCCGCTGATCTCGGGATCGTCGGCGAGCTATGGCCGATTGTGGGGGCAATCGCTGGGGAGGACGGATTACGCCGCGCTGAAGCGCGAGATCGATCGTCTGGCGACGATCGAGTCGCTGAAGGCGCTGACGCCGATCGGCGATCCCGCGCTGGCGCTCGGCGCGCTGAGGGCGATGGGCCTGCGCCTCGGCGTCGCCACCAACGATTCCGAGGACAGCGCGCGCCGCCAGATCGTCGCGCTCGGCCTCGAAGAAGCGATCGAATTCGTCGCCGGCTACGATTCCGGCCATGGCGGCAAGCCCGATCCGGGGATGGTGCTGGCGTTCGCGCGCCATCTCGGCGTCGCGCCGACGCAAATCGCGATGGTCGGCGATTCGCGCCACGACCTCGAGGCGGCGCGCGCCGCCGGCGCGCTGGCGGTCGCGGTGCTGAGCGGGCCGGCCGACCGCGACGCGCTGGAGCCGCACGCCGATCACGTGGTCGACGACATCAGGGCTCTGCCGGCGCTGTTCTTGGCGCTGGCGCGCGAGGGTTGAGGCGGACTGACGGCGCCGATCGTTTCCGAGCGGCGTAATGGCCTTCCGCATTCCCGTCGCTCCCGGCCGCAAAGCCCTTCGCCGCGGCAAGGCGGCGCGAGCTCGGAGAGGCGACGCGAACGCGCGCGCTTCAGTTCAGCGCTTGCACTTGTTGTCTTGGTCGTCGAACGCGATGCCGACGAGCGGCATGAAAGCGGAGTTCATCGCTTCATCGCTCGTCAGTTCGCGGCATTGCGTATTCCACACGATCGCAGCGTTGAGGATGGTGCTCGCCGCGCCGCCGATGATCGCGAACGCCGCCCACGGGCTCGAATAGTGCCCGCCGGCGCGCACATGGTGCATGAAGGCGTGATGGTGGAAGGCGAAGTGGTGGAAGTGGACGAAGTGGTGGAAGTGGACGAAGTGGTGGAAGTGGAAGAAATGATGGAAATGATGGAAATGATGGAAGTGATGGAAGTGATGGTCGTGCTTGAAGGGGTGGAAGTGTCGGAAATGATGGTGTTTGTCAAAGTGGACGTAGTGATGATGATGGTGATAGTCGTAATATTTCGGAGTCGCCTGGGCGGGCGAGGCCGCCCATAGCGCAACGGACGCGGCCACAAGCACGCTGGCGAGTTTACGCATACTCATCGAATACCTCCCGGAAGTCCACAGGTAAAGCCGCCGTCTACCGATCGGCGACACTCGTCGCGGGATGCGAGTCAAGTGCGGAATCGATAGAACGCATTTTTTAAGTTATCAATTGATTAATATAGGATTTTCGTCAAACATTCGCGTTAACCTAAATTTTTGTGACAAATTGGGTCGATTAAGGTTAACCCACTGTGTTGGCATAAATTGGCGGCACGCGCCTTATCTGAAGCACTACGCCGCCAGAAAATCTTCAGAACCATGATCGTATATTTCCACGAAAGTATCCGTTTGGGGGTCAAGCATTTTCGTGACGGCTCAAGTCTCGTCATGAAGTGACGCAGCGCGATTTGGACTGCGTTGATCGCGCGGAACCCGGGGGCCGATCGGCCGATTCGTCGAATCCAGCCTCCGGCGATCGGCGCTTCGGCGCGTGGCGCGAACCGCTCGGCGGCGCGTCGCCTCTCTGTGGCGCCTATTCCGCCGCCGCCGGCAGGCCTTGCGGCTCGTCGGCGCGCGTCGGCCGCTTGCGCGGCGCGGGCGCGGGTTCGTCCGTCGCGCCGACGAAGCGGCCGAAAAGGCTCCGCGTCAAACGCTCGACGTCGTCGGCGAGGGTGAACACCGCCGGCACGAAGACCAGCGACAGCAGCGTCGAGGCGATGAGGCCGCCGATCACCGCGATCGCCATCGGCGAGCGGAAGCCGCCGCCGTCGCCGAGGCCCAGCGCCGACGGGAACATGCCCGCCGCCATCGCGATCGTCGTCATGACGATCGGCCGGGCGCGCTTGCGGCCGGCTTCGACCAGCGCCTCCAGGCGCGGCGTGCCGCGCCCGATCTCCTCGAGCGCGAAGTCGACCAGCATGATCGCGTTCTTGGTGACGATGCCCATCAGCATCAGAATGCCGATCACGACCGGCATCGACATCGCCTTGTGGGTGAGCGAGCAGCGCGACGATCGCGCCGCCGATCGACAGCGGCAGCGAGACCAGGATGGTGATCGGCTGCAGGAAGCTGCCGAACAGCAGCACGAGCAGCGCGTAGACCATCATCAGGCCCGCGCCCATCGCCGCGGCGAACGACGGCGAACACCTCGCTCATCACCTCGACGTCGCCGGTCTCGCGGATCTCGACGCCCGGCGGCAGATTCTTGGCGGTCGGCAGCGCGCGGATCGCGCTGACCGCGTCGCCGAGCGCCGCGTCGCCGGCGCAGATCGCCCTCGATCGTGACGCGGCGCGTGCGGTCGTAGCGATTGATCGCCGTCGGCCCGTGGCCGATCGAGAAATCGGCGACCGACGGAGAGCGGCGCCGCGCCGCCCGCATGCGGTCGGCACGCGCAGATCCTGCAAGCTCGGCCGACGTTGCGGCGCGCCGCTTGGTCGAGCTCGACCCGGATCGGAACCAGCCGGTCGCCGGCGTTGAACTTGGCGAGATTGGCGTCGATGTCGCCGAGCGTGGCGACGCGGATCGTTTCGGACAGCGCCTCGGTCGAGACGCCGAGGTCGGCGGCGAGCTGGCGCTTGGGCGCGATGCGCAACTCCGGCCGGTCGAGTTCCGCGGTCGAGATCGGATTCTCGATCGACGGGAATGGCGCGCATCTCGCTGGCGAGTTGGTTGGCCGTGTCGTTGATCGTCGTCGATGTCGGGCCCGGCGACGATCAGCGACAGGTCGCGCTGGCCGTTGTCCTTGACGAACCAGTAGCGGATGTCGGGGGTCGCCGCCAGCATCGCGCCGATGCGCGCCTGGAGATCCTTCTGGCTTGCAGCGCGCTCTCGCTTGTTGACGAAATTGATGACGAAGGTGGCCTTGCGCGGCTCAGCGGCGGCGCCGAGAATCTGTCCGCCGTAGATCAACACCGAGCGCACCTCCGGCAGCGCCCTGAGCTCATCCGAAACCGCGCGGGTGACGCGGTCGGTGTCGGCGAGGCGCGAGCCCGGCGGCAGCTCGACCGCCAGCAGCGCGCGGCCCACGTCGTCGGGCGGCAGGAAGCCCGAGGGCAAGAGCCGCGTCGACCATAGCGAGGCGAGGAAGATCATCACGCCGGCGGCGAGCGTGATCCAACGATGGCGCACCGAGGCGCGCACCAGCCGCGTATAGAGGCCCATGATCGCCCCTTCGCGATGCGTCGGCTCGTCGGGCGCGCGCAGGAAATAGGCGGCGATGACCGGGGTGATGAAACGCGCCACGAGAAGGGAAAAGATGACCGCGATCGCGACGGTGAGGCCGAACTGGCGGAAGTACTGCCCGGCGATGCCGCTCATGAAGCTCACCGGCGAGAAGATGGCGACGATGGTGAGCGAAATGGCGATGACCGCGAGTCCGATCTCGTCGGCGGCCTCGAGCGCGGCGCGATAGGCCGACTTGCCCATGCGCATGTGGCGCACGATGTTCTCGATCTCGACGATCGCGTCGTCGACGAGAATGCCGGTCACCAGCGTGATGGCGAGCAGGCTGACGAGATTGAGCGAGAAGCCGATCGCGTCCATCGCCCAGTACGTCGGAATGATCGACAGCGGCAGGGCGACCGCGGTGACCAATGTCGCGCGCACATCGCGCAGGAAGACCAGCACGACGACGACCGCGAGCAGGGCGCCTTCGATCAGGGTCTCCATCGTCGAGGAATAATTGCCGAGCTCGTTGTCGACCTGGGTGTCGACCTTGGTGAAGGCTGCTTCCGGGTGGTCGGCGTGAATGCGCGCCAGCCGCTCGGCGATGAGGCGGTCGACGGTGACGTCGCTTGCGCCCTTGGCGCGGGTGACGCCGAAGGCGACGATCGGCTCGTCGAACAGCCGCGCGAAGGTGCGCGGCTCGGCGGCGCCGTCGGCGACCGTTCCCAGTTCGTCGAGCCTGACCTTGCGCCCGCCCGGCAGCGCGATCGGCAAGGCGGCGAGATCGCTGACCGAGCGCGCGCCGGCGAGGGTGCGGATCGCCTGTTCCTGACCGGCGATCTCGCCGCGCCCACCGCCGAGGTCGATATTGTCGGCGCGCACCTCGGCGTTGACGGCTGCCGCGGTCACGCCGAGCGCGAGCAGCTTTTCCGGGTCGAGCGAAACGCGGATTTCGCGATCGACGCCGCCGCTGCGCCTCACCTCGCCGACGCCTTTGACGCCCTGCAGATCGCGCGCGACCACGTCGTCGATGAACCAGGACAATTGCTCGACCGTCATCCCCGGCGCCGAGGCGGCGTAGGTGACGAT
>CAVWKL010000306.1:0-5070 GCA_963755075.1 uncultured Alphaproteobacteria bacterium
AGCCCGTCCGCGCCGCCGTCGAGCGCCAGGCGCGGGTCGTGGTCGCGCACCTCCAGGGGAAGGTCGGCGATGTCGCCGCTGCGGATATAGGGCGGATTGGCGACGATCAGGTCGAACGGGCCCGCAAGCCCCGCGCCCCAATCGCCGAGGCGGATTTCGGCGCGGCTCATCAGGCCGAGCGCCGCGAGGTTGGCGCGCGCGAGGTTCGTCGCGCCTTGGCTGAGGTCGACGCCGAGCCCGCGCGCGGCGGGGAATTCGCTCAAGAGGGCGCAGAGGAGCGCGCCCGAACCGACGCCGAGATCGAGCGCGCGGAGCGCTTCGCCGCGCCGCCCGGCGAACCTCGCCAGCGCGGCTTCGACAATCGTCTCGGTTTCCGGGCGCGGGTCGAGCGCCTCGGGCGAGATGGCGAGCGAGAGATTCCAGAATTCGCGCCGGCCGGCGATGCGCGAGAGCGGCTCGCCGGCGGCGCGGCGCGCGGCGAATTCGCGCACGCGGCCGGCCGAGACGCCGAGCGCGGCTTCGGGGGCGGCGATGAGGTCGCTCGCCTTCAGGCCGGCGGCGGCGGCGAGCAGCAGCCGCGCTTCGCGGCCGGGGTCGTCGGCGATTTGGCTGAGCGCGCGCGTGAGGGCGCGCAGCGCCTCGGCCCGCGTCGTTGCGGCCTCGAGCGCGCTAAGCGGCGTCAGGCCAATTGGCCGTGGCAATGCTTGAACTTCTTGCCCGAGCCGCAGGGACACGGCTCGTTGCGGCCGATCTTGCCCCAGGTCGCCGGATTGGCCGGATCGCGCTCGGCCACCCCGCCGAGCGCCGGCGCCGCGGCCGCCGCGACCGCGACGGCCGAATAGGGGCCGGCCTCGAGCGGTTCGGCGATCTGGCCGAACGGCGGCTCGTTCTCGCCGGTGCGCGGATCCAGGTGCTGAAACTGCATCGGCGGGGGCGGCGGTTCGGGCGCCTGGAAGCGCACCTCCACCCGCATCATCTGCGCAATCACCGCCTCGTGCCATTGTATGATCAGGGCGCGGAAGAGCTCGAAGGCTTCCGACTTATACTCGTTGAGCGGGTCGCGCTGGGCCATGCCGCGCCAGCCGATGACCTGGCGCAGGTGGTCGAGCGTGACCAGATGCTCGCGCCAGAGGTGATCGAGCGACTGCAGGATGACTTGTTTTTCGACGTAGCGCATCGCCTCCGGCGTGTTGCGCTCGACGCGCTCGGCGTAGGCCGCGTCGGCGGCCTTACACAGGCGCTCGGCCATTTCCTCGTCGGCGATGCCCTCTTCCTTCGCCCAGTCCTCGACCGGCAGATCGAGATTGAGCTTGGCGGCGACCTCCTGCTTCAGCCCGGCGATGTCCCAGGCCTCGGGATAGGCGTCGGGCGGAATGTGCTTGGCGATGAGATCGTCGATGACGTTGGTGCGCATGTCGGAGATCGTCGCCTCGAGCGATTCGGTCGCCATCATCTTGCGCCGGTCCTCGAAGATGACCTTGCGCTGGTCGTTCATCACGTTGTCGAACTTGAGAATGTTCTTGCGAATGTCGAAGTTGCGCGCTTCGACCTTCTGCTGGGCCTTCTCCAAGGCCTTGTTGATCCAGGGATGGACGATCGCCTCGTCCTCCTTGAGGCCGAGGCGCTTGAGCATCGCGTCCATGCGCTCGGAGCCGAAAATGCGCATCAGGTCGTCCTGCAGCGACAGGAAGAACTTCGAGCGGCCGGGATCGCCCTGGCGCCCGGAGCGGCCGCGCAGCTGATTGTCGATGCGCCGGCTCTCGTGACGCTCGGTGCCGACGATGTAGAGCCCGCCGGCCTCGATCGCCTTTTGCTTGAAGACTTCGACCTCGGCGCGGACGGCGGCCTCCTTGGCGTCGCGCTCCTCTTGCGAGGCCGCCGGGTCGAGCTCCTGCTTGACCCGCATCTCGACGTTGCCGCCGAGCTGAATGTCGGTGCCGCGGCCGGCCATATTGGTGGCGATGGTGATCGCGCCGGGAACGCCCGCTTCCGCCACGATGAACGCCTCCTGCTCGTGGTGGCGCGCGTTGAGGACGGCGAAGTTCTTCGACGGCTTGCCGACGCGCGCCGCCGCATAGAGCGCGATCATCGCGTTCGGTCCGGTGAAGTCGATTTTCTTGTAGCCGCGGCGTTCGAGGACTTCGGCCAGGTGCTCCGACTTCTCGATCGAGGTCGTGCCGACCAGCATCGGCTGCATCTTGGCGTTGGCGTCTTCGATCTCGCGCACCACCGCGCGCAGCTTCTCTTCGTTGGTGCGATAGACCTCGTCGTCCTCGTCGAGACGGTCGATCGGCCGATGGGTCGGGATTTCGACGACGACCAGCTTGTAAATTTCGGCGAACTCGTCGGCCTCGGTCAACGCGGTGCCGGTCATGCCCGCGAGCTTGCTGTAAAGGCGGAAATAGTTCTGGAACGTAATTGAGGCGAGGGTGACGTTCTCCGGCTGAACCGTAACGCTCTCCTTGGCCTCGAGCGCCTGATGCAGGCCTTCGGAGTAGCGCCGGCCCGGCATCATGCGGCCGGTGAATTCGTCGACGATGACGACCTCGTCGTTGCGCACGATATAGTCCTTGTCGCGCTGGAACAGCTTGTGCGCGCGCAAGGCCTGATTGACGTGGTGGACGAGGGTCGCGTTGGCCGCCTCGTAAAGCGATCCGTCCTTCATCAGCCCGGCCGCGCGCAGCAGCGCTTCGACGTGCTCGTTGCCGGTATCGGTCAGATTGACGGTGCGCTGTTTCTCGTCGATCTCGAAGTCCTCGCGCTTCAATTGCGGGATGAAGGCGTTGACGCCGACGTAGAGGCCCGAGCGATCCTCGGACGGACCGGAAATGATCAGCGGCGTGCGCGCCTCGTCGACCAGGATCGAATCGACTTCGTCGACGATGGCGAAGCTGTGCCCGCGCTGGACCATCTGCGACATGTCGTACTTCATGTTGTCGCGCAGATAGTCGAAGCCGAACTCGTTGTTGGTGCCGTAGGTGATATCGGCGGCGTAGGCCTGCCGGCGCTCCTCGTCGTCGAGGCCGTGGACGATCACCCCCACTCGCATGCCGAGGAACTTGTAAATCTGCCCCATCCATTCGGAGTCGCGGCGGGCGAGGTAATCGTTGACCGTGACGATGTGCACGCCCTTGCCGGCGAGCGCGTTCAGATAGGTCGCCAGCGTCGCCACCAGCGTCTTGCCCTCGCCGGTGCGCATTTCGGCGATCGCGCCCTCGTGCAGCACCATCCCGCCGATGAGCTGGACGTCGAAGTGGCGCTGCTTGAGGGTGCGCTTGGCCGCCTCGCGCACCGCCGCGAACGCCGGCGCGGCGAGGTCGTCGAGGGACTTGCCGGCGGCCAGCGCAGCTCGGAATTCCTCGGTCTTGCCGCGCAACTGTTCGTCGTTCAACGCGGCGAATTCCGGCTCCAAGGCGTTGATGGCGGCGACCATCGGCCGATAGCCCTTCAGACGCCGATCGTTTGCGGAGCCGAACACCTTCTTCAAGTAAGAGCCGAGCATGTCCGACCTTTCAGACCCCGCAACGCTTTCGCCGATCCCATCGACCGCAACGCCCCGAGCGGCGCCCTTCTCGAGGCGTTGCCAGGATACTCCTCGCGGAAAGCCGCCCGGCAGATCAGGCGATGACGACGACAAAAGCGCGAAAAAAGACGGCGATTGCGTCATTTTCGCGCCTCGGGATAGATCGCGCGCTGAGATAGGCGCCGCCGCCGGCCTTGTCAATGACGAGGCGCGGACGGCGCGCGGACGGCGCGCGCACAGATTTCCGACGCGGCCTCGTGGGGAATGTTGAAATCCAAGGATTTCCTGCGTAGACTTTTTAACCATTGTTCGGTGGCCTGTTGGGCCTTGGCGCCCAGGCTCGTTCCGCCGGAGGCGTTGCATGACCAAGTTCCTCGCGTTCTTCCTGACCAAATTGGTTCGTCACGGCCATCTCGAGGTCGAAACTTGCGACGGCGTCGTACGGGTGTTCGGCGATGGGGCCGGGCCGAGGCTCGCCGTGCGGCTCGCCGACCGCGCCGCCGAGCGCGAAATGACCCTCAATCCCGAGCTGGCGATCGGGGAACTCTTCATGGACGGCCGCCTGATCGTCACCCACGGCGACCTCTACGACCTCCTCACTCTCGGGGCGAGCAACCTCGGCTCCTACGCGGGGCTGGCTTGGGCGGGGCTGTTGAACGAGGCGCGCATCTTGCTGCGTCGCTTCCACCAGCGCAACGATCGCGCCCGCGCTCGGCTCAACGTCGCCCGCCATTACGATCTCGACCGACGGATCTATCGCCTCTTCCTCGACGCCGACCGGCAATATTCCTGCGCCTATTTCGAGCGCCAGGGGCAGGCGCTGGAGGAGGCGCAACTCGCCAAGAAGCGGCATCTCGCCGCCAAGCTGCTGATCGACGAGCGGCATCGCGTGCTCGACATCGGCTGCGGCTTGGGCGGCATGGCGCTCTATCTCGCCGAAGTCGCCGGCGCGCAGCGTCACCGGCGTCACCCTGTCGCAAGAGCAATTCGCGGTCGCCGCGCAGCGCGCGCGCGCGAACGCGGCCTGGGCGACCGGGTCGACTTCCGCTTGCAGGACTATCGCGACGTCGAGGGGCCGTTCGACCGCATCGTCTCGGTCGGCATGTTCGAGCATGTCGGCGTCGCCGACTTCGACGAATATTTCGACAAGGTGCGCCGCCTGCTCGAAGGACGACGGCGTCATGCTGCTGCACGCGATCGGGCGCAGCGACCGGCCGGGCGCCACCAATCCGTGGATCGAGAAATACATCTTCCCCGGCGGCTACATCCCGGCGCTGTCGGAAGTGCTCGCCGGCGATCGAGCGACGCGGGCTCTTCGTCACCGACATCGAAATCCTGCGGCTGCACTACGCCGAAACGCTGAGGGCCTGGCGCGAGCGGTTCCTCGCGCACCGCGAGGAGGCGAAGGCGCTCTACGACGAGCGGTTCTGCCGCATGTGGGAATTCTATCTCGCCGGCTCGGAGATCGCGTTCCGCGTCGACGGCCACATGGTGTTTCCAGATCCAGCTCGCCAAGCGCCAGGACGTCGTGCCGCGCGATTTTTTTT